>NZ_JBMVFU010000013.1:0-225356 GCF_049538315.1 Nocardia sp. AB354 | reverse complement strand
TGGCGGGACCACGGAAAAGACCGGGGCCGCGGAACCACCCTCACGCGAGCAGGGCCCAACGATCGCGGCCGACGGAGCCGGTGGTCGACAGCCCGGGCAACCCATCCGTCCCGCATCTTCCGACGCCGCCGCGGCGCGGTCGGGAACACATTCCGAGACGGCGGCTCCGGTCGAGCGGCCACCGGCCGAGAAGCCGGTCGCCGCAGGGAAGGCGACCGCACCCCGATCGGTCGAGCCGGTGGGCGAGACCTCGCCGCCGCCGAAGCTCCCGACGAGCGCCCCGCCACGCCCGGTCGGCGAGGTTCACGAAAAGACCGGCGCGCCAACAGGAAACAGCGCGCACGCGAAAGCCGGGCCGAGCCCGGCCGGAGAACACACGGCGGTCGCGGACGGTGCCGGTACGCAAACATCGGCACGACCCCATCCAGCTGCTGCGGGCGAGGCGGGAACTCCCGGCGCTCGCGGCGAACCGGGATCGTCCAGTGCTCGCGGCGAACCCGGATCGTCCAGTGCTCGCGGCGAACCCGGATCGTCCAGTGGCGAAGAGCATGCGACCCCGCAGCGAGAGGAGACTGCCGAGCAGTCCGGTCAGGAAAGACCCGAAGGCTCCGGCCGGACCGAGGCGGACGGCACCGAAACATCTGCCGTGGAGGAACATTCGTCGTCGGTGCACGACGAGCAGAGCGTTCCGTCCGCCGATCACGACAGTCTCGCCGACGCCGCCGGTATGCCGCGCAGCGACCGCGACAAGGCGGTCGATCTGCTGATCGACTTCCACCGGGCATCCGCCGAGCATGTTCCGGAAGGTCAACGCCTGTCCAACCTTCCGGACGACGTGCTGATGGCCGGCCTGCACAGCGGCGATGAGCACCAGTCGTTGCTGGCGACGATGGAGATCATCCGGCGCGGCACGATCAGCGAGAAAGTGCCCGGCGGAATGGTGTTGCGGGTCGAACAGGCGGAAGCCGTCTACGCGATGAAATCGCGTCCGGTGGAAATGAAACCCGGCGAGGGCAAATCGCTGGTATTCATGGCCGGCGCAATCCAACGTGCGGTGCAACACGGCTCGGTTCTGCTCGTGACCACCACCGATGGACTGGCCAATCGCGAAGTCAGCACGTATCGGAAGCTGTTGACAGGCGATGAGGAATTCGCCGACATGCAGAATGTGCTGGGCACATTCGGGATCGACGTGTTCCGCGCCGATCAGCAGAACGGTTTCGGGCCGATCACGAAGGGGCGGCCTGCGATCGTGGTCGCGACCGGCGAGACAGTCGGGCATCTGTGCAACGCCGGTATCAAGCCACCGCGCCATGCGCTGATCGACGAGATGGACGGCATCATCGACCGCGGCGAACGGCAGTTCCTCCGGTCGGAAGGTGCCGAGCAGGCGGCGCCGGAGGCCACGGCCCAGCAGGTGTTCGGCGCACACGACTTTCTCACCAAGGCACTGGCGGACGGGTCGCTGACGCACGACGATTTCGGCCTCAGGCGAATAGCCGAGGAAATCGGCATGCAGGCCGACGGCACACCGGAGGTCATGTACTGGTACGACGGTCAACCCGAGCTGACCCCCGAGGGTCGGGCGAAGGTCGAGGCGCTGCCCGGCGGACAAGACTGGCTGGATGGAATGGGGGCCTCCCGGCTGGAGACCGCGGCCCACGCAGAGTTCCTCGTCCGTAAGGGTGTCCACTACGAAATGGACACGGGCAAGATCGTCATCATCGATCAGGCCGAACATGGGCTGCAACGCAACCCGAAGACCTCGAGCGAATCACGGTGGAGCGCGGAGCCGGGTAAGGCGAGCCTCGCGCAGGCCATCGAGGCCAAGGAGATCCGCGCGGCGGAGAGCCGCAGGGAGAGCGCCGAGGAGCATCGGATCGTCGTGCGCGCGGATGCGGAGTCCGCCAAGCGTATCGATTCGGTCGAAATCTACCGTGTCGGAAGCGAATCCTTCTTCGATGAAGTGACAGGTGCGTCCGGCACTCTCACCGACCTGAACCCGGTGCTGCAGAAGATTTACAACCTGGAGCCGGCGCACGAGGTCGGGCGGTCGCAGACCCATCAGCTGGTGGAGGGCCAGCACGATGTGGTCGAGAGCACACACGCCAAACTGCGCACGATCGCCGAATACGCGAACGAGATGCGAGCCGACGGCAAGGGCCGGTTTCAGGAGATCCTCTGTCACCGCAACGATTTGGTCGCCCGTCAGGTCGAGGCGCTGGTGCGCGCGGGTGTGCCGAGAGATGCGATCGAAGCGGTGGACGCCAAACGGATCATCGGCTGGGGCGCGGACTGGGAAGCCCAGTTGCAGAAGGTGTTCGACGAGGCCGGTGAGCAGGGCAAGATCCTGGTGATCAACCGGCAGGGCCAGCGCGGGGTCGATATCTCGGTATCGGATGCGGTGAAGGCCAAGGGCGGCATGCACGTCTGGATGACCGAGGCGCCGGAACAGTCCTATATCCACGAACAGGCCAAGAACCGCACCGCACGAAACGGTCAGCGCGGTAGCGCGCAAGTGGTGATGTCGACGCAGGACGCGTTGATTCGCAATGCCATGCATCTGCGCGGGGTCCGTGAAGCAGTAATTCATTACGAAGAGGCCGTGGCCGCCCACGACGCCGACCCCACGCCCGGTAACCACGAGGCAGTCGTCGAGGCGAGCCGCGCCGTGCGGGAACTGGCGCCCGAACTGCAGCAGCGCGCTCTACGGCATTCCACCGCGGAGTTCATCCGGCACCACGCATACGCCACGCACCACTTTCCCGTCACCCTGGCCGAAGCCGACACCGGGCTCTACTCCAGTGAGGCCGACTTCACCCGCCCGGATCTGCCGGCGGACCGGACAGCGCGCCTGGCCGGGTTGCTCGGAATCCCCGCCCCGGCCCTGGCGAGTCACCTCGCCGCACTCGAGCGCAACGGTGCGATCGACCCGATGGGAGAACTGCTGCACCGGGCAGGTATCCCGCCTGTCGCCGCGGAGGCATTGCGCCAGCATGTCGAGGCGACCGCTCCCGCGACGGCACTGCAACGCTTCCTTGCCACAGATACACAGGCACTGGACGAGCTGACCCCGATGCGAAACCGGCTCGCGGCCCAGCTCGGTCTGCCGCTCGCGCAGGTCGAAGGGGCCGAAGGTTTGCGCACCGTCGATCCGTTGGTGACGGCAGCGCGGGACAACCTGGCGAAAGCGCTCGGTTATCCACCTTCCGGCATTACTCCCGGGGTCGCCCGCGACATTCTCGGCGAAGCGCTCGACGACCGCCTGACCGCCACGAACGCCGCACAGCCCGCCGACCGCGGCGATACCACGTCGGTAGCGATGGACTCCGAGGATCTTGATGCCACGCACTCCGTGGCGGTGGATTCGCACGCGGTGGGCGTCGACGGCCGGGCGGCCGCAGACATCGTCGCCGCCGCGTCACAGTATCTGGCCCTCGCCGCCCTGTTCGATTCGGTCGTGCAGATTCATCGCCGCAGCCCGAACAGCTGCGTCAACAATGCCGTGACCGGAATGCGAGTGTTGTGCCCCGGCAAGGCCGACCGCTTCGCGATGCCCGCCGCCACCCTGAAAGGCCACGACCGGAACGTGGTGCGGCAGATATTCGGCGCCGGGCTCGAGCGTGCCGCATCACTGGACGAAGTGGCCGAATCGTTGAAGTCCCGGCCGGGCGGCATCACCGTGCTGGTCTACAAATGGAAAGACACCCAGGCATCCGGTAGCACCGACGCCGACAACCACATGGTGCTGCTGGTCAACGACAGTACCTCGGCCGAGAACCCGAACCTGGTCGTCGTCGACCTGGCTGCCACCCGCGACGGCGACGCCACCAACGACTACGGCCCGAAGGACCTGCGCAGCCGGCGCGCGATGCTGAACAAGGCCGTCGGATTCGACGAGTGGCGCCTCGAGCAGGAAGTATTCATCAATCGGGTGCCTGCGGACCAGCAACGGTTCGAGACCATCGAGTTCGACCGGGACGGAAACCTCGCCTCCGGCGCCCGCGGGGGCGCCCCCGACGCCGAGACCCTGCCACCACCACAACGAGTCACCGTCGCGCCGGAATTGATCGACGCTGTCAATTCGAGTTTCTCCGGGCTGCCGGACCTGGACGAACTGACGCCGGTTCGAGCCGGCGCCGCGAGGGTCGCGGTGGGCGACCCGGACGGAGAAGATTCGATCGGCAGTCGCCCGCACGATGATTCTCACCCTTCCGAAAATGCTGGATTGCAACATATTTCGGCGGACAACGCAACGAGCACTCCGGTACGCCCACAGCTGTCACCGGACGAGCCGACGACGGACGAATCATCGCTGGACCGGGCGCGTGCGGAGTGGATCACCGCTCGGCGCACCGGCACCGGAATGACCGTGGCGGGCCTGGCCCGAGCGGTCGGCGTGCACCGCAGCAGTATGGGCCGGATCGAACAGGGAACCTCGCGTCCGCGCCCCGGGCTCTTCCTGGATATCGGCCGCACACTGGGGGTGCCCCGATCCGAACTCATGGCCGCAGCACGCCGTTTCTATCCGGACGACGACTTCGACCTGGACCCGCGTGCGTATCCGCCGGCCGCGCCGGGGCGCTGGATCTCGGCGCTACTTCACGACCGAGACATGTCGTGGGAGCAAGTGGCGGAGGCCGGCGGGATCAGCGCGAAATATCTCAGCTCCGTCGGCAGAGGCGAAACTGTTCCCACCGTCGATGTGCTCCGGTCGCTGGGTGAGGCATTGAACGTCGGCAGCGACGTGCTGAGCGTGGCCACCGATCAATTCGATCCGGCGGCGCGATTCGATCTCGATCCGTCCGCGTATACGCCTGGGCAGCAAGGGCTTTGGCTGAGATCGCAGCGTCTGTCCAGCCTTGTTTCACAACAGGCGGCGGCGCAGGCCGCGGGTATCAGCGCCATCCATCTCCGCTCGATCGAGGCGGGCGAGCGGGCTCCCGGAGTGGTTGTCTTCCTGTCACTGTGCGACGCGTTGAATATCGAGGCCGGCGCGATCAACCAGGCTGCCGGTCGGTTCTATCCGGATGCGAGGTTCGATCTGGATTGGTCTTCCTATGCCCGTGGTGAACAAGGGCTGTGGCTGCAAGCCCGGCGTTACCACCATCGCCGGTCACGAGCTGATGTGGCAGCCCCCGCGGGTTTGACCGCGAAGTACATCGGCCAGATCGAGCGTGGCGAAAGGACACCGAGCCGCAACGCTTTCCGGCTGCTCGGCCGGCACCTGGGGATCAGCCCGATAGACCTGCACGCGGCCGACGACCACTTTTACGCTTCGGCCGTCACGGGGCCGTCGAACCCCACCGGGAGCCGCCCGCACGACCCTGTGCTCACACCGCTCGACCCCGGAGCGTCGGACACCATCGGCAGCAGGCCACCGGCGAACACGGCACACTCGCCGACGCCCGGCGCGCGCACGCAGTACACCGTGCGTGCATCCGGCACGGCGCAGGGCCCGTCCGGCAGAGCGGGCGAAGAAGCACGCACCCGCGAGGTTCGCGCGGAGCGTCACCGCCTCGAGGAACTGCTGAACGAATCGTTCGGCTGGCTGGACTCCGACGGCGTCGACATCGCGATCCTGCTCATGTCGGAACTCATCGCGAACGCCCTCGCCGACACCGACGGCAAGGTCGAGGTCGTCATCACCCGGACCGATACCCCGGCAGGGCGCGTACTTCGTTTCGAAGTCCACGACGAGAGCACCTTCGTGCCCGAAATCGGCGACATGCCCGCTGAATTCTCCGAACGGGGCCGTGGTCTGCCCATCATGGCAGCCGCCGCGGACGAATCCGGCATCACGGTATTCGAGGACGGTTCGGGGAAATCCTCGTGGTTCGAACTGCATCGGCTGCTGCCGGCCGGCGATTCGGCGGAGACCGCGACCGAGGGGCATACCGGTCGTTCGCAGCACTCGACGGCGCTGGATCGGGCGCAGCGTGGAAATTTCGTGGCGTTTCGCGAACTGCGTGAACGCCATGGCGAAAAGACGTTTCGTCGCGTGTACGGATTACTGACGCGGGGCGTACGACTTCCGGCCGGGGAAGCCGCTCGATTACGGCGTGTGAGTCAGTACCTCAACGAGGAGATCTACCGGGCCGCGGAGAGCCGACGCTGGCCTGTTGCTGCGGAGGAAGATCCCGGCGCGTGGATCCTCGGCGTTGCGCAGCAGGCTGTCCAGGCATGGTCCGGTCTGACCCCAACCCAGCGCCGGGTCATCACCGAAACGATCACATCGCAGCGGCAGAACCGCGAGCCGGCTGAACGCGCGGCTGTCGAAACGTTTGTCCAGTCCTTCCGTGCACGACTGCCGAGCGATATCGCACCGGCAGCCGACGACCATCGTGAACGGCTTTCCCTAGGAGTGGAATACGGCCTGACCGATTCCGAGCTCCTCCTCATTCGAATGGTTGCCGCTGGGCTGTCGAACGAGGCCATTGCCGATCGACTGAACCGCTCGGCGCGCCGAGTCCAGTTCTACCTCAGGCAAATCGGCAACAAGCTCGGCGACAGCGGCCGGCCGGGCATTGTGTCGGCAGCACGAGACCTGGGTCTGCTCTCGGATGACGAAATCGCGGTGCCGCTGCAGAAACCGTCGAACCTCGCGTTGACCGCGCGGGAAGTATCGATTCTCACAATGGTTGCCGACGGCAGGTCGAACAAAGAAGTCGCGGCGGAACTCGGTCTGGCAGCGCATACCGTGAAGGCTCATCTCGCCCGCATCGGTGGCAAACTCGGCATCGGCGATCGCGCCGGGATGGTGGCGCGGGCCTTCCACGCCCGCCTGGTGCCGGTGACCGACGGTGCCGCCACCGCGGAATTGCCCGAGGTGGACCGAGCGGTACTCGGGCTGGTTGCGGAAGGTATGAGCAACAAGGAGATCGCAGTCCATCTCGGGCTCTCTCCCGGCCAGGTGGATCACAGCCTGGACAGGATCGCGGCCGATCTCGGTGTTCGTGATCGGGCCGGCATGGTGGGGACCGCGCTGCGCACCGGCCGCCTCGAGGTTCCGCCCGCCATCGCGACTACCGAGCCCGGTTTGCTTCCGGGCGCCGGTTCGTTGTCCGAGGCAGAAGTCGCGATTCTCGGCCTCGTCAAGCGGGGCATGACGACCAGGCAGATCGCAGCGGCCCGGGGCATCGCACCCTCGACCGTCAGCACGTATCTGATTCGCATCGGACTCAAACTACGCACGAGCGGACGGGCCGCCGCAGTGGAGGAGGCGGAAAACCGAGGCATCGAATTGACGGGAGGGGCGCTCGGCGCCCGTTCCACGGCCGACAACGACTCTTACGAAGGAAATATCGGCGCTCGCCCAAGCGAACCCCCTGCCGCCGGTACAGGGACGTCCGCGCGCGCTGGGCGGAGCGACGACTCGGGGGCGCAAGCCGAGCTGTGGCGCCGGGTGACGGAGGGGGTAGTGCCTCCGATCAGCGACCTGGCGGCAGTTTTCAAGAGTGAAACCGATGATGTCCCATATTCCCTGTCCGGAACCGGCGCAGCACAGCCGAATTCACTGCCGTCCGGATTCGAAAGCACTGCCGCGGAGCCTGCTTCCGAGCCGGTCCGACCGCGCTTGAAGGTCGTGTCGGCCACACCCCACTACGAGCTCAATACCCTGCTGTCCCGCCTCGCCTATCACGCTGACGACGATTGGACCGGCGGGGACAGCACGTATATGCGCAGGCTGCCGGACGGTCGCTATGTGATCATGTTCTCCGACACATTCCTGGGGCGCGTAGAAGCCGATGGATCGCGTTCCCGCGAAACCCCTTTCGTGAGCAACAGTTTCGTCGAAATCGATCGCCGCGGCCGAGCGCGGACGATTCTCAGCGAAACGCCCGACGGGCAGGTCAGGGCGGTGATGCCACCGCACGACGGGCAGTTCTATTGGCTCGGCGGATCCCATGTCACCAGCCGGAACACCCTCGATGTGATGTTCCTGCGGTTCACCGGAGATTCACGTGTGGTCGACACCGGCGGTGACTTCGACGCCGCCCGCCTCCAGATGGCCATGGTCCCTGGTGGCAATGGAGAACTGGAGTTCCAGGGCAATGTGCTCGTTCGCTTCGATGCGGGCGATCTGAGCCGGATCGACGTCACCCCGATGCCCTCCGAAACCGGGGTGCACTGGGCGTCCTGGACGGAATACGACGACAGCGACAACTACACCTATATCTACGGAGTCGACGACGGCGGGACCGAGAAGTTCATGCACGTCGCCCGGGTACCGGGTGATGATCTACGGCAACCGTGGGAGTTTCTCGGCGAGGCGGGCAGATGGTCTGCGCGGGAGGCGGATTCGGTGCCGATCATGTCGGGAGTCGCCAACGAGTACAGCGTTTCCAAGTTGAACGACGGACACTTCCTGCTGGTCACCCAGGACACCACCTTTCCGTACAGCGCAGATATCATGGGGTATCTGGCCGAGTCGCCTACCGGCCCCTTTACTTCGCCGGCTGTCTTGTACCGCGCGACGGAACCGGGCCCGTTCGGTTTCTATCGAGACGCGGAGACGGTTGTCTACAACGCCCATGAGCAACCCGACCTGCGCCGCGAAAATCAGATCGTCATCACCTACAACACGAACAGCAGTGTTGAAGGCGTACTCGCCGACACGTCGAAGTACCGCCCACATGCGGTGAAAATCCGATTCGACATCGAAATCCCGGCCGGCGACGAGCGCAGCCTCACATCCCCGGCGCCCTCGAATACCGCCGATGACATCGCGGACCGACAATCCCAGCAGACTCAGGACAACGATGGCGGGAGCGTCATCGGAAGTCGGCCTGCCGCACGCGAACTGGATTTCGCGGGGGTTTCCCCCGAACAGTACGACGACATGCTCGAGCAACGCGTTCCGTTGGGCTTCGATTCCGGCCGGTGGGAAGAATGCGTCGCTCATATGCGGCGAGCTCTGGCGGCCGACGGCATTACCGATGCCGATGTCCGGTTGTTCGGCACGTCGGCGAAGTTCTATTCGGCGACGCCCGGAAAGTTCTTTCCTCAGAGCATCGAGGAGATGGAGCGCATGGCCGCCGAATTCGCGGCCGATCTCCCGCCGGAGGAACGCGGGCGACACGTCGAGGAAGCCGTCCGGCGCTATCGTGAGGGCGGCTTCGACAACGACGAGCCCAAACCGGAGAAGACGTTCTTCGACAGTCGATACGAGCTCGGACTGGACGAGTGGCGCAGCGACTACGACTTCCAGCTCTGCAGCGATGTCCTGGCGCGCCGCTTCGAAGACCTCGCACAACGCGAGGACCTCGACATCTATACCAAGGGCGACTGGTACAGCCCATACCTGCTCGGACGGGTGGCACCCCAGCTGCAGGCCTGGGTCCAGCACTGGGAGAGTGTGCAAGGCAGGTGGGTCAGCGTCGCCACCTACCCCGGGCATGTAGCGAACACCGATCCCGAATCCGACGACTGGATCGTGATCAGCCCGGAATATTCCACGGCCGCAACATATCGCGCCGCCGAAATGCCGGCCGTCGCATCGGATGAACGCAAAGCGCAGGCAGCGGTACCTGCCGATGAACCGGGAGAGAGCGGTTCGAATTCGGAGAACCCGATCGGCGGCAGGCCGCACGACTCGGCGGGAGCGGACGAGCCGAACTCTGCCGTTTCCCGCCCGGCCACAACAGAACTCGAAGGACTGCGTGCGACGCTGGCCGAGAAGCTGGGAGAGCGGGGATCGTCTCTCGCATCCGACGCTGGAGCGGGCTCCGCGCGGAAAGTGCGGGATCGCCTTCCAGATGAGCACGGCCTGGCGGCGGTGCTCGACTATCTTGCCGGATCGGTGTCGGCTGCTGTCGTCGCCGCGAGGGCCGAAGGGCTGGACGAGAAGGTGGTCGAGGCGGTTCGCGGGCTGGACCCGGCGGACCTCGAAGCTATGCTCATCGACCACGGCGCGGAGCGTGGGGTTGTCGACGACGTTGTCGCACGATTCGCCGGGATCCAGATCCTGGGGGCCCTCCCGAGCGCGGCACCTGCCGCAAACTCCGATGGTGTTGACTATCTGGTGCACGTGACCGCACCCGACGGGGCGGACGTGGGGCTGGCCAGGCGATTGGTTCGCCGGGTCATGGCGAACTGGGCAGGAGGGGTGGGGTGGCCCGATCCCGATCAGATCGCTTCGGCCGAACTGTTGGTGTCGGAGTTGGCGGGCAACATCTCCCGGCACGCCGGAACTCGCGGTTTCGTCATCGCGACCGTTACCGAACGTTTCGGCGCTCCGGTTGTGCGAGTGGGGATTCGCGACTACAGCCATGTGCTTCCGACGTGGCGGAACACCGCCGATGCCGATGCCGATGACAACGCGGAGTCGGGCCGGGGCGGGCCCATCATGGACATGCTCGCCACCGACTACGGTGTCGTCGAACACGTCGACGGCAAGACCGTGTGGTTCGAGATCCGTGGTGAGCGACCGGGCAGCGACTCCGACCGAGACAGCGGCGACGACGAATTGGATCGTCTGAGTGAACTGTTCCCCGACCTCGACGACGATTCGCCGAACCCGCCGTCCGGGCCGGAGGACCCGATCGGGAGCGCACCGTACCGACCGGGCGGCATCGGGTTTCCCGCGCTTCTCATCGAGGGCCTGAACGCGGGTGTGGTGCGCCGGGAACCGCTGCCGGGAGCGCAAGGGGTCAGCGTCGAGCGGGTTACCTTCGGTAATGACTACCAGAGCGACCGCGAGGTCTACGACGACGCCGACGATGCGGCGAAACAGTGGCTGACATCGCTGATCGGCGGTGCCATGGGCGCGCCGGTCGCCGGCACCCACCCCGCAACCGACGACTCCAGGGTGCTGTACCGGGAAATCACGCCCGGCGGGGCGGCCGATACCGTGCTGCCGCAAGGGATGTCACGGGCATACGATCTGGGATTGGTCAGCGAGGACACGGCGAGCGAAGGACTCGCGGTGTTCGGCCCGCTGGATCGTAGCTATCTGGATTCGGCTTCCGGCGAGTTGCTCGGTCTGCTGGACGCTGTCACCGGGACTCGGCGCAGCACACGGCATTGGAATATCGGCCCGGACGGTGAGGTGACCGGCGGGCGGACCGCACTCGACTCCGAGCAGGCCGTGCCGAGCCCGTTTGCCACCAAGTTCACGCGGTATATCGACGGTCGCTCGGTGTGGCAGGGCCACAGCTTCCCCCGCGCCGACATCACCGAGATGCGGGAACAGGTGTCCTACCTCGAGGACCGGCTGTTGGACTTCTCGAGTGCGCAGGAAGCCATGTTGCTCGACCTGCACTCACGGGTGATGACCGAGCTCGGCCGGGCCGAACGGCATGCGGTGCACACCCCGGAAGAGACCGCGCACGTCGGCGGTGTGAGCGCTGACGCCCAGGCCAAAGCCCGGTTGGTCGAGGAGTTCAACCTCAACCATCCGTACTTCGTCATCGCCGGATTCGACCATCCCCGCGTCCCCGTCGACGCGGTGCGAGAAATTCTGGAGACACTGGACGACCTGCTCACCCGATACCGGCACGCCCCGAATCTGGTTGCGCACATGAGCAATATCCGCGAACTGCGCATCGATTTCCTGGCGGACCCCGGCGTCAACGCCGAGACCCTCAACCGGGGCACCCGGAGCAAGTGGATGACGCTGAACCTGTCCCGGGTGGCCGACCGAGCTCAGGCACTCGAGGACGATCTGTACGACCGCTCGACCGGGTTCCACCCGGCCAGCGGACGGTCCTACCACGACGATGTCATCCATGAATTCGGGCACGCGATCGACCACGCCACCGGCAACCGGCTCAGCCGGGATATCGAGAGCGTGCTGCGGCGCGCATGGGCAGCGCTGCGAATCGCCGGCCTGATCACCGAATCCTACGAAGAATGGCTCGAGCGCCTTCCGGAGGCGGCCTTCACCGACGGAACGAAAACTACGCTCAGGCCGGCGGAGGCGATCGCGGTCGGGTTCGCCGTTGTGGAGATCGACGGCCCCGTCATCGGCAGTCCGCAATGGGTGATCCATCAGTACGTCACCACCCTGCGCCGACCGGAGATCTCACCGGACCTGGTGGTGAATCTTCCTTCCGGCGACACGAAATCGGGAACCGCCACCACAGCGGACCGGTCGGGGCCCGACGACGCCATCGGCAGTAGGCCACACGATCCGGAGAGGACGGAGTCGGCCGACCCGGACCTTCCGCGATCGGCGCCGATCGCGCACGCCGATCCGCCCGGCCAAGGTGTCGACGATGAGGAAAACCCCTCTGCCACAGCGGCTCCTGCCACAGATGCGATCGGGGGGAGGCCGGACAGCGAGCCGACCGGCGCTCGGCCGAGCCGAACGGAATACGACGGCGCAGAACTTGTCAGAAAGTACCATCCCGAGGTAGACGAATTCTGGAAGAAGCTGGTCGAGGTCGTCGTTCTCGACGAGAACGAGGAAGGTTCCTTCATCGGACCCGACGGAGAGCCATTCACAACCGGGCGCGGCCAGAATTGCTTCCTCATGCTGCGCTCCGGCAAAATTGTCACCACTAAAGACGGCAGTGGTGAACATCCGAATCTTTTATACTCTTATATAGAAACCCATGCCGATGAAAACGAGCGGCGAATATACAATAAGATCGAAGGACCGAGTATCGTCGCAGGTGGTGGCATCTGGCGCCTCGTCGGCGGAAGGCCGGAGATAATCATATTCTTCAGCGGCCTGTTCTTCGAACATGCAACCAGGTCTCCAAAATTCTGGGCCCAAGCTCGGCACCGACTGAGCCAGAATTTCGATTTGTCGACTATATTCATAGAGTTCGATAATCTTCATGTCGGAGGGGCGTGGCAGAATCCACCCGAGAACGAAGACAACTCCGCAGAAGAATTTATTCGAAGTTCGAGTTCTTTCCGAGATCGACCGGCACTCGCGGAAAAGGTAGCGAAGCATCTCCGCGGTGGTAACGAGGAATTCTGGTTCGAGGTCGAAAACGTCGGCTTTCCGCACGACGGCGGGCTGTCGATCGATGCGATCGTCCATCCCGTTCTCGGCGAACCAGCGGCAGTGACGATCGACGTCGGCCGAGGCGACACACCGGAGACCGCCCGTTACCGTCATTTCGATCCCGGCCCCGAACCCGAACGAACGGTCCCCGCATTTCGGATCGTGCACGAAACACTCACTCAGTGGCTCAGCGCATCGGGGATCGCCATCACCGCCCCGATCGAGGGCCCCACCGATGTGATCGGGGCGAGACCGGACCGGGCGAGCGGCAATCGCGACAACACCGCGGCATCGGCTCTCACCCCGTGGCAGCAACGCCCCGGGTCATCCCCAGCCATCGGCGCCAGACCGTCGAACGGTGAAATGCCCGACGGCACGGAGGCTTTCCGTCGCCGACCCGACGGCTCACCCTGGTCGCGCAGGAAGCCGCGGCGAGAAAAGCATGCACAGAGCACAGGTACCCACCGACAGACGGAGCCCCTCGCCGCTCCCTCGACCGAGAATCCCCGAGCCCAGCGAGCCATCGCCACACTGACGGAGTACTTCGGCGCGGATGCCACCGAGCGGACCTTGGTCCAGACGGTGGACCCCGACGATGTGACCGGCGCCTCCACGGCGCATACCGAGAAGGTCGCGCAGTGGTGGGAGTCGCTGGGCGCCGGGGCTCCGAATCGGTCCGGGCTGCCGCAGGTGCAAAGAGAGCTCGACCTTTCGGACGAACAGTACGAGCTACTTGCAGCCTATTCGTGGTTGATCGGCAATGCCGATGGCATCCCATACTCGGTGCGCGACCGAGCGAATCGGCTGGCGATCGAACAGCGCATCGAACAATTCCTGGAACGACGGCCCGGCCAGCTCCGGCGCTTCCGCACCACCCTCACCGCGGCCGAGCGAGCCGAGCTGAGGAATCTGCTCCACCTTCGGGACCAGCTGCCGCTGATCGAGAAGACAGCCGCGGGACTGACCGGCGGGCCGCGAGTTCAAGTGGTGGCGTTCGACCCCGCCGCGCACGGCGAGAACGGCCGCGTGATCGTCTCCATCGGTGACCTGGACAACGCCGAAATCATCAACGTGATGGCAAACGGTTTCGGCTCGACCACGGAGATGCTGTATCACCGTTCGGGGTATGCGATGAGCCTCAACGAGATGGCCACACTGCGCGCCGACGGCGCAGCGGTCGCGACGATCGGGTACATCGGCTACCACTGCCCCACCGATGCCTCGGTCGCGGTCCCGCGCAAGGCCGCGGACGGCGGTGACATGCTGGCCTGTGATATCACCGCCGTCCATGCCACACGCGCGCATTACGCCGGGCGTGGCAGTGGCGCACCGATGCCGCGGTTGTTCAACGCTGTCGGGCACAGTTACGGTTCCACCACCACCTGCTATGCCGGACAGGGCGGGCGCCTGGCCGGTGTGATCGATCAGGTGATCCTCACCGGATCCCCAGGTATCGGCTGGGCCATCCGACACGCCGATGATTTCGGTGTACCGGTGTGGGTGCTGGGCGAGCCGGCAGACCCCGTCGCTCAGCTGGGAAGCACTGCGCTGCAGGAGCAGCGAAGCAGCATCGACATCGGTTTGGGGCTGGCGCCGACGTCGGCCGAGTTCGGCGCCACGGTGCTGACCACCGAGGTCCCGGCGGGACCGAAGTTCGCAATGAGGCGATCGGATCGGCTCGACCGGAGTGTATTCAAGCCGCACGCCTCGTACTACCTCTGGCACGATTGGCCAAGCCGGATTCCCGCTCGTGCCCTGGACAATATCGGCTGGGTCGCCGTCGGGCGTGGCGAGCTCGCCGAGGTCAGGGAACACCACGCGGCCGATCGCCGCGGATGGTTGCGGGCACGGAGCACCGGCCGTCTCGGATCGAGGGATCGCAGCGAAAAGACGTCCGGGCCACCGCAATCGCCCACCCATCCGGACGAAGGCGCCGCCATCGGCAGCAGACCGAGGCCGAGCATCTCTCGGCCGCCCATGGGCGCGGCGCCGACGGAATACGCTGTGGCGACACCGGTCCGGCCGGACGCATACCAGCCGCACATGGCCGAGGACGTGCGGGTCCGGAAGCTGATCGTCCGCGACGGACTGTTCTGCGATTCGGATGGAACGCCGCACAACAGCGATGATTACGAGTACTTTTTGATCGGCGTCCAACCGGACGACTTCCGAGTCGTCGGCCCGGGAGACTTTCCGGAAGACGAAGTGGACGACGATTCGTACGACTTCGTGCACCCGCACGACATCGTCTTCTGCTCCTATGCCGATCCTGGCGATGGGCCGATCGGGGCCGGCCACTGGCGCAGGATGGTCAACGGTGTTCCGCAAGAGACCCTCCTCACCTGCCGTGCGTTCCCGGACACACTCGAAGAACGCGTGAAATTCGTGATGCAGACGCTCCATTGGCTTTCCGGGCACGGAATGGACCTCGCCGCGATAAATCTCAGTGGCACATTCCACGGCACCATTTTCCGTCTATCCGCACCCCTGCATTCGGCAGCGGAACTGATTTCACAGGAATACGCGCATCCGGAGTCGGTCTTCGCTTGTGCCACAACACAATTCTGGGTCTACCCCGCCGTGGTCGAGTCGACGCCGGCACGACTGTCGGTGTCGTTGCCCGTCACCCTGCTGAACGGCACCAGTGTCGAACACACAATGACCCTGACCCGCCACGGCGACACCATCACCGCGTCCTTCACCGAGCCCACTCACTCACCCGGCGCCACCGAAGCCGCCGCGGCGTGGACGCAACTACGGTCGGAACTGATCGATCCGTGGTTGGCGAATTCGAATGTCGTTGTCACCGTTGATATCTCCGCATCGGTCGCTGCGACGGACGAGGCCGCCCACGAGGAACAGCCCGGCCGCACCGACTCGGGCGCCATGTCGTCGGCCGACGAGGTGCCGGATATGCCGGACGCAGCCGACCAGCGCACACCGCAAGACCGCCGGGTCTACCACCGCCTGCTGGCCCAACTCGGCGACCCCCGCACAGCCCGCGACCTCGCCGCCAGAGCACACTTCCGCGCCGAGCGAGAACAACCACCCACCGACCCCGACGCCGCCGCAGAACACCTGCTCCACATCGCCGACACCATCCTCGCCGAACACCGCGCCGCCATGGCACAACTCGACGACGTTGTCGGCGACCAACCCGCGCTCCGACAACAACGCCTCACCAACCCCCAACACGGCGGCGTCTTCTTCCACAACCAGCCCGATGAGCCCCAGGACGCTGTGGGTACGGACGATGTTCCGGCGGAACCGAATCCACACCGTCTGACCGACCGCGAGATCGAAATAGAACACGAACGGAGCGAAACCGAGCGTGCGCGTGTGGATCTCGCGAGGGCACTCGGCGTGGACCCGCGCATAGTGGAACTGCGAGGGGCGCTGCTACAGGTCCTCGATCAGGCGCAAATGGAGTTGCGCCTCCTCAGCGACGAGGACTGGCCTCGGATCCAACCCGAGAAGCTTCCCGGCTGGCTGGGACGAGCTCTCGACCGTGAGTACCGCGCCCAGCGCGCAATGAGCGACGGAGCCACCGCGGAAGAACTCGCCCGGCTGGACGCGGATACCCGCCAACTCGAAGCAGATCTCGCGACGATTCTCGGGCAAGATCAGTTGGCCCCCGGTTGGCGCGCCGCCGACAGCGACGACAAGCTGCACGAACTTCGGCGACTGGCCACGCGCGCAAACGCTCCTCGAGAGATCGCAGATCTCGTCGATGCCGCCGCACGCTTCTTCGGCCTGGCCCGGCCGACACCGCCTGCCACGGATTCGCCGGCCGTGGCAGGAGCGCGCGCGAGCATTCGTGAATTGCTCACTGCCGAAGCCGATATCGCCGCGGCGGAGGAAATGCTCGATGCTCTGGTTCGCACGGCGGAGGGTCCGGTCGCAGTCCGGGTACGGCCGGAGGGAACCGAACGCGTGCGGGTCGAGGTGCTCGACCACAGCCGGATCGTGCCGGTGCGTGATGAGCCGGATGAGTCGACAGGGGAGGTGATGCCGACCGAGGCGGGTGAGGTCACCGCGCTGTTGGACAAGTCCGGCCGGTGGGGCTTCCGGATACACACCAACGGGTCGCGCACCCGATGGTTCGCTGCAGGGCAGACCCAGGCGGTACCGGTGTCGACCGAACCCGCGGTGCGGATGAGGTTCGAGCGGGGGCAGGTTCGGCAGGGCGTGGCGCGGGCTCGCAGGGATGTCGGCCGATTCCTGTCGCACAACACCCGGATGCCCCAGACGACGATCGACGCCGCGGTGCTCGCCCTGTCGGAATTGCTGGGGAACTCCGCACAGTACGCGAAACAAGGTGGAGCGGAGGTCACCGTGGAGGCGGACGACACCCGCGTGCGGATCGGCATCACCGACACATCACTCGGATTGCCGAAGTGGCGTATCGAAAGCGACGTCGATGCAGCCGACGAGGTCGCTCCCTCACCCACCATCGACCTCGACGACGTCGACGCGTTCCTGGCCGGTATCGACCTGGCGGCGCTGGACTCTGCCAGGACCGACCCGGACGAACTGGGGAACCGGGCCGATGGCGAGCATGGGCGGGGCGCGCGGATCGTGAGGGACAAAGCTTTCGCCGTCGGTACCGATCTGACCCGACACGGCAAGACCGTCTGGGTCGAATACCGCACTCCCCCAAGGAGCTACCCGGCCTCCCTGGACGACGTGCTCGACCTCCCCCGCGGGAGCGCGACCCGCGCCGACGGGGCTGTGATGCCCCCGTCACCGTGGACTAAGCGAGGGCAGTCCGCGGAAGGCCCATTCGCTTTCAACACGCCGCCGGGGAGCACGCCGGGGGCCGGGCTGGTCGGCTCCAGACCACGTGCACTCCGAGAAACACTGGCCCGTGTCGATGAGAGCGGCGTCGATCCGACGACCGCAGCGCAGGTCGAACGGGCCATCGTCCGCCGCTACGAGCAGCAGCACCGGAAAAGCGCCAAGAACGGTCGGTCGCAAAATTCGAGAAGTAGTGAAGCCGTAGCACAGACCATCCAGTGGCTCGATGGCCTCATGCTTTTTCGGGCACTCGAAGTTCTCGCATCCTCCGGCCGAGCGATGCCGACGCCGCCGCCGGATACCGGCCCCACAGCCGAGGACCTCGCTCGGGACCCCAGTCAATTGCCCGCCACCTTGGCGACAGCGCTCTCCGACCTCGCGAACGCAGATGCCACGGTGGCCGAACAGGCGAACCTTGCTGTTCTCAACATATTCAGCGAATACCTGCAGTCGACCACCAAATCGATATATCGCGATCACCAGTTGAGCAAGCTCAACTCTTCGATCGGCCTCGGCTTCCCGGAAAATGTCGCGAGTGTGCTGGCCCAGCTGTCAGCCAATTCCTTTATACGGACACCGAAGGCCCGCGCGCTGGTCGCGGACATCGCCGCGAAAACTACGACCCAGTGGCTCGACAAGACCCGCAGAAGGGCCGAGCGAAGCGAAAGTGACCCGGCGGACCTACTCGCCGACATCTACCGGCGCAATCACATGCCCCTGTCGCAGGCGCGGCGACGTGAACTCCAGGGCCGTTTGCGCGGCATACGAGCCGAATTCGAGGAACTTGCATCCCGCCGAGCGGCTGTACTGGCGCGGATTCCGGATTCGGCAAATATAGACGCGGCACGCTGGCCGGCGGGTTTTCTCACCGGACTCGCCGAGGTCGAACAGCTGACCGTCGCGGTCGACGCTTGGCTCGCCGACGGGGTTCCGATCACCCCCCGCATGCTGAAGGAAATCATGACTAGCGACCTCGCCCAGCTCGGCGGAGCCAAGGGAGAGGTCGCATTGGCCGAACAGCTCGATGGAATCCACGCGCTGGGCACTCCGGTTCATGCCGAGACGCCGGATGGCGGTCGTTTGGAGAGTGAAGTCGACGTCTCGACCGACGGAGGCAGGACCTGGCACGAGGCGAAGAATTACACCCTCGAGTCGCAGCGGCAGCGCCAGAGCAGGCTGGAGGCGCAGGCACGCAAGCAACTCCGCATCGCATATCTGAATCGCGATTACTGGGTGGATGGCCTCCCACCACAGATCAAGTGGCACTTCACGATCGGCGTCGACTCGGCGATCCAAGCCGCCCTGGAGGCCATACGGATCGAAGACGAAAATGGGCGGACCCTCGAGGACTACCGCATCGAGGTGATCGATGATTCCACCACCGCAGTCGCCGCTGGACCGCAGTCTGCCGCCGGGACCAAGAGTGAGCCCAGGAATTATCCCGCTTCTCTCGACGATGTGTTCGACCTGGCGCCGGGCCGAGTACGGCACGCAGACGGAACTCCAGTTGTGTCGTCGTCGTGGGCGAAACGGGGCGCACCGCACGAAGGCCCCTCAGCCTTCAACACGCCGCCGGGCGGCGTGCCCGGTGCAGGACGATCACAATCACGATCGAAGCCGGAAATCCGTCCATCCGCGGAGACTGCGCCTGAAAGCGAGGCCGACCTGGAAGCGAGGATCGCCGACCGCTTGTCGGCGCTCGGATTGGAAACCCAGGCCGAACTCCTTCTCGAGGCGAGCCTGTCGCTCGAGGAGAAATTTCTGGGCGTTGCGATCATCGCGGGGCAGCCCCGGCCGGAAGTCATCTTCGGCAAGCGCAGGTGGGCGGGTCACCTGGGTGCACGGTTGGTTGCACGACAGCACGGCAATCAAGAGCTGACCGTGGATTTCATCTTGGAATTGGACCGTGCCTTGACATTGTCGGAAGACGTGCCGAGAGGCCGAGAAATTCTGGAACCGAGATCAAGGGTAGGGATCTTGTACTCGGAGCAGACTTCCGATCAGATAGCAGCTATCGACGACAATCCACTCTTGACATATCTGCCACCACCGGCGGGTCCTGGCGACTACGGCGTGATCAAGTATCCGGATTTCGATTCACCCGCAGATCTCCGCCGAGAACTACAGGCGTTGTGCGACTGGTACAACGCGGCAAAGCGCGAATCCAATTACGATCCATACGAGCTCGCAGCAAGACTGCAACGCTGGTTCGTCTCCATCCACCCGGTTGAGCACAATGGACAAGCTTCTCGGATCCTGATGCATTGGTCTTTGGAGCAGGACGGAAAATTTCCGAGCGCAGTCCGAGAATTCGACAGCGTCCAGAATCGACCGTCGGACTGGGTGGCTGCAGTCCGGGCGGGGAGCCTGCGATACGGCGAATTCCTCGCCAAGCTCGGAGAAAGCGGCTCGGAAATAGATCCGGTTGCGCTGTTCGGTTACGAACAGCAGCGTGAAAATTATCGACAGATGAACGGCGAGACTGCCCCGTTTGCTCCAGGGCAATCGCGCGACCGCGTCAGATATACGCGGCTGTGGAAGTCGCTGACGTCAGGCGAAACTCGGCCGGAACCCAGCGCCGCGATCGACTCTCCGCCCGATGCCGCCACGGCCCCGCTCGAAGAGCTTCGTGCATGGGCGGCAAGCTACGATGATCGACAGCTTCGGCATCTCCTCGCCGAGAAACACGCCGCTCTCACGGCCCGCGTATCAACATTCGCCGACGAACGAGCATCGGCCGGCGAAATGGCGGGCGCAACGCGGGAACTGAGCGTGTATCTGCGAGAGGCGGTTCGTCGGCTGATGGCCAGGGCGTCCCTAGCCGGCCCAGTTCCGGATGATGCCCGCGGACTACTCGCCACGGCGCGCACCCTGACCGATCACTTCCCTGACGCGCAGGAGCTACATGCGGCCGCGCGCACCTTGGTCACGGTCCACCGTGTGCTCGAAACCGAGGATGCCGTGGCTCTCCTGGTCGCACCTGTCGGCACTACCATGGAGGAAACAGCGGCCGGGAGTGCTGCCGACCGCGATCCTGCCGCTCGCGCGCCGAGAGATCACGCCGATACGGATGCGCAAGCCGATGCTGAAATACAACGCGCAGCCCGGACAGCCGAGGCACAACCGGGCGAGCCGGTGCAAGCCGGCACCGCCGACCGAACGACGGCATCGGCGGCTCGGCGTGCCCTGGCCGAATTGATCTCGGCGCCAGTGCATATCGTGCACGCGGGAGCTGTGCGCTCGGTCGTGAACGCCGTCCAGCGGCGCATCGCCGAGGCGCCCGACGCCGTTCTCGTGGCGGTGGATATCTCCGAGCTGTTCGCCTGGATGTCGGAGTCGCTCGACGTGCACCATCGAGCCGAGGCGGTGACCAGGCAGTCCGCGCGGTTCGACGCTCTACCGGCGGATCGTCAGGACCGGCTCGACAATCTGCGGCGGGCGTTCGTCACATCCAGCGAAGCATTGTCCCGGCGTCTCGATCGCATGTTCGGCTGCGACCCGACGGCGCCGCTCGCCGCCCTGGATGCCGATGATCGCCTCCACAAGTTGCGACGGCTGGCCGAAGTGTCGAACTCGGCTCGGGCCGCTGCCCTGGTCGATTCGCTGACGCGCTACTTCGAGAACGGCCACGTCGAGAATCGTCGTTTCGACGACCACACGGATCCGGAATTGGCCGCTGCCGCAGCGCGATACCGCGAGCTGCAGGCAGCAGGATTCACCGGGACAGCGGCGCAGAAGGATGTTGCGAAGGTTGCCGGAACCTCGCAGTCGACGGTCAGCCAGGTACTGCGCCGACCGGCCGCCGATATCACCGCCGACCAACGAATCATCCTCATCGCCGCACGCTGGCTCGACTACCCGATGCCGGACGATCTGGTACGCGTCGCCGCGCGGTACGAATCGGAATTGCACAGCGGCACAGGTTCGATGCTGCCCAGCGCGCGGAAAACCTCCGGATCCGCAGCCGTAACGAACGACACCGGCCGCACCGACCCGGGCGCCATTTCGTCGGCCGCCGAGGAGCCGGATGCCGAGCGACCGGCCCCCGGCGCGATCGGCGCGAAGCCGGCACAAAGCACTTCGCTCTACGAATTCGAGCAGGGGCTCCGAATCGAGGGCGCCTCGCTCGTGGACGACCCGGCCGTCCCGTTGCGCGATGGCGACCTCGAGACGTTCTTCGACGCCGCGCTGAGGAGATTCGGTCCGCCGGATCTCATCGGGGGAAGACCTACCGAACCAGCGGGGCCGGCCCCCGAGGGCGATGCCACCTCCACGGCAGCTCCGACCGCTGAGGAAATCGCCGCTCGGAGGCGACGGGACTTCCTGCGCTGGATTCGTAAGGACCGACCTCGGTCGACAACCGAGCCGGCATCGCACGAAGGCCGGACAAACGCGACGGTTTCGAAGCGCGAACTGCTCGTCGTCAACAAGCCGTTCACGAAGTTGTTGTTCGGCGAGAAATTCTTGCCGGGCGAGTTCGTGAACCAAATCGGTACCGCCGCAGCGTCCTCGGGACTCACGTATGTCTTGCTGGGCCACGGGGAATCTACGACGACGACCGCCATGGCGGCTGCCGCGCTGTGGGTCCCGGGCGCATTCGAATTGCTGGCCGGCTATGCAACCGACTTCTGGAAACCGGAAAAGGTGGTGAATTCCGCACTGTGGGTGGGCTCGGCAGCCGCGACCACTGCTGCCGGGCTGGTGCTGGCCGATGCCTCCCATCTTGGAATCGCTTTGACTGCGGCGACACTGGTCGAAGCCACCGCGGGCACTTTTTATACGAGCACCTTCCTCAACGAAATGCGGAATCTGCTCACCGAATCACAGCTCGACTCCGGAAACCGCCTGATAACCAGCACCGGATCTGCCGCGGGGATCACCGGCGCAGCACTGGGCGCGGGGCTGGCCGGCGTCGCGCCCGCAGCCCCGTTCGGCCTGAACGCTCTCAGCTACTGGGGGAACCTGGCGAACGTCCGGGGATTCGTTTTCCCCCCTCGGGCCCGAAGGAAGCCACGCAACCTTTTCCGGGAGATCGGCGACGGAGTACGCGCACTGCGGCGGGAGAAATTCCTCACCCAACACACCGCTTTCGCCACTATCAACAATGCCGCGTTTGCCATGATGGGGCTCCGCACCGCCACCGTTCTGACCGACGCAGGCCTGCCGGGTTGGGCAAAGAGCGCGGCCGCTACCGCGCCTGCTGTCGGCGGGATACTCAGCGGCTTCCTGCCGAAAGCGCTCGATCGGATCGACGCCACCACCTTCTATCCGGCTGCACTCGCCAGTATGGCGGGCTTCTTCACGCTGATGGCATCGACGACCGATCCCGCTGTGATCGCGTCCGCGTCGCTCGTGGACGCGATGGTGATGGCGGCGGCGGGCAACCGGGTCATGAAATACGCACAAGACGCCTTCCCCGATGACCTTCGAGGCCGAGCGATGTCAGCGCGCCGGCTGTTCCTGAAAAGCGGACCGGCCCTCGGCTTCTTGGGGGCTGCCGCCGTGGCGAACGCGCATGGAGGCCAGGGCGGTGACGCCATGGCCGGTGTAGCCGCGGCCGCTACCGCGCTCACTGCCACGGGTTACAGCGCTCTTCTTCTCGTCAGGCGGGGCCGCGTTTCTCTCCGAGTCATCACACGAGGTCGCGGGTGGCTCGGACGATTGTCCCGCGCACACCGGGCCGAACCTGCCGAGGCGGAACGCGCCTCAACGAACGCCACCCGCCCCACCGAGACTTCGGACGAAGCTACGCGCCCGGCCGAGGACAGCCGGGTTTACCACTACCTCATGGCTCAACTCGGCAACCCGCGCATAGCCCGCGACCTCGCCGCCAAAGTCCACGCCCGCGCCCAGCGAGAACAACTACCCACCGACCCCGAAGCCGCCACACAACACCTGTTCCACATCGCCGACAAGATTCTCGCCGAACACCGCGCCGCCATGGCAGGACTCGAAGACGCCATGGACAACAAACCCGCACCCGGAAGACCACAGCGCCTCAACCCGCCCCAACACGGCGGCCGCTTCTTCCACAACGTCCCCGATGAACCCCAGGACGGTGTGGGCTCGAACGATGTTCCGGCGGTACCGAATCCACATCGTCCGACCGATCGCGAGATGGAAATTGTCGCGTTGCGCAGGGCAGCCCTGACCGACAACGAGATCGCAATGGTCACCGGACTTCCGTTGGCAGATGTGCGGGCGCTTCGGGAGAGTGCCGCGCGCAGGCTCGAAACCGGGCGGCACGCAGAGCAAGAGGTATCAGCCGGGGAAAGCGCGGTGATGCGAACCGACGGTACCGTGGCCGATTCGCTCGGGCTCCACGGGGACGATCCGGTCGTTCGCGAGACCCGGTCGTGGCCGGTGGAAGATCAGCGGTGGGCGCGCCGGCAGATCGATGCGGTGCAGTTGTTCGTCGCAGAGCTCATCCCCGCAAAGCACGGCGGTGGCGGACGAGTCGAGGGGGAGACAACGCCGGACGGACGACGAGTCTTCCACGTGCCGTTGGGTTCCGGTCGGCTGGTTCAGGTCGAACTGCATCCCGGCCGCCGGGCCGTGATCTCGATGGTGCTGCGCGAAAGCGACCGCGGAAGTTCGCACCACGGACCCCAGTTCCGACGACTCTTCCGCAATCTCACCCGGAGCTCCGGGCAGGTGGCAGGTGCACACCTCCTCGGCACCTTGGTGTCGGATATGGAGTCCGTGCAAACGGAAGCGCGTCTGGGGCCCGCGGACGGGTATGTGAGAGATATACATAGCGACGTACCGGTCACTGTCGAGGTGACATCCGGTCGGTTCGGCCCGAACATCAGGGCGGTGGTCGAGGCGTCCGGTCTTCGGGCAGGCGTGGAGCTCAGCTACGGCAACGCCCCCAATCCAACGGTCCGGAGCGATTTCCCACTTCGAATTGCTAGGCAAGTAGACGTAAATTGGGCCTCCAGTCGGGTGCACGAGATGCTGCGGGAAGCAACGGAGCGGTGGGACGGCTCGCAACATCCTGGCGAGGCGGCCGCAGCCTGGCTCATCGAGGTTGCCGGCAGCCACCGCATGGCCCATTGGAATCACGCCCGCATCTCGCGGCCGATGCATGTGACCGCCACCATATCCGGTGCGCCAGGGTTTCGAGTGGTACATCTGACTGCGACCGCCGCTGCGACCGGCCGGACTCATGAGTTCACGGCCCGGGAAAGATTCGCCCTCGCCGCCGCTGTCGTCGCGGAGTCCGCACAGCCCGCGGCCGGCGTTCCGATCGGCCCCTGCGATTCCCGGGCGGGCCGACCGATCCCCTACCTCGATCACAAGGCGTTGCTCGGGGGGCTGTCGCAGACACACCCCTCCTGGGCGCGGGTGATCGAGCAACGCGCCGACGGTCCGGTCCGATACGAGATCCACTGGCGCAACGGCGCATGGATGTTCATCGATCCCAGGACCGGAGCCACTCGACCGTTCTCGGACTACAAGCCTGCGAATTCGCCCACCTGGCAAGCGATCTTCTTCGACGCTGCCGGCGAGCCACTCCACCCCACCGCCTATTATGTCCGTGAACTGCAGCACCGGCGCAGCGCGATGTGGGAACGTCTCGGCCTCGATGTGCCGGACGACAATTCCCGCGCCGCATGGCGGCGACTCGCCCGGACACAGCGCGAGGTCGTCGACGCGGAAGTGGCCGAAATAGATGCCTCACTGGCTGAGCTGCGTTCCGATGATCCAACCACCCAGAACGCATTGGCCGAACCACTACTGATCCGGCGTGTGGCCGCGACGGATCGGCTGAACGATCTGGCCGAGCTGGATTCTCTGGCGGTGCGGTACGACCGAGCCGCATCGCGCCTGGTCGTTCCGGCCTGCGAAGAACTGTTCGCACGGGAGTTGGAACGACGTGCCGGCACGATCGTCACACCGCACGTAGCCCGCTTCGCACCGAAACTCGGTGAGCCGCAGGAACTGTGGGTCGTGGCAATCGAAGGCGGGCATATGCGGGCGCTCGAGGATGCCCTCTGTTCCAATCCGGAGATGGCTTCAGCGCTGTGGCGTGGATGGCGGATCCGGTACGTCCAGTTGACCGCCGGTGAGTCGGGGCTCGAAGAAACGATCCTGGATGCCTCGGACGTGGAACGGGCGTATCGGGCGTCGTTCCGTCGGCAGCTGGAGAAGGAGCTGATGGCCGCCTACCTGGAGTACCGCCGCCAGGACGAATCCGCCGAGAACTTCACGACGTGGTTGAAGCCGCTGAAGTCGGATCTGTCGAATGTCCCGGACGATGTGATGACCGGCGGATCATCGGCGCCGGTCCGGATTGCTATCGACCTGATGCTCGACGGTATCCCGGGCTGGGAGGATGCGCGGCCCGCCGGAGCAAGGAACCAACAGCTGATTCCGATCCGGGCCGGCTGGCTGGAGACCGTTGTCGTCCCGGTGGAGTTCCAGGAAGCGACTGTGGACGAACCCCAAGGATGGCGAGTCGCCCAGCCCCGTGGCAACGACATGGCCGACGTGATGGCTCGGGAATTCGCCCGGCTGCGGCCGTCCGAAGGCAACGGGCGCGCGATTTTCCGGTCCACCGCGCGACTCGTGCGACTGGTTGAGAAGACCCTGGCCGGCACCGGAGATCTGCCCCCTCTGCCGTGGGAGAGCGCGCCCATCGTCCTCTTCTCGGAACCACCACCCGAGTTGCCGAGGGCCGCGGCGGTGGCGCGAAGCTACGAACTGCCGACCGTCGAGGAATGGGAACGCTACCAGGTCGAGCGGAATACCGACGCGGCGGTGAATGCGGAGGTACGATCGGCGCTCGAATCGGCGCCCGTGCGGGGCGTTTTCACAGCGGCGAGCTGCGGGATCGGCGAACTCACCTTCATTCGTGAACATTTCGCCGACACGCCGGTCCAGCTCCCGGATGACGACACGGTCGCCATCCTCGACTACACCGGCTTCCACTCCCACGAGCTCGCCCAGTACGCCGCCGGACAGTGGACCGAAACAACCCTCGACGAGATTACCGCCCGCATCACCAATTCCGACGACTCTGCCCATCTGGCATTGGTCAGCCTCCAAAAACCAGGCGCTCGCGAAGATTACATCGACGGGCACCTATTCACGCTCACCACCCACATCCAACACGGACTCCGGATACACGAACGGGTCCCGGCCGCCGACGGCGGAGTCATCGACCGCTATCTGTCCGACGAGAAAGCGCGCCAACGCCATGAAGAGCTCCTGCAGCAGCAACTGGAGGGCGCCACCTTCCACGCCATCACCTACACAGCCGACGGCATGCCGGAAGACCGCCTGCACACCGAGGACCAAGAAACCAGCACGAACTGGCATGACGCACCCTCGCCCACCACCCGCCTGGGCCGGGCCGCCGATGAATCCGCTTTCGTCGCGACAAACTTCGCCGAAGCCCACGCACCGGAGACCACACACAACACAGCACCTATCGAAGGCCGAGCGACTCCATGGCGTACTCACCTCGAGTCCGATGCGCTCGGCCGGGCCACAGAAGCTGCCGAGGAAACTGAACTACAGGTAAACCCGCATGCGCGTACTCCGTGGTCCGAGCCGGTCGCGATCACGGTCGACAAGGATCGAGACGCTCTCGACGCGCCACATGATCAGCCTCGTAACACCGAGCAATCACCCGACCTCCCGGGCGTCCAATCGCCGGATGAGATCGGATCGCGGCCGACAGATCCCATCGGCAGCAAGCCGACCCTGTATGTAGCCGAACCCCACCGGCTCGCAGCGGAACTATTCGGTTTGGACCCGAGCTTCGCCTACATCGATGACCTGATGCGGATCGCGGCAGGCGAACCGCATGGCCCCGCCTGGATCGACAGCCCTGATTACTGGGAATGGCAACTGAATTGGCTGGCCGGGCGCGGGCCCCGGCTCAGTACGCTCGCTGCTTTCTCCGCCGCCGCCCTCGAAGCCGAAACCGTTCTCGGCCTTCCCAATACGAGCGGCCGAGGGTTGCTGCTCGCACAACTGCGGCCCCGGACGCCCGGCGAGATGATGGCGATCTACAAACTCGAAACGATGCGGGCAGACGAGCCGGACCGGCCGAGTGGCCCGGACACCGCGGCACATGCCAGCGCCATCGGCCGCGTCGAGCGCGAGCTGTCGCTGGACGAACTTCCGCAGTACGCATACCTCCCGACGGTGGCGGCGCGACCGATACTCCAGGCCGATCGCGACCTGACCAGGAAGTATCAGTCACCGGCCGAGTTCTGGTATTTCGATCCGATCCCGCGGGACGGGGTGTTCGGGGCGAACTACCCGGGCTGCCGCGCCCTGGACCGACAGTCGCCGGCGTACCACCGAGCGCGGCACGCGGGCGACAGCCTGCTTCCGCTGATCGCCTGCCGCCCTGTGTACGACCGCTTCCTGAACCACTGGATCGAGCCGTATCAGTTGCGTCACGCCGAACAGTTGCGCGACGAATTCCACGGCACGAGATCGTCGCCGGAGAATCGTATTGCCCAGTGGTTCACGTCGGTCGTCGCGAACGTGCTGGCCGCTCCGCCCGATGCCGCTCCTGAGATACTCCACCGTGCCCTGCACTCGCAGCTGCGCCGCCGAACCGGTAGGTCCGTCCCCACGGACGATGCGCATTGGCGGTTCGTATCGGCAGTGCACGAATTGCTGAGCGGAGACTACGACTTCGGCCACTACCTCCAGAGTCGCGACCATCCGGAAACCGAGGGATATGTCCGGACCGTGCGCGAGACCGTCCTGCGTCGTCATTCGCCGACGGCGGTCGCCCGAGTTCCGTTCATCGCCAACGTCATCGGTGCGTTCCCCGCCGACGCGAACCCCAACCCACCCGCACCGGACAGCCCTCGGGCCGAGCCACTGAAAGTCGGCGAATACGTCAGGGGCGAAACCAAGCTGACCAACGCCACTGACTCACTGGCCGACCCGACGGCAGTGGATGGACCGCGAAATCGCACGCCACTTCTCCACGGCCTACCCGGCGACGAACGACAGCCGAGCATGGACTTCGGTGTTCCGCTACTACCGCCCCCGGCGCAACGTCGCGGCCGTGGCGCCAGGCCGCCTTCGCTCGATGGAGTACTCGATGTTCGGAGCGAGATCGAATTCGTCGATCCGGGCGTCGATCGGGGGAACAGACGGGGCCGTCGAGGTGACGTCCTGAGTGTGTGGCACCGCTTCGGCAGTGACGACTCGACTCCGGACCCCACAGAGCTTTCCCCCGCTCTCGGTCGTGCGCTTCGTGCTGCTGAGGCGGACGCCGAGGACGTGGTCACCTATGCGCTGCAACCGGCGCAGGCGCTCGGCCTGGATGCGACGAAGCTGCGGCAGCGCGACCCCGAGGCAATCGCGCGCACGGTCCGAGCGCTGCGGATTCGACAGCGCCGCCGATTCGAATCGGTTCTACGCCGGCTCGTAGCCGACGACGCGTTGACCGAGTTGCTCGACCATCAAGACGCGATTTCCGAACTGGATGAGCGCGTCCGCTCGCTGCCCCGGCATCTCGAAGCCGCGAAAACATACCTGGACGAGGTTCGCACAGCGCTCGCGATCATGGCCGTACCGGAGCTGTTCGCAGCTGCCGGAGTGAGCCCGTTCATCGATGACGACGGGCAGATCGTGGAGGCGATCGGATACACCTCGGACGGCCGAGTGATCGTCGCATCGCCACTGCGCGATCAACGTGCGCTGCTGGACCTGCAGGCGCCTGGGTTCCGCCGACAGGCTCCGAAAAACGGCGTGTCGATCGAGTACTGGCACGTTCGTATCGACGACCAGGGACGCCTCGTCGTGGAAACGATATCCGGAGCACATCCGGACCCGGAGCGCACCGCGTACTACTACCGCGACCGCGACTACGTCTGGTGGCGTAAGGACCTGGCCGACGAAAGGCCGTTCGCCGAGAAATACGCAGAGGCCCTTGCCTCGGGCGAGATCGCTCGCGAGCACCTGAAAGGCGATACCGGAGATGCGACGATGTCCGCGGGAGTAAGCATTGTTCACTACCGCAACGGATTTCGTCACATCGAGAAGAAGGTACGCGATATCGATCAGCGCGACGCCGAGAAGCTGGCGGCCATCACCCTCGCGGACGCCGGCTCGCGGCCTGCCGAGGTACTGGGCGCGGATGAAATCCTGCCTGGCGGCAGCGAACTGGTGCTGCTCATCGAGTATGTGCCCGGATTCGACGCGAGCGACATATTCGGGGATTTCGAAGACGCTTGGCGAGATTTCTTCCACACTCCGACCGGGCAGCGTCTCGGTCGGGGCGATACGCTCGTCCGCCCCTGGGACAGACACGAGCGCGGGAGCAAGAACTGGCGACTCCAGCTCGGTTTCATCGTTCGGCCGATCGACAACGGGAACGCGTACCAGGACGCACTACCGCCAGGGGGATTCACCCTTCACTACGCCACAGTCGTGAACGAAAAGATCGAGTGGCGGAAGCACTACACTCCGCGTGCGGAGCTCGAGGCGGTCCGGGAACGAACACTCACGTCGAAAGCGGCATACGATCGGCGCAACCGAGCCGAGTGGTACCAGGACGTGATCGACAACCTCGCCCGAATCGAAGCGAGCGCCTGGTACAACACACCAGCCGACAATGCCGAGGCGGTGTTGACACTCACCAACCTGCGGGACGTACTGGCCGAAAGACTCAACCTCCCAGGCGCCCGCAACCTTCCGCACCCGTACGACGAATTGACTCCGAGCGACTGGCGTACGGTGATTGCGTCGAAGTATGAAAGCCTTCGCCGATTCCGTGAAATGGGCTTCCCGGCCGACCGGACGGCTCGCGATCTCGACACACTCGACAAGTTGACCAAGTTGCTGTTGCACGCGCAGATGCGGCAGGTCACCCCCGATGCGCTCGACGACAGCTGGGTCGTCGACCCGGACAGCGACACCGTCGGGCAAACACTGACCGAGGTCTACCTGGATGGTCTCGCAGTCCGTTTGGCCGACGTGGAGGCCGCCGCGCAATCCGTGGGTCATGATGCCGAATCCCACATCGCCTGGGTCGAGGAATTCGGCCCGGAATCCGGAAGCCAGGCGTGACCGAATCCAGCAGTACTCTCGGCCCCATCGAGTAGGCACGCGTGATCAATGTGGCGCCACCGCAGGGATCCGCAACCGGAGGGCAGGGCCGCACTACACCCCGCACCCGCGCCGTACCATGGCCTCATGACCGAACAGGACATCCTTGCCCATATCCAGGACCTGGTGAAGCAGGAGCATCAGCTGCGGTCCAAGGCCACCAGCGGGGAGCTCGATCCCGAGACCGAGCGGGCGAAGCTGGCCGATCTCGAGGTGATGCTGGATCAGTGCTGGGATCTGCTGCGGCAGCGGCGGGCCCGCATCGATCAGGGCGGCAACCCGGACGAGGCCCAGGCCAACCCCGTGAAGCAGGTCGAAGGGTACCTGCAGTAACGGTTAGCATCGGGTAATGGTTGACATCACGACCGCCGACGGCGTTGTCCGCGGTCTCAGGCGTCGTCGCATCGTGCAGTGGCGTTCGATTCCCTTCGCCGCGCCGCCGGTCGGCGATCTTCGTTTCCGCGCGCCGCAGCCCGTCGAGAGCTGGTCCGGGGTGCGCTTGGCCACCGAATACGGATTCGCCGCGATGCAGCAGCGGGACGGCGCCCGGATCGGACCACGCGGCCCGCAGCCGACGAGTGAAGACTGCCTGACCCTGAATGTGACCGCGCCCGCGGAACCGGCCGCCACACCCCGGCCGGTCATGGTGTTCATCCACGGTGGCGGTTACGTGCTGGGCACCTCGGCGCTGCGGTTGTACTCCGGCGCCCGGCTGGCGTTGCGCGGCGATGTGATCGTCGTATCGTTCAACTATCGGCTGGGCGCCTTCGGCTACGTCGACTTCGGTGAATTCTCCACGGAGACAAGGCCGTTCGAATCGAATCTGGGTCTGCGCGACCAGGTGGCGGCGCTGCGGTGGGTGCAGCGCAATATCGCGGCCTTCGGCGGCGATCCGAACAATGTCACCATCTTCGGCGAATCGGCCGGCGCGCATGCGGTGGTCAGCCTGCTCGCCACCCCGGCCGCGGCCGGGCTGTTCCACCGCGGCATCGCGCAGAGCGCGCCGGCGGACTGGTCGCTGACGGCCGAGGCGGCGCGGATCTTCGCCCGGCGCTGCGTCGACAACCTCGGCGCCACGCCGGAACAGGCGGCCGAGGCGCTCAGCACCGCCGGCTCGAACGACATCCGCAAGGCCGCCGATCGCGCGATCGGCGATGTGCTGTGGCGGCAGCCGGGCAGTTTCCCCGCCGCCCCGGTCGTCGACGGCGACTTCCTGCCGATGGATCCGATCGACGCCATCGCCGCCGGGCGCGCTCACGCCGTCCCGCTGATCATCGGCACCAACCGCCACGAGGCGACCCTGTTCAAACGCTTCGATCGCTCCCTGCCCACCACCGCCGAACAACTGCACGTGGCGCTGTCGCGATGCGGCGACGCCGACCTCGAAAAGCGGGTCGTGGCAGCCTATCCCGGGTACCCGTCGCGGCGGGCCGCCGTGCGCATGGGCGGCGACTTCGTCTTCTGGCGGCCCACCGTGGAGGTGCTCGAGGGCCACAGCCGCCACGCCCCGACCTACGCCTATCGGCTCGACTACGCGCCGCGCGCGGTCCAGCTGGCCGGTTTCGGCGCCACCCACGCCCTCGATCTGATCCCGGTGTTCGGCGGGGTGGACAGCCCCATCGGGCGCGGGCTCACCGCGGCCGGCGGCTATCGGGACTTCCTCGCGGTGCAGCGCGAATTCCAGGACAACTGGCTCTCGTTCGCCCGTAAGGGCGAGCCGCTGCCGTCCTGGCCGCAGTACACCGAGCAGCGCCGCAGCACCCGCATCATCGACAGCCCGGCTCGGGTGGAGGTCGATCCGGATCGTGCGAAACGCCTTGCCTGGCAAGGAGTCCGGGTTCCCGCGCCGGTCTGACCTACTTCAGCAGCCGGGACATGCGCCGGTCGGCGAGGATCTTGCCGCCGGTCTGACAGGTCGGGCAGTACTGGAACGATTTGTCGGCGTAGGCGACTTCCCGCACGGTGTCACCGCAGACCGGGCACGGCAGTCCGGTCCGCGCGTGCACCTGCATGCCGGAGCGCTTCTCTCCCTTGAGCCGGGCCGCGTCCTGGCCGACGGAGCGGGTGATCGCGTCGGTGAGGATTTCGCGCATGGCCCGGTACAACTCGGCGACCTTGTCCGCGCCGAGCGTGGACGCGGTGGCGAAGGGCGAGAGCCGGGCGGCGTGCAGGATCTCGTCGGAGTAGGCGTTGCCGATGCCGGCCAGCACGGTCTGATCGGCCAGCACGGTCTTCAACCGTTGCGAGGTGCCGGCGAGGAGTTCGGCGAAGCCGTCCTCGGAGATCTCGAGCGCGTCGGGGCCCAGTCGGGCGATGCCCGGCACCGACTGCGGATCCTCGGTGATCCAGACCGCGAGCCGCTTCTTGGTGCCCGCCTCGGTGAGATCGAAGGCGGGTGTCGCGCCCTCGCGGGTGAAGAAGTGGACCCGCAGCGCGAGCGGGCCTTTACCCGGTTTCGGCGGCGCGGCGCCCGGTTCGTCGATCCAGCGCAGCCAGCCGCCGCGGGACAGATGCGTGATCAACCACAGGCCGTCGCAGTCGAGGCCCAGATGTTTACCCCAGTGCCCGGCACCGGTGACGTCGCGTCCCGACAGCGCGGTCACCGGCGGATCGAACGTTTTCAGCACGCTCAGCGCCGCGACGTCGACCCGCCCGACAACCGCGCCTACGGCATGCTCGACCAGAAACTGTTCGAGCGCCATGATCTCCGGCAACTCGGGCATTCCCGCAGCCTACCGGCGTCCACCGACAACCGGCCGCTTTCACACGGCGAGCGGAGACCCGGCCGATGCGAACGGCCGCGTTCCCACTGGGAGAACGCGGCCGTCGGCCTCGCGGCACGCGATTCGATCACCGCGGCACGCGACTCGCGTCACATCTGGGCGGGCCCCTGCTGCGGCGTGGCCACACCGGGGGCGACCGCACCCTCGATCGCGCCCACTCCTGCGCCGATCGCGGCACCCGCGGCAGCGGCCGGCGCCGCGATCACCGCGTAACCGATGGCGGCGCCGACGACCGGCATGACGACCAGGCCCGCCGGCAGGAACGGGATCCCGGCGATCAGACCGGCGACCGCGCCGACCATCGCGCTGGTGCTCGCGATGGGGCTGCTGACGATATTGCCCACGCTGGACCCGATCACCGCGCCGCCGAGGGTGTCCGCTGCGATGCGATCCGAACGCGACGGCTCGAATCCGGCGGAGTCCATGGTCTGCGCCAGCCCGGCCTCGGCCTGCGCGGCGGAATCGTTGATCTGCCCGGTCAGCTGCGGATCGATGAAGTCGGGCCGCGGCGTCACGACCGAACCGATCCGGATGGTGCCCTCGGGCGCCTTGATCGGCGCCACCGGCGGCGCCGGATGGGCGAGATCGGGCAGATGCAGTGCGCCCGGATTCACCATTGCCGGGGCGGTGAGATCGGGCACCGCCCGAGTGCTGTTCGCGGCGTTACGGTTCGACGAGATGGAGCCGGGGGCGGGTGCGGCGGCCGGCGCGGTGGCGTCGGCGGTGGCGGCATTCGGTTCCGGATCCGCGATCGGCGCGGCGAACGGCGGCACGGCCGGGTCGGTCGCCGCGCTCGGCTGGAACTGCCAGGGGTTGGTCTGCGCGACCGCGCGTGCGGCCGCGTCCGCCGCGTTCGATACGCCGGCGGCGACGGTTCCGGCGTCCGGCAGCATCCCCGTTGCCGGCGCCACACCCGAATCGGTGGTCGGCGCGGCCGCCCCTGCCACGCCCGTCTGCCACAGTGCCACGGTCAGTGGCAACGCGCCGAGGACGAGCGAGGAACCAACGCGCCGGCACCACTGTCCCGATGCCGCCGAATGCTGCCCTGCCATGAAAACCTCCAGTCGGATTTCGATCGATTGACAGTGATTCGAACCGGCCGGTGGCGTGGATCACATTCGTATCGATTTATTCCACAGCAATTTTGGAGCTATTTCGGACATGTCCGCGGAACGCCGGGCGGCTAACCGATTCTGCGCAAAAGGTATATGTCCATTACCCACCCCTTCGCCTCCCGAAGTTCGTTGCGGCGCCGCACGATTCGATCCTCCACCGCGCGCAGCGGCCCCTCGATCAACGTCTCGTCCGGCATCCCCAGGTAAGCGCCCCACCAGATGTGCAGATCGTCGCCCGGCACCTGCGTGAACGAACACTCGCCGTCGAGCATCACCAGTGTCGGCCCGTCCGCCGCCACGCCCTCGGCGCGCACGCGGCGACCGGTGGTGATGTGCACCGGTTCGCCGATCTCGTGCAGCACGATGCGGTGGGCCGCCGCCAGAGCCTGGGCACTGGTGACGCCCGGGATCACCTCGTACTCGAATCGCGTTCCCGCGTCCAGCACTCGCTGCACCATCCGCAGGGTGCTGTCGTAGAGCGAGGGATCGCCCCAGACCAGAATGCCGCCGACCCCCTCGGTGGCATCGAACGCCTCGGCCAGCAGTTCGGCACGGCGGCGATGCCAGTCCTCGACCACCTCGCGATAGTCGTCGGCGCCGGAGACCGCGCGTTCGCGCGGCGGATCGGCGATGGCCACCACGCGATGTTCCGGATCGGCGTGTGCGGCGAGGATCGCGGCGCGGACCTCGGTCAGTTCCCGCTTGGTCTCCCCCTTGCCGATGACGAAGAACGTGTCGACCTGCCGAATCGCCTCGACCGCCTGCACGGTCACCTGCCGGGGATCCCCGGCGCCGATTCCGATCACATAGAGCATGCGCACGGTGCCCCAGGCTAGCCAGCGGACCACCACGCGATGAGGGCGGTGGTCGCCCGAAGGCTAGGCTTGCGGATATGGACGGCGCGCCCGGAAACGACACCCAGTACGAGGATCTGCTGCGGCTGGTACTCGAGCGCGGTACGCCGAAATCCGACCGCACCGGGACGGGTACGCGTTCGATTTTCGGACATCAGCTGCGCTACGACCTCTCCGCCGGCTTTCCGCTGATCACCACGAAAAAGGTGCATCTGAAATCGATCGTCTACGAATTGCTGTGGTTCCTGCGCGGCGATTCCAATATCCGCTGGCTGCACGAGCACGGTGTCACGATCTGGGACGAATGGGCCGACGCGCACGGTGAACTCGGGCCGGTCTACGGGGTTCAGTGGCGCAGCTGGCCCACTCCGGACGGCACCCACATCGACCAGATAGCGCAGGTCCTGCAGACGCTGCGCACCGATCCCGATTCCCGGCGGATCATCGTCTCGGCGTGGAACGTGGCGGACCTGGACAAGATGGCGCTGGCCCCGTGCCACGCGTTCTTCCAATTCCACGTCGCGGACGGAAAACTGTCCTGCCAGCTGTATCAGCGCAGCGCCGACCTGTTTCTCGGGGTGCCGTTCAATATCGCGAGCTACGCGCTGCTGACCCAGATGGTCGCGCAGCAGACCGAATTGGAGCCCGGCGATTTCATCTGGACCGGCGGCGACTGCCACATCTACGACAACCATCTGACGCAGGTTCGCGAACAGCTGAGCCGCGAGCCGTACCCGTTCCCGCGGTTGCATCTGCGGCCCGCGCCGAGCCTGTTCGACTACACCTTCGACGACGTGGAAGTGCTCGACTACCGCCATCATCCGGCGATCAAGGCACCGGTGGCGGTATGAACCGCATCGGGCTGATCTGGGCGCAGACCCGGGCAGGCGTGATCGGCGCGGACAACGCCATTCCGTGGCGAGTGCCCGAGGATGTGGCGCATTTCAAAATGGTCACCGCCGATCATCCGGTACTGATGGGCCGGCGCACCTGGGATTCGCTGCCCGCGCGCTTCCGGCCGCTGCCCGGACGGCGCAATATCGTGATCACGCGGCAATCACAGTGGTCGGCAGCGGGCGCCGAACGCGCCGATTCGGTGGCGAGCGCCATCGCACTGGCCGCCGCGAAGACCGTGTGGATCATCGGTGGCGGCGAAATCTACCGGCAGGCAATGGATTACGCAACCGATCTGATGGTCACCGAAATCGACGCCGATATCCCCGGCGACGCCTACGCACCCGCGATCGAGGGCGACTGGCAGGTGGAGGACGCGCCCTGGTCGCAGTCGCGGTCGGGGCTGCGCTACCGGATCCGGCGCTTCGCCCGCGACACCGCCCCCGCCACCGTCGGCTGAATCGCACCCGGCTGGTATCGAACCCGAATCGCATCGGCGAAACGGCCGACCGCGCGAGGTGGGTCCGGCATACTCAGCGATATCCAGCCTGTGACCACAGCCCCGATCCCGGCTGAACCGCGAGAGGCAGATCATGGACAAGAAATCGCTGACGGCGGCGGCTCGCCAGCAGCTGAAGCTGGCCGCGTCCGCCACGAGTGGACGCAGTTCGCAAACCCTCTACGGCGGCCACACCCACAGCCTGCGCCAGACCCTCATCGCGCTGACCGCCGGCCAGAGCCTGGCCGAGCACGAAACTCACGGCGAAGCCACCCTGCAGGTCCTGACCGGAACCCTGATTCTGATCTGTGGCACCAACGAGTGGAAGGGCTCGCCCGGCGATCTGCTCGTCATTCCCTCGGCTCGGCACAGTGTGAAGGCCATCGACGACGCGGTATTCCTGCTGACCGTCGCGAAGTGAGGCCGGTCTCGCGAGGTCGGGCCGTCCGCACGCGCTGTCGGCCCGGCACCGTACCCTGTTGATCATGGGTGAGCCGCAGCCGATCCTCGATCCGCTTTCGCGCGCCGCGATCTTCCTCGTCGCGACGATCGACGAGGGCGGTGAGCCGGTGGTGCGCGACCTTCTCGCGGATCTGGCGGGACTGCGGCGCTCGATCGGGTTCCGGGTGCCGGAAACGCGGCTGTCCTGTGTGACGAGTATCGGTTCCGCCGCCTGGGATCGGCTGTTCGCCGGCCCGAAACCCGCGCAGTTGCACGAATTTCCGGGCTACGCCGGGGAGAAGCATCAGGCCCCGGCCACGCCGGGCGATCTGCTGTTTCACATCAAGGGCGAATTGCCGGACGCCTGTTTCGAATTGGCGATGCTGATCGGTTCCCGGTTGAAGGGTGCGGCCACGATCATCGACGAGACGACCGGGTTTCGCTATTTCGAACAGCGTGATCTGCTCGGCTTCGTCGACGGCACCGAGAATCCCGAGGGTCCCGCCGCCGTCGCCGCGGCACTCATCGGCGACGAGGATCCCGAGTTCGCCGGCGGTAGTTATGTCATCGTCCAGAAATATCTGCATGATCTGGAGGCGTGGAGTTCGCTGACGGTCGAGGAGCAGCAACTCGTCATCGGCCGTACCAAACTCGAGGATCTGGAGCTGTCCGACGAGGACAAGCCGGCGGATTCCCATGTCGCGGTGAACACCCTGATCGATCCGGACGGCACCGAGCGCCAGATCCTGCGTGCCAACATGCCCTTCGGCAGTGTCCGCGAGGGCGAATTCGGCACGTACTACATCGCTTACGCCGCTACCCCGGATGTCACCGAGCGGATGCTGGTCCGCATGTTCCTCGGCAGCGACGAGGCGCCCTACGACCGCATTCTCGATTTCTCCACCGCGATCACCGGCACCCTGTTCTTCACCCCGGCCAACGATTTCTTCGACGACCTTCCGGACGCCCCCGCACAGGAGGCGGCTTCGGAGCAGGACCTGGAACTCGAGGCAGCCGGAATCGCCGAGCTGCCCGCGGCCGCGTCTTCCGGCGACGGCTCCCTCGGTATCGGCACGTTGAAAAGGATCCCTCAATGAACAATCTGCACCGTGAACTCGCGCCGATCACCTCCGAGGCGTGGTCGGCCATCGAGGAGGAGGCGACGCGCACCTTCCGGCGTCATATCGCCGGTCGCCGGGTAGTGGATCTGTCCGGCCCGCACGGCACCGACTATTCCGCGGTCGGATTGGGACGCACCACCCTCATCGACGCGCCCGATCAGGGCGTCCAGGCTCGCCAGCGCCTGGTGGCGCCGCTGGTCGAGCTGCGCGTGCCGTTCACTCTCTCGCGCGAGGAACTCGACAACGTCGAGCGCGGCGCACAGGACGCGGACCTCGATCCGGTCAAGGACGCCGCCCGCAAGATCGCGTTCGCCGAGGACCGCGCCGTCTTCGAGGGCTACCCCGCCGCCGGGATCACCGGCATCCGCGCGGCCGTGTCGAACACCCCCGTCACCGCGCCGAGCGATCCGCGACTCATCCCCGAGGCCATCGCACAGGCACTGAGCAAGTTGCGCCTCGCCGGTGTCGACGGGCCGTATTCGGTGCTGCTGAGCGCCGATCTGTACACCGCGGTGAGCGAGACCTCCGACCACGGCCATCCGATCCGCACACATATCGAGCGGCTGATCCCCGAGGGCGAGATCATCTGGGCGCCCGCCATCGACGGTGCCTTCGTGCTCACCACCCGCGGCGGCGACTTCGATCTGCAACTGGGTCAGGACCTGTCGATCGGCTACCTGTCCCACGACGCGGAGAGCGTGCAGCTGTACTTCCAGGAAAGCCTGACCTTCCTGGTCTACACCGCCGAGGCCGCCGTCCCGCTGCGCGGCTGAGTCCGACGCGAGCGAACTCCGAGGTGTCACCATGAGCGACGACGTCCCGCCCGTATCCGGACCCGACATCTCCCGGCGGTCCCGCGGACCGGTCCGGGCGGTGCGGGCCGGTGTCGTCACCGGCCGCCGCACCCTCACCTACAGTGCGCTCGCCATGCTGTCGGTGCTGGTGATCTGTGGTGCCGTGGTGGCCCTGTTCGGAGTGAACCGCATCTTCACGGGACTGCTGGCCGGCGCGGTGGCGGGTATCGCGCTGCTGGTGGCGCTGTTCGGTCGCGATGTCGTCGTTCTCACCGACCGCGCGATCTACCGGCGCACCCCGTGGGCCGAATCGCGGCTGGAGTGGGATCGGGTGGTGGCCGGGCGGTTCGCCCTCGACGAGCGCGCCCGCTGGTCGCTCGCGCTGGATCTGACCGGCGGCGACGAACCGCACGACGAACTGGTACTGCTCAGCATTCCGCCGGTGCGGCATCCGGTCTCCAACGCCTACGAACATCGCAAGCGCGAACAGGTCGCCGAGATTCGCCGGATCCTGCGTGAGCAGCGTATCCCGGTCACCCTGCTGCCCGAGATCGCCGCGGCCCTGCACGAACACTGGAAGCTGGCGCCTGCCACCCGGTGAGCTCCCCGCCCGCACCGACCGTATCGTGAAGGCTCCCTTTATGATTCGCACCGCCGCACTCGCGCACATCCGGAATCGCCGTCTGCTGCAGGCACGTTCGACCGGCAAAGAGGTGTTCTACATGGCGGGCGGGAAGATCGACCCCGGTGAATCACCGGTGCAGGCGTTGTACCGCGAGGTGCGCGAGGAACTCGGTGTCGACGTGGCGGCCCACGACGAACTCGGCGTCTTCGAATGTGAGGCGTACGGGCACACGCCCGGTACCGCGCTGCACATGACCTGCTTCACCGCGGACCTCACCGGCGAACCGACGCCGACCAGCGAGATCGCCGAACTGCGTTATTTCACCGTCGGCGAGTACGCGGCCATGCCGCATGTCGCGCCCGGCTCGATGCTGGTCTTCCGGCGCCTGCACGAACTCGATCTGATCGACTGGTGATCCGGGGGAATGTCGGCCGCCGGGATCGCTACGTCGCTTCGCCGCGTTCGACCGGCGCGGCGCCCTCCTCGTCGGTGATCCGGCGCGCCGCCTCCGGCTGCTCGGTGACCCGGTGGCGGGCCACCGCACCGGGCGGTTCGGCACCGGGCGGTTCGGCATCGATCTGATCGGTGTCGATCCGCTGGGCCTCGGGCGGGATGCGCGTGGCCACCACGAAGGCCAGCAGCAGCACCACCGCGACGCCGAGCAGCGCCACCCGAGTCGCGTCGGCGAAGCCGTTGGCCAGCGCGTCGGTGACCGCGGTCGGCGCGTGCTGGGTACGCAGTCCGACGATCGCGTCGCCCGCCGAATCGCGGGTTGCCGCACCCACGGCGCCGGCGGCCCGCGCGGTCAGGCCCGGGACGTAGCTCAGCCGATCGGGCAGGAAGTGGCCGAGACCGATCGAGAGGATACTGCCGAGGACCGCCACGCCGAGCGCGGCACCGGCGGGCCGGGCGGTGGCCGCGGTGATCGATCCCGGATCCGATGCCACGGTGCCCGCGCCGGTGCGCCGGATATTCGCCGTCAACGGGGCGGAGGCCAGCCCGAGTCCGATTCCGTAGCAGGCGAGTAGCACGGTCGGGGCCCACGCCGGAATAGTGGAGGTCAATGCCAGCGCGGTCACCGCCATCGCGAGCAACGCGATCGCCAGGCCGATCCGGATCAGCCACAGCGGAGGTACCGCCCGCAGCGGCCCGGCGGTCAGGATCGCCGAGATCAGCGCGCAGCCGGTCAGCACCACGAGAATCGAACTCGTTCGCAGCGTGGACAACCCGAGACAGTTCACCAGGTACAGCGGCAGCACGAAGAGCACTCCGAACTGTGCCGCCGCGATCAGCAGGGCAGCGCCGTCACCCCAGTGCCGGGGATCGCGCAGATGCGAGAAGTCCACCAGCGCGGCATGTTCCACCCTCACCCGGTGTCTTTCCCAGAAGACGAACAGCACCAGCAGCAACACGCCGACAGCGAGCACGAACGGTATGGGCGAACTCGCCGATTGCATCGACCAGGTCACCCCGAACACGGTGAACTCCCGCCGCGGCCGCACCCAGCCGTAACGCTCGCCCTCGATGAGGGCGAAGATCACCAGCGCGAACCCGGCCGTACTGAGCAGCCAGCCGTCCACATCCGGTCCGGTGGCCGAACCGCCGATGCGGGTTTCGGGCACGAGAACGGTCCCGAGCAGCACGACCACCGCGATCGGCACGTTGATCAGGAAGATCCACGGCCAGGTGAAGGAGTCGATGAACCACCCGCCCAGCGCGGCGCCGACGACCGCCGCGGCGGCCGGAGCGACCACCCACGCGGTGAACGCGATGACGCGCGCTCGCCCCTGGAACATCGCCGCAACCGTGCCCAGTGATCCCGCCACGACCGCCGCACCGCCGATCCCCTGCACGATCCGGCCCCAGATGAGCGGACTCGCCGAATCCGCGGAGGCGGACAACAGACTGCCGCCGACGAAGATCAGCACCCCGAGCACGAAGATCACGCGTCGGCCGTACCGGTCACCGATCCGGCCGACGACGATCAGCAGAACAGCGAGCACCACCGAATACACGCAGAAGACCCACTGCGCCTGGGTGAAATCGAGTCCGAGATCACCGATGATCGTCGGCAGCGACACACCGACGACTGTGCCGTCCAGCGTCACCATCGCAAGCCCCAGCGCGAGGACCGCGAGGGCGTACCACCGTCTGGCACCGGTGGGTGGCGAACCGAGTTCAGCGTCTGTTCGAACGTGATCAGCCATGCGCCGCTCCCGTCGTCGACCGGTGTCGCTGGGAAGTAACTCGTATCGGTCGAGTCTACGAGTCGAACCGGGCGAATCTCGGCAATAGGGACCGGGCGATACCGGACCGTGCGGTGAACGCGAGCATTCGGCTATGCGGCTGCGAATCGGTCCGCGGCCGGTCGACAGCTCGGGGCCGAGGTGTCACTCGGAGATCCGGCCCGCCTCCGGGAAGGTGGCGTCACGGATGATCCGCAGGCCGCTGATCAGTGCCTCGCACTGCTCCGGGGTGAGCTGACCGTAGAACCAGGTGTCGAGGATCTTCAGATATTCCGGCAGTACCTTCGCCAGCCGGGTCGCGCCGGCGGCGGTGAGGGCGGCGTAGGAGCTGCGGCGATCGTTCGGATCGGGCTGGCGCCGGGCGAATCCGTTGCGCTCCAGCCGGTCCACCAGACGGGTGACGCCGCTGGTCGACAGCTGTGCCTGATCGGCCAGATCGGTCATCCGCAGCCGGCGGCCGGGCGAGCGGCTCAGCCGCATGAGCGCGGCGAAATCCAGCAGCGACATCCCGTTCGCCGCCCAACTCGGCTCGAGTTTGCGGCGGATCCCGTTGGTCGCTTCGAACAGCATCCCGATATCGGTCAGGCGCGGGTCGTCGAAGACGTCGGCGTCGTGCGTGTTCTCCACGCCGTCAGCCTAACGCACAGTTGCCGTGCGGATAGTTGACATGAGGAATATCTTTCATATTATTGCTGCGAGGATATTCCTCATGTCAACTAAATGGAGATGTCATGACCAGCACCTGGCTCGCCGGATTCCGCTCCGCGATCATCAGCCCCTACGAGCAGTTCCAGTTGACCGAACCCCGGGAGTTCACCGATCAGACCGTGCGCCAGGTGCTGCACATGGCCGGTGGCGGCCGACGGCTTCGGGTGCGATTGAGCAATCGGTACGGACGCGACACACTGGAGATCGGCGCGGCTCGAATCGCCCTGCGCAAGAACGGATTCGCCACGATCGCCGAAACCGATACCGTGCTGCGTTTCGACGGGGTGGACACGGTGCGCATCCCGGCGGGTGGCGAAATGGTTAGCGACACCGTCGATCTCGCGGTGAACGGCGGCGACGATCTGTTGCTGAGCCTGTATCTGCCCGGGGCGACCGGACTCGCCACCTTCTCGCATCAGCCGATGGAGATCGCCGCCGTGGTCGCCGGTGATCACACCGCCGATCCGGACCTCTCCGAGGTGGAGGAGGTCGCCTCGCGCTTCTACGTCACCGGTGTCGACGTGCTCGCCGACGCGGACACCCCCGTCGTGGTGGCTTTCGGTGATTCCTGGTTCGACGGCGCCGGGACCACGCTCGGCGCGAATCGCCGCTCCGTCGACGCGCTGAATTCGATGCTGACCCGCGGCTGGGTGGTCAACCAGGGCATCGGCGGCAACCAGTTGCTCACCGACGAGGTCGGCGAACGCGCCCTGGCTCGGTTCGACCGCGACGTGCTCGACGTACCGGGCGTCACCCATGTGGTGGTCAATCTCGGCATCAACGACATCGGGCTGGGCGAGGTGGCCGCGGCCGATGATCTGATCGCCGGGTACACCGAACTCGCCGCGCGGGCACATGCCGCCGGACTGCCGATCTACGCCAACACGATCGGCCCCTTCGCCGGGGTGATCTATCCGGAGGTCAATGTGGCTCCGGCCCTGCCGGTGCGCGTCGTCGTCAACGAATGGCTTCGGACCACAACGGTTTTCGACGCCGTCTTCGATGTGGCGGCCGCCGTCGCGGATCCGGAGCGGCCCGACTTCATCCGCCCGGATCTCGACAGCGGCGACGGCCTGCACCTGAACAACGAGGGCGCCCGCATCATGGCGGAGACGATGCGGATCCCCGGGCTGCGCTGACGACCGGCTCTGCCGCCGGCGTGCCGAGGCCGGCGTCGGCGTACTGCCGGCGGTAGGCCTCGGGCGTGGTGGCGAGGCGGCGGACGAAGGCTCGGTGCAGCGTTTCGCCGTGGCGGTAGCCGACCACGCGGGCGATGGCGGTGACGGTGAGTTCGGTGGACTCCAGCAGGCGCCGGGCCGCTTCCAGGCGCAGTTCGGCGACGAACGCCGCTGGGGTACTACCGGTTTCGGCACGGAACGCGCGGGCGAAATGACGTTCGCTCATGCCCGCGCGCCGAGCCAGCGCGGACACCGCCAGATCGCCGGCGAGGTGATCGGGCAGCCATTGCTGGACGGCCCGGATCGCGGGCGTGCGCGCCGGCTGCATGCGCAATTGGGCGCTGAATTGCGTCTGACCGCCGGAGCGCCGGGTGAAGACGACGAAAGCGCGAGCGACCTGCTGAGCCATCTCCCGGCCGTGGTCGTCCTCCACGAGGGCCAGCGCGAGGTCGATGCCGGCGGAGACACCCGCCGAGGTCCAGCGGTTGCGATCGTGAACATAGATGCGGTCGGGTTCGACGATGACGCGAGGATACGAGCGGGCCAGTAGATCGGCCGCACCCCAGTGGGTCGTTGCTCGGTAGCCGTCGAGCAGGCCGGCCGCCGCGAGCAGCAGCGCGCCGGAACACACCGAGGTGACCCGACGGGATTTCCTTGCGAGGGCGGGTAATTCGCGAACCACCTCCGCCGAAACCGGCCCGGAGATCCGGCCGCCGACGACCACCAGGGTGTCGATCTCCGCGGCGGAGGAGGCGAGGTCGTGCAGCGAATGTCCGACCCCGAGGGTCAGGCCGCCGTCGGCCTCGATCGACCGGCCGTGCGGCGACGCCGTGAGGAGTCGGTAGGCGGCTTCGGTGCCCATCGTGTTGACGGCGCCGAAAACGTCCATCGGCCCGGCCAATTCGACCAGCTGCATGCCCTCGTAGACGACGAAGACGATGGTGCGCGGCGCGGGCATTTCGCCATCATCGCAGCCGGGCGGGGCGGCCGCCACGGTCGACGGCCAACCGTGGCGGGGCTCCCCCGCGCATCCGGCAGGGGCGCACCAGGGCACGCACATCACACGGCGCGCCGGACCTCGGCGCTCTCGTCCCGCGCCGCGCACCGGCCGAGGAACGGAATGATCGCTGCCGCAACATCATCCGCCGATTGCGCATGCGGGTAATGTCCCCCGTTCTCGATCATGACGACGCGACCCACACCGTCCGGCAGCGCGGCGACGATAGCATTCGCCTCGGCCTCGGGATCGGCGAAATCCGGGTCGGCCGAACCCATGATCACCAGGGCGGGACAGCGGACCTCAGCCAATCGGGCATGCGCGTCGGCGGGAGTGGTCTGTCCGGTCTTCATGAATTCCGCAAACCGGCCGGGCCGGCGCAGCATGCTCTCCACGTCGGCGAGGTAGCGGTCGTAGTCGGCAGGCTTGGTCGGATATGCGACGTCGAGGTAGCGCCGCCACCAGGGCATCGACTTCAGCGTCATGGTGAGGGCGAGGCGAACCATGCCGCGGCGGTATCGGCGACTGCCGAGCAGAGCGCCGACGTGCAGCCGCTGTGTGCGGGTGAAGGGTCCGATCTCGACGATCCCGCTCACCAGCTCCGGAGCCTGTGCCGCGGCGATCGTCGCCGAACCGCCCGACAGCGAGTGCCCGACGATCACCGCCGGGCCGCCGAAGTGCCGGATCACGCCCAGCAGGTCCGCCGCCACATCGGCGCGGCTGATGGCGGCCTTCCCGGTCACCGAGGGCCACTCCGTACCGGACTCGCCGTGCCCGCGCATATCGACGTTGACCACCCGGTACCCCGCCGCGGCCAGCGGCCCGAGCAGCAAGCGGAAGTCCTGGCGCAGGGTGCCCATGCCGTGCGACAGCACCACCAGCGGTCCGTCCCCGACCAGATCGCAGGCGAGCCGTCCGTGTTCGAGCGTCACGTACTCGGTCATCATCGTTCCTTCCAGCGGGAGCATCCGGTCGCACATGCGGCCTGCTGAAATGGAACGCCAGGAATCCGGGCCGGTCGATGGCGACGGCCGGAAGGGTCAGGGGCACGGCCGAAATCGTCAGATTCCGGCGAATCTCCCGGAGGGGTTCAGCGCGGTTTCACCTCGGCCAGCAGTTCCGGCCCGCGGGCTTCGACGCGGCGGGTGGCCACCTGTGCGCCGAGCAGTGCGGCGCCGGCACCCAGGACGATTCCGACCGGCAGCGCCGACCATTGCACGAGGGCGTTGTGGAGATAGGCGCCCAGCGCGAGCAGGCCGAGCACCGGCAGGTTCACCACGAGCTGACCGAAGCCGACCGCCAACTGGACCAGCGCCCGCGCACATCCCGGATTACCGGAATTGCCGGCAAAGGGGTTACCGCGTTGCTGCGGAAGCGGATACGCGGCGTAGACCGACAGGAACATCGACGCCGCCACGCCGACGCCCACCACCACCGGCAGCGTCGATACCGCCCACGGATACATCTGCGGGCGCCCGGCCGCACCCGGGAGCACGAGTGTGAGCACCACGGCGAGCGGGCCGACCATCAGGAGCCAGGCGATCATGCGGCCGCGGACGTCGGCGCGCACGGCACCCGGAATGACCAGGGTGTGCCAGAGGGCGGTGCCGTCGAAGGCGTACATGTCGGCGCTGGCCATCGCGGCCATCCACACCACGAACACGCCCGCGAAAGGCAGGCTCGCGCCACCGTTCTGCAGTCCGAGGAAGAGCGGCAGGACCACGCCGATGAGCATCAGCGGTAGCAGCGCCGCCCGCCGCCGGCCGTCGCGCGACCAGGTGCGCAATTCCTTGAGTACCACCGCGCCGACCGGTGTCGGGCGGACCATCCGGTCGAGGCGTCCCGAACCCGCCTGTGCGCGAACGGGTCCGGCGGGCGCGGCCGTGGTGGTGAGGCGCCGGCGCAGCAGTACCGCCCACGCCTGCCACAGCAGCGCCGACAGCGCGGCGAGTCCCGCCAGGGCCCCGACGCCGAACCACCAGTGACCTTCCTCGGCCGCCTGGACCGCGTAGGGCGCCCATCCCGAGGGCAGGATTCGCAGGGTCGCGCCCAGGCCGGGCGATACGTGCTCCAGGCGCGGCCCGAGATAGGACACCAGCAGTTGCAGGGGGTAGTAGGCGAGGCCGGTCAGGCCCGCCAGGACGACACCGAGATCGCGACCGCGGCGCGAACGCATCGCGGCGCCGATCCACGCGAGTACCGCGCGGGAGAGCAGCACCACGAAGATCAGTTGCAGGCACATCCCGGCCACCGCGCACAGGGTCGGTACCACCCCCAATTGTGCTGCGAGCGCGACCAGTCCGGCGAAGGCGATCAGGTTGACCGCACCGGCCGGCCCGGTGAAGGCGACCGCCGCGAGACCGATCGCCAATTGGCGATAGCTCAGCGGCAGCAGCCGGAAGTGTTCGGGCTGCAATGTTTCGTCGCTGCTGCCGGTGATGATCGGGCCGGCCAGCCAGCCGAGCGTCCACACCGCGTACAGCGTCGCGGCCACATTGATCGCCGCGCGGGTATCCCAGGCGTGGCCGGCCGCCGCCATCACCACCGCGGTGGCGACGGCGGCGAGTATCCCGAAGACCAGACCGAGCCAGAAGCCGACCGCAGCCCGTCCGTTGTTCATCGCGCGGACGGTCAGCCGCCAGCGCATGCGGATCAGGACGCCAACCACGACAGGCCCTCGTCTCCCCCGATGCGTCCGCCCACCAGCCGGACGAACGCCTCCTCGAGGCTGCCCTCCCCCCGCACCTCGGCGACCGAACCGGCGGCGACCACCCTCCCCTTGTCGATGACGGCGAGGTGATCGCACAGGTTTTCCACCAACGCCATCACATGACTCGACAGCACCACGGAGCCACCGGCGGTGACGAACCGCCGCAGAATCGTGCGAATAGTGCTGGCGGACACCGGATCCACCGCCTCGAACGGTTCGTCGAGCACCAACAGCTTGGGTCCGTGCAGCAGTGCGGTGGCGAGCCCGATCTTCTTGCGCATACCGGCCGAATAGTCCACGACCAGAGTGTTTTCCGCCTCGATCAGCTCGAGGACCGCGAGCAGTTCCTGCGCCCGCTCGGCCACCGTCGCCGGCGGCAGACCGCGCAGAAGCCCGGTGTAGGTGAGCAATTCACGTCCGGTGAGCCGCTCCGGGAGCGCGAGACCGTCCGGCAATACGCCGACGATCGTCTTGGCGCGCACCGGATCCGCCCACACGTCGGCGCCGAAGATCCGCGCCTGCCCGGCATCGGGCCGCAACAGTCCGACGGCCATGGACAACGTGGTGGTCTTCCCGGCGCCGTTGGGCCCCACCAGCCCGAAGAACGACCCCGGCCGCACCGCCAGACTCACCCCGTCGACCACCCACGGCCCACCGAACCGCTTGTACAGCCCGCTCAACTCCAGCGCGGGTGCGGTGATTGTTTCCATGTCCCCCTCCTCTGCAGAGCCTCGCCACGGCCCACGCGAGGAAAAGCCACCCCGCCCGGTCTGTGCTGTGAACTGTCTCGACTCTACGTCGGCGCTCACGGTCCTACCCGTTTCCGGTGGAAAGGCGCAGCGAACGCTTCTTCCGAGCGCTGCCCGAGTTCAGCAGTGGCGGATGCGAAGAGCCGGTGCCGAGATGCGACCGCACCCCGTTCACCGGCCTTTCCGGCTCACTCCGACTCGATCACTCGCACTTCGCCGTCGGCGGCGTCGGTCGCCTCACCCGCCACGGTGAACCAGTGGCTGACCTCTCCCTCGGCCAGGTCACCGGAGATATCACCGCTGGGCAGGACCGAGAGTGCGCCCGCGGTCGCGGAGGTCAGGAATTCCGCCAGCGCTGCCGGACCCGCCGTCGCCGTGGTGTACGTGGTCGACTCGTAGTCGATCTCGTGATCGGCGCGCAGGGTGTCGGCGTGGTCGAGGGCCTGCTCCTGGGTCAGCGTGCGCAGGGTGCCGTCGGCCGCCCGCACCACGAAGGCCGGATGCTCGTCCTGCAGGGGCCGGACGCGGTCGGCGTAGGACACCGGATGCGCCTGTGCCGCATCGATTTCCGCGCGCACCTTCGGATCGGTCGGGACCACCCAGCGCACCGACTTGGCCGCCGGCTCCAGGGCGATACCCCAGCCGGCACCCGCGGCGACGATCTCCCCGAAGGACAGGCCGTCGGCGAACAGCGCCGCGGCGCCGGCCTTCTGGATCGCCCACAGCGCCACCACGGCATCCACCGAATGCGGCAGGGCCACCGCGACGATGTCGCCCGGGCCGACGCCGCGTCCGATCAACACCCGGGCCAGCTTCGACGACCGCGAATCCACCTCGTGATAGGCGATTTCGGCATCGCCGGACAGCAGCGCGGGAGCCTGCGGATCCTCCTCGACCACATCGCCGAGCGCCTTGGCGACCGTCCGGCTGCCGACCCGGCCGGGTTCGGCGACCGGATCGGCGGCCACCGCCGCGCCGGCCAGGATCCGCGCCCGCTCGTCGGCATCGAGGATGTCGATATCGCCGACCGCGGCCGCCGGATCGCCGGTCAGCGCGTCCAGCACCCGGTCCAGCCGCTCGGCCAGGGTGTGCACTTCCTCGGCGGTGAAGCGACTGGTCAGGTACTTCCAGGTCACCTCGATCGTCGATTCGGCGGTCACCAGCAGGGTCAGCGGGTAGTGGGTCGCGTCGTTGGTGCCGACACCGGTCACCGACATGCCGTCGATCGAACTCGCCGCGGCGATCGCATCGGTATCCATCGGATACGACTCGAACACCAGCAGCGTGTCGAATTGTGCTCCGGCGCCGGCGATTCGCTGGATATCGGTGAGGCCCACGTAGTGGTGGTCGAGCAGATCGGCCTGATCGCGCTGCAGGCCCTGCAGCAACTCACCGACCGACGAGCGGTCGTCCACGCCGACGCGCACGGGCAGCGTGTTGATGAACAGGCCGACCATGGATTCGACCCCGGTCAGCTCCGGCGGGCGGCCCGAGACCGTCGCGCCGAACACCACGTCGTCGCGGCCGGTGAGCCGGCCGAGCAGAATGCCCCACGCGGCCTGCACCAGCGTATTCACCGTGACCCCGACCTCGGCGGCGTACTTGGTGATCCGGCGCGTGCGAGCCTCGTCGACCTCGGCGACGAACTTCTCGATCTCGTAGTGCTCGGGTCCCCGCGCCGCGGGTGCGAGCTGGGTCGGCTCGTCCGCACCGGCCAGCGCCCGCGACCAGGTGCGCAGCGATTCCTCGCGATCGCGCCCGGCCAGCCAGCTCAGGAAGTTCCGGTACGAGGACACCCGCGGCAGTGCGGCGGTATCACCGCGCACCGCGTAGAGCACCAGCAGATCGCGCATGAGCAGCGGCATCGACCAGCCGTCCACCAGGATGTGGTGGGTAGTGATCGCCAGATGGAAGGCATCATCGTCGGTCCGGTACAACGTGAACCGCAGTAGCGGCGCGCGCGACATGTCGAAGTGCGTGGCCCGATCCTCTTCGAGCAGGCGCTTCAACTCCGGAATCCGCTGCTGCTGCGGCAGATCCGTCAGATCGACGGTATGCCACGGCACCTCGACGCGATCCGAGATCAGCTGGACCGCGCGGCCGCCGGCGTCGGTGACGAAGGCGGCACGCAGGTTCGGGTACCGGTCCAGGATGCCCTGACCGGCCGCGCGCAGCCGGTCCTCGTCGACCGCGCCGCCGAGATCCACCACGGCCTGCATGGTGTAGACGTCCACGGTCTGCTGGGTCATCATCGCGTGGAACAGCAGACCCGACTGCAGCGGCGAGAGCGGCCAGACGTCCGAGAGCCCCGGATACTGCCGTTCCCACTCGTCGATCTCGGACTGCGCGACCTCGACCAGTGGCAGATCGGACGGCGTCAGACCGCCCGCCTCCGGCTGCCGGACATGGTCGGCGAGCGCGGTCAGCGCCGCCACCCACAGATCCGCGAACTCCTGCACGCGCTGCTTGCCGAACAGCCCGGTCGGGAACGCGAAGGATGCGGACAGCTGCGCGCCCTCCGGCCCGTCGGTGACGATCGCGTTGATGTCGATCGCGGCGTTGGCGGGCATATCCGGATCCATGTCGGCATCCAGCTGTCCCAGATCCACCACCGGCGCCCAGTCGAAACCGACCGGCTCCGAGCCGCTTTCGGCGGTCTGCGGGCCCGCACCGGTATCCGCGCGTCCCAGATAGTTGAAGCTGATCTGAGGCGCGGTACCGGCCGCCAGCTCCGAACCGGTCTCCGGGTTCAGGTAGCGCAGCAGGCCGTATCCGATGCCCTTGTCCGGGACCGCGAGCAACTGCTCCTTCACCGATTTCACGATGTCGCCCAGGGCTTTTCCACCACGCAGGGCGGCCGCGACGTCGGCGTGGCCCAGATCCAGCCGCACCGGATAGGCATTGGTGAACCAGCCCACCGTCCGCGACAGATCGGCGCCCGGGACCACACTCTCCTCGCGGCCGTGTCCCTCGAGCTTCACCAGCGCGGCGCCGCCCGCGGCGTCACCGCGCCAGGTGCTGACCGCCAGCGCGAGCGCCGACAGCAGGCCGTCGTCGACACCGGCCCGGTACTTGTCCGGCACGCCGGTCAGCACCGCATCGGTCACCTCGGCCGGCAGCAGCACCTCGACCCGATCGACGGTGTCGAAGGTGTCGACCGCCGGGTCGAAGGCCCGCTCGCCCAGCACCGGATCCTCGGACGCCGCGATCTGCTGCCAGAACGGCAGTTCCGTGGCTCGCGCGGCCGCGGCGTCGACCAGGGCGTGCGCCCAGCGGCGCATGGACGTGCCGTTCGCGGGCAGCGCCACGGCCTGATCCGACCTCAGCTGCGACCAGGCCACCGCGAGATCCGGGATGAGGATGCGCCACGACACACCGTCGACCACGAAGTGGTGGGCGACGATCACGAGCACGTCCCGGCGGGATGAGCCGGCACCGGTGAAGGCGAACCACAGGAACTGCGTCATCACCGCATTCGCCGGATCGAGGCGGCCCAGCGCGGCGTCGTATTCGACGCTCGCCCGGCGTGACAGTTCCGCGTCGGAGATGTCACCGGGCAGGTCGATCCGATGCACCAGGGCATCGACGTCGATCGCGCCCTGTTCCAGGGCCTCGAAGGTCCACCCGTCCCGGCTGTCCACGGCGGCGGACTCGTTGCGCCGCAAGCGGGTCCGCAGCACATCGTGGTGATCGACGACCGCGGCGACGGTCGCGACCAGCGTCTCCCGGTCGGTGTCGTCGGGCAGTCGCAGCGCCATGGCCTGCGAGAACCGCTGATACGACGATCCGGTGCCGAGGATCGAGGCCATGATCGGCGTCAGCGGGATCTCGCCGACACCGCCACCGGGCAGTTCGGCGAGCACCTGCTGCTCGGCCTCACCCGCGCGGGTGGCGATCTCCGCCAGCGCGGCCACGCTGCGCCGTTCGAAGACCTGCCGCGGCGTGAAGAGCACACCGCGTGCCTTGGCCCGCGAGACCAGCTGGATCGACAGAATCGAGTCACCGCCGAGCGCGAAGAACGAATCGTCGAGTCCGACCTGTTCGACGCCCAGCACCTCGGCGAACACCTCGGCGATGGTCGCCTCGAGCGCACTGGTCGGCGCCCGGAACTCGCGCGGCGCGAGCTGGGGTTCCGGCAGCGCCTTGCGGTCGAGCTTGCCGACCGGGGTCAGCGGAATCTCGTCCAGGACCACGATCGCCGAGGGCACCATATGCGGCGGCAGCACCGCGGCCACATGGTCGGTCACGGCGGCGGGGTCGACCGCACGTCCCGGAACACCCAGCACGTAGGACACCAGAATCGTTGCACCGGCGGCGGTTTCGCGGCCGATGGTGATCGCGAATTCGACATCCGGGTGCCGGCCGAGCACCGCGTCGATCTCACCGAGTTCGATACGGAAACCGCGGATCTTCACCTGGAAGTCGGTGCGGCCGACGTAATCCAGCTCCCACGGCACCTCCGGGCGAGCGATATTGCCGGCGCGCACATCCGGTTCGGCGTACCACCGCACCACGTCACCCGTGCGATACATCCGGGTTCCGGGCGCGCCCCACGGGTTGGCGACGAACCGCTCCGCGGTCAGCCCCGGCCGATGCTGGTAGCCGCGGGCCACCGCACCACCGGAGAGGAACAGCTCACCGGCCACCCCCGGCGGCACCGGGTTCATGCGGGCGTCGAGCACCAGCGCCGACATACCGTGCACCGGGGTGCCAATGGTGATGTGGTTGCCCGGGAACAACCGCGCGTACGAGGAGATGATCGTCGTCTCGGTCGGACCGTAGGCGTTGAAGTACTTGCGCCCCGGCTGCCACTTCGCCAGCAGTTCCGGCGTGGTCACATCGCCACCCACCGACGTCACCAGCAACTGCTCCTGGTCGGCCGGATCCATCGTGCCCAGCACCGCGGGCGTGATGATGGTGTGGGTGACCTGCTCGGTGCGCAGCAGTTCCGCCAGCTCCGGGCCACCGATGATCTGCGGCGGCGTGATCACCAGCGTGGCGCCGATGTAGAACGCGCACACCCACTCCAGCACCGACGGGTCGAAGCTGGGCGAGCAGATGTGCAGGAACCGATGCTGCGGCTCCAGGCCGTACAGGCTCGTCGCCACATCCGCCAGGCCGCCGAGACCGGCGTGGGTCACGGTGACACCCTTGGGCTTACCGGTCGAGCCCGAGGTGTAGATGACATAGGCCGGATGCGCCATCTGCAACGGAGTGCGCCGATCGGCGTCGGTCACCGGCGCCGCCGACTGCGCGGCGCACAGCTCGTCGGTCGCGGGGTCGTCGAGGACCAGCCATTCCACGTCGCCGGGCAGGTCGCCGACATACGCCGAACCGGTGATGCCCAGCAGCGCACCGGAATCGGTGAGCATATGCCGCACCCGATCCTCGGGATAGTTCGGATCCACCGGCACGTGCGCGCCACCGGCCTTGGTGACGGCCAGGACGGCCAGCACCATCTCGTAGGAACGCGGGAAGGAGACCGCGACCAGTTGCTCGGGTCCGACACCGCGTTCGATCAGCACCCGCGCCAGGCGCGAGGACCGGTCGTCGAGTTCGCCGTAGGTGATCGATTCACCGTTGTAGCGCACCGCGATTCGATCGCGGCCGAGCCGGACGCCGTGGCTCATCAGATCCGGCAGCAGTCCGGTGGCCATCACCTCGTCGCCGTGGACGTGAGTGAGCAGCTCGTACTCCTCGGCGGCCAGCAGCGACAGATCGCCGACCGGGGTCTGCGGCTGCCCGACGATCGCCTCGAGCAGGCGGGTGAACCGCTGCGCGAAGACCTCCACCGTGGCGTCGTCGAAAAGGTCACGCGCGTAGGAGAATTCGGCGTACATGCCGTTGCGATCGTCGTCGGATTCGCGAACCGTCAGCGACAGATCGAATTTCGCGGTGTCGACGTCGAAATCGAGCGCCGAGACGTGCAATCCGGGCAATTCGAACGTGCTCTCGGGCAGGTTCTCGAACGACAGCGCCACCTGGAACAGCGGATGCCGCGCGGTGGAGCGCTCCGGATTGAGCAGTTCGACCAACCGCTCGAACGGGATGTCCGCGTGCGCGAAGGCCTGCAGGTCCGCGTCCTTGGCGTGGCTCAGCAGCTCACCGAAGGTCAGCTCGCCGCGCACGTGGGTGCGTAGCACCAGCGTGTTGACGAACATGCCGATCAGATCGTCGAGTTCGGCCTCGCCGCGGCCCGCGATCGGGGTGCCGATCGCGATGTCGTCGGTCCCCGACATCCGCGCCAGGAACAGTGCGAGTGCGGTGTGCACGACCATGAACAGCGTCGCGTTCTGCTCGCGCGCGGTGCGCTGCAGTCCCTCGTAGAGCTCGGTACCGATCGGGAACAGCACCCGCCCGCCCTGGAACGACTGCACGGTCGGCCGCGGCCGGTCCGCGGGCAGGTTCAGCTCGTCCGGAATTCCGGCCAGCGCCTGCCGCCAGTAGTCGGCCTGGGCGCTGAGCAGGCTCTCCGGATCGTCCTCGGAGCCGAGCAGATTGCGCTGCCAGATGCTGAAGTCGGCGTACTGCACCGGCATCGGCGCCCACGCCGGTGCCGCACCCTCGGCGCGCGAGGCGTAGGCCACCATCAGATCCCGGGTCAGCGGGCCCATCGACCAGCCGTCGGCCGCGATGTGGTGCGCGACGAAGACCAGCACGAAGTCGGTGTCGGTGACCTGGAACAGACGGATGTGGAACGGAATCTGCGTGGTCACGTCGAAGCCGGTCGTCACCGCGGCGGTGACGGCCTCGACCACGCCGGACTCCTCGATCCGCACCGGCTCGAGATCGATCGCCACCTCGGCCGGCGACAGCACCCGCTGCACCGGACCGGCGGCGGTCTCGGGGTAGACCGTCCGCAGGATCTCGTGGCGTGCGATGAGATCGGCGACCGCCTCGCGCAGCGCGGACACATCCAGCGCGCCGGAGAGCCGGATCGCTACCGGGATGTTGTCCACCGACGAGGTGGTGTCGAACTGGTTGAGGAACCACATGCGGTTTTGCGCCAGCGACAGCGGGATGTGGTCGGGGCGCGGTCCCGCCGTCAGCGGCGGGCGACCGCCGGCACCGGCCTGCTGTTCGACCTTGGCGGCCAGCCCGGCCACCGTCGAGGATTCGAACAGCGCCCGCACCGGCACCCGGGTGTCGAGCAGCGCACCGAGGCGCGCGGCGACCTGAGTGGCCAGCAGCGAGTTACCGCCGAGGGCGAAGAAGTCGTCGTCGGCGCCGACGCGCTCGACCGACAGCACATCGGCGTACACCGAGGCGACCGCCTCTTCGATCGGCGTCGAGGGCGCCCGGAAGGCGGTGGTCTCGAATTCCGGTTCGGGCAGTGCGCGCCGGTCGAGTTTGCCGTTGATGTTCAGCGGCAACGCGTCCAGTTCGACGAAGGCCGAGGGCACCATGTACGACGGCAGCGCCGCGTTCAGCGCCGCCTTCACCGCGTCGATGTCCAGGCTGTCGCCGGCCGGGACCAGATACGCCACCAGCCGGTCGCCGATGCGCGGGTCCGACTTCGCCAGCACCGCGACCTGCGCGACCTCGTCCAGGCCGAGCAGCGCCGACTCGATCTCGCCGAGTTCGATGCGGAAGCCGCGGATCTTGACCTGGAAGTCGGTGCGGCCCTGGTATTCCAGTTCGCCCCGGGCATTCCAGCTCACCAGGTCACCGGTGCGGTACATCCGGGCGCCCGGCTGGAAGGGGTTGGCCACGAACCGGTCCGCGGTCAGATCCGGCCGCGCGAAGTAGCCGCGGGCCAGCTGCGCACCGGCCAGATACAGCTCACCGGAGACGCCGTCCGGCACCGGGTGCAGACGTGAATCCAGCACGTAGACCTGGCTGTTCCACTCCGGCGCACCGATCGACACCGACTGCTGTTCGTCCGCGGTGACGCGATGGCTCGTGATCGAGACCGCGGCCTCGGTCGGGCCGTACAGGTTGAACAGTTCGGCGGCGTTGTCGCGGCGGAACCGCTGCGCGGTCGCACCCGGCAGCGCCTCACCGATCGCCAGCACGCGACGCAGCGAATTCGTCAGCATCCCATCGGATTCGGTGAGCAACGCGTCCAGCATAGAGGGCACCACGTGCAGCGTGGTGACCGTTTCGCGGGCCATCAGCTCGTTGAGGTAGGCCGGATCGCGGTGGCCGTCCGGCGCCGCGATCACCAGGCGTCCACCGGAGACGGCCGCGGACCAGAACTCCCAGACCGACAGGTCGAAGGTGGCCGCGGTCTTCAGCAGCACCGAATCCTCGGCGCCCAGGCCGAATTCGGCGATCTTCCACAGCAGCTGGTTGACCACCGCGGCGTGCGGAACCGCCACACCCTTCGGCCGCCCGGTGGAACCGGAGGTGAAGATGACGTAGGCGGTGTGCTGCGGCAGCAGCGGCGCGACCCGCTCGTCGTCCTCGATCGGCGAATCGTCACCCGCGGTGTCGATGTCGTCGACCCGGACCACCGGTGCGACATCGGTCTCGAATCCGGCGTCGGCATCGGTGAGGACACACACCACGTCGGCGGTGTCGAGGATGTAGCCGGTGCGTTCGGCCGGCTGATCCGGATCCACCGGCACATAGGCGCCGCCGGCCACCGTGACCGCGTACATCGCGAGCACCAGATCGACCGAGCGGCGCATCGCCAGCGCGACCCGCGACTCCGGTCCCACACCGAGCGAAATCAGGTGCCGTGCCAGCACATTCACCCGCCGGTCGAGTTCGGCGTAGGTCACCCGGGTGCCGTCGGCGCCGACCAGGGCGTCGCGCTCGGAGTAGGTCTCGACCGTCGCGTCCAGCAGCGACGCCAGCGTCGCCGACCGGTCCACCGGGTGCTCGGTGGCGTTGCGAACGGAGATCAGCGCACCGCGTTCGGCGGCGTCGAGCAGATCGATATCGCCGACCGCGGTATGCGGTGCGGCCACGAACGCGCCCAGCATCCGCACGAACCGATCCACGAAGCCCGCCACCGTGTCGTGGTCGAACAGGTCGGTCGCGTAGGTGAAGAATCCGGTGATGCCCTCGGGCGCACCGGTCTCGCTGTAGCGGTCGGTGGCGATCAGGTGCAGGTCGAACTGCGAGAGCTGGGTATCGAAGTCCAGTCCGCTGACCCGCAGGCCCGGCAGCTCCAGCGTGGCCTGCGCCAGGTTCTGGAACGACAGACCCACCTGGAACAGCGGATGCCGCGCGGTGGAGCGTACCGGGTTGAGCACCTCGACCAGCCGCTCGAACGGCACGTCGGCGTTGGCGAAGGCCTGGATGTCGATATCGCGCTGCCGTCCCAGCAGTTCGGTGAAGCCGGCACCGGCGTCGACCTGGGTCCGGAACACCAGGGTGTTGACGAACATGCCGATCAGATCGTCGAGCACGGCCTCGCCACGACCGGCCATCGGGGTGCCGATGGCGATGTCGTCGGAGCCCGACAGCCGCGACAGCAGGACCGCCAGCGCGGTGTGCACGACCATGAACAGCGTCGCGCCCTCGGTGCGGGCCAGGTCGATCAGCGCCCTATGCAGTTCGGCATCGATGCGCACCTCGACCTTGCCGCCGGCGAAGCTCTGTACGGCCGGACGCGGGCGGTCCGATGGGAGATCGAGCTGATCGGGCAGCTCGGCCAGCGCCTGCTTCCAGTACGCGACCTGCTTGGAGGCCAGCGAATCCGGATCGTCCTCACTGCCCAGCAGTTCGCGCTGCCAGATGCTGTAGTCGGCGTACTGAACCTCCAGCGGGGCCCAGTTCGGCGCCAGCCCGGCCGCGCGGGCGGCGTAGGCGGTCATCAGATCGCGAGTCAGCGGGCCCACCGACGAACCGTCGCCGGAGATGTGGTGCACGACCATGGCCAGCACGTATTCAGCGGTGCCGCTTGCGGTTTCGGTGTCGGGACGGACCTCGAACAGCGCGACCCGTACCGGCACCTCGGTGGTGACGTCGAAGCTGGTGTTGATCAGCGCGACCACCTCGGACTCGACCGCGGCGGCATCGACCACGCGCAGTTCGAGCTCCGGAATCGCCTGGGCCGCGGGCAGGATCACCTGCACCGGGCCCTGGTCGGTCTGCGGGTACACGGTCCGCAGAATCTCGTGGCGCGCCACCAGATCCGCCATCGCGGCCCGCAGCGCCGAGACGTCCAGCGCACCGCTCAGCCGCACCGCGATCGGCACGTTGTAGGCGGCCGAGGCGGTGTCGAAGCGGTTGAGGAACCACATCCGCTGCTGCGCCAGCGACAGCGGGATCCGCGACGGTCGCGGCGCGGCGGTCAGCGCGCGGCGGCCGCCGGCGTCGGCATGGTGCTCCACGCGGGTGGCGAGCGCGGCGACCGTGGAGGCCTCGAACAGCAGGCGCACCGGCACCCGGGTGTTCAGCGCCTCGCCCAGGCGCGCGGCGACCTGTGTGGCGAGCAGCGAGTTGCCGCCCCACGCGAAGAAGTCGTCGTCGCGGCCCATCGTGCCGGATTCCTTGCGCAGCACATCGGCGAAGGTATTGGCCACGATCTGTTCGATCGGGGTCACCGGCGCGCGGAAGACGGCCTTCTCGAAGACCGGTTCGGGCAGTGCGGCGCGGTCCAGTTTGCCGTTGGCGTTCAGCGGCAGCGCGTCCAGCTGCATGAACACCGACGGCACCATGTAGGACGGCAGCTGTTCGGCGAGTGCGGCCTGCAGCGCCTGCTTGTCCAGTTCGGCGGCGCCGACCACGTAGGCGACCAGGCGATCGCCCAGATTCGGATCCGCGTGCGCGACAACAGCGGTCGCGGTCACGACCGGCTGCCGCAGCAGCACCGCCTCGATCTCGCCGAGTTCGATACGGAACCCGCGGATCTTCACCTGGAAGTCGGTGCGACCCCGGTAGTCCAGTTCACCCCGGTCGGTCCATGCCACCAGGTCACCGGTGCGGTACATCCGCGTGCCCGGCGCCCCGAACGGATCGGCGACGAACCGGTCCGCGGTGAGATCCGCGCGCCCGAAGTAGCCGCGCGCGAGCTGCGCACCGGCCAGGTACAGCTCACCCGGCACACCCACCGGAACGGGCCGCAGCCGCGAATCCAGCACGTACACCCGGCTGTTCCACTCCGGCGCGCCGATCGACACCGACTGGCGGTCGGCGGTGGTGACGCGATGGCTGGTGATCGAGACCGCGGCCTCGGTCGGGCCGTACAGGTTGAACAGCGCGGCCTCGGCGGTCTCCAGGAAGCGCTGCGCGGTCGCGGCCGGCAGCGCCTCACCGATGGCGAGCACCCGCTTCAGCGACGAGCTGAGCATGCCTTCGCTCTCGGTGAGCAGGGCGTCCAGCATCGACGGCACCACATGCAGCGTGGTGACGGCGGTCCCGAGCATCAGCTCGTTGAGGTAGGCCGGATCGCGATGCCCCTCGGGCGCGGCCACCACGAGGCGGCCACCGCAGGCGGCGGCGGTCCAGAACTCCCACACCGACAGGTCGAACGTCGCCGCGGTCTTGAGCAGCACCGAATCACCGGTGCCGAGGCCGAATTCGCCGATCTCCCAGCGCAACTGGTTGACGATCGCGCCGTGCGACACCACCACGCCCTTGGGGCGGCCGGTGGAGCCGGAGGTGAAGATCACGTACGCGGCGTTGGCCGCGGTGAGCTCCCGCAACCGCTCCCCCGCGGTGATCGGCGCCGCCGAATAACCGGAGAGTTCGAGTCCGTCGAGTTCGATCACCGGGCGCTGCGGAGTCCAGCGCAGCGCGCTCTCCCCGTCCTCGTCGGCGGTCGCCGCGACGGTGGCCGAGGTGGTCAGCACACAGGCGGGGGCCGCGGTCTCGAGGATGTAGTCGATGCGTTCGGCGGGCTGGCCCGGGTCGATCGGCACGTAGGCCGCACCGGCCTTGGCCACCGCGTACATCGCGACGATCAGCTCCACCGAGCGGCCCAGTGCCAGCGCCACCCGGTCCTCGGTGCCGATCCCGCATTCGACGAGATAGCGCGTCAGGCGATTCACCCGCGCGTCGAGGTCGCCGTAGGTCAGCACCTGCTGCGCCGTCCCGGTGGCCTCGGTGTCGACCACCAGCGCGACCGCGGTCGGGTCGGCGGCGACGGTCGCATCGAGCAGCGACACCAGGGTCGCCTCGGTGTCGATCGGGTGGGCGGTCTCGTTCCACCGCCGCAGGATGCGCTCGTTCTCCGCGGGATCGAGCAGGTCGATATCACCGACCGGGCCGGACACGTCCGCGATCACGGCGTCGAGGACCCGGACGAACCGGTCCGCGAAGCCCTGCACCGTCGACTCGTCGAAAAGGTCGATGGCATAACCGAATTCGGTGATGATCTCGGCCGGCGAACCGTCCTCGGCGTAGCGGTCGTAGAGCGTCACGTGCAGATCGGTCTTGGCCAGCTGGGAATCGAAATTCACCGCGCTCACCGACAGACCGGGCAGCTCCAGCGCGGTCTCGGCCAGGTTCTGGAACGACAGGCCCACCTGGAACAGCGGGTTGCGCGCCGTGGACCGCACCGGGTTGAGCACCTCGACCAGCCGCTCGAACGGCACGTCGGCGTTGGTGAAGGCCTCGAGGTCGCGCTCGCGCACATCGGCGAGCAATTCGGCGAAGCTCGCGTTGCCGTCGATGCGGGTGCGGAACACCAGCGTGTTGACGAACATGCCGATCAGATCGTCGAGTTCGCGCTCGCCACGCCCGGCGATCGGGGTGCCGACGGCGATGTCGTCGGTGCCCGACAGGCGCGAGAGCAGCACGGCCAGCGCCGCGTGCACGACCATGAACAGCGAGGCGTTGTTGGCGCGCGCCAGCTCGTGCAGGCGGGCGTGGCGCTGCGGGTCGATCTCGAAGCGAATCGCCTTGCCCTGGAACGACTGGGCCGGCGGACGCGGGCGGTCGGTCGGCAGTTCCAGCTGATCCGGCAGCCCGCCGAGGGCGGCGGTCCAGTAGGCGACCTGCTGGGCGGCAATCGATTCCGGATCCTCCTCGGATCCGAGCACCTCGCGCTGCCACAGCGCGTAGTCGGCGTACTGCACCGGCAGCGGCGTCCACTGCGGCGCCTCGCCCTGCACGCGTGCGGCGTAGGCCGCCATCAGATCCCGGGCCAGCGGTCCCATCGAGGAGCCGTCGGCGGCGACGTGATGGACGGTGAAGGCGAGGACGTGTTCCTCGGCCGACTGGTCCCCGCCGGTGATCCGGAACAGCGCGACCTTCAGCGGCACCTCGGCGGTGACGTCGAAGGTGGTCATCGCGAATTCGATGATGCGGTCGAGCAATTCGTCCTCGGCCACCGCCACCGGCTCCAGCGGGGGCGCGGTTTCGGTCGCGGGCAGGATCACCTGGTGCGGGCCGTCCGCCGAGCGCGGGTAGGTGGTGCGCAGCACCTCGTGCCGGGCCAGGACGTCGCCGAGCGCGCGTTCCATGGCCGCGACATCGAGCGCGCCCGACAGCCGCACCGCGAGCGGAATGTTGTCCACCGCGGAGGTGGTGGTGTCGAACTGGTTGAGGAACCAGTAGCGCTGCTGCGCCGGCGAGAGCGGAATCCGTTGCGGCCGTTGCCCGGCCACCAGCTTCGGCCGCGTCCGGCCGGATCCGGCGCCCTGCTCCAGGCGCGCGGCCAGGGCGGCGACGGTCGACGCCTCGAACAGGTCGCGCACCGCCAGCTGGGTGTCGAGCGCGGCGCCCAGGCGCGCGGTCACCTGGGTGGCGATCAGCGAGTTGCCGCCCAGTTCGAAGAAGTCGTCGTCGAGACCGACCCGGGGCACACCCAGCACATCGCTGAACGTGCCGGCCACGATCTCCTCGATCGGGGTGGCCGGGGCGCGGAACTGCCGGGCCTCGAACACCGGCGCCGGCAGCGCCTTGCGGTCGAGCTTCCCGGAGGCGTTGAGCGGGAAGGCGTCCAGCACCACGAAGGCCGAGGGCACCATGTAGCCGGGCAGCGCCTCGCCGAGTTCGGTGCGCACCGCGTCGGGGTCGACGACGGCGCCGGTCGCGGGCACCACGTAGGCGACCAGCTGATCGCCGAGCCGGTCGTCGGAGCGCACGACCACCACGGCCTGCGCGACGGCGTCGACCGCCACCAGTGCCGATTCGATCTCGCCGAGCTCGATGCGCAGACCGCGCAACTTCACCTGGAAGTCGGTGCGGCCCAGGTACTCCAGTTCGCCGCCGGCACTCCAGCGCACCAGGTCACCGGTGCGGTACATCCGCTCACCGTCGCCGAACGGGTTGGCCACGAACCGATCCGAGGTCAGATCGGCGCGCGCGACATAGCCGCGGGCCAGCTGATCACCGGCCAGGTACAGCTCACCCGCGACGCCGGTCGCGACCGGGTGCAGCCGCGAATCCAGCACGTAGACACGGGTGTTCCAGACCGGACGGCCGATCGGCACCGCGACCGTGTCGGCCTCGGTCACCTCGTGATAGGTGACGTCGACGGCGGCCTCGGTCGGGCCGTAGAGGTTGTGCAGCCGGGAGCCGGTCAGCTCGATCAGGCGCTGGGCGGTGACCGCCGGCAGCGCCTCACCCGAGGCGAAGACCCGGCGCAGCGTGGTGCAGTCGGCGCCGGAGGCGTCCAGCGCGGCGACGAAGACCGACAGCATCGACGGCACGAAGTGCACGGTGGTGATGCGCTCGGCGTCGATCAGTTCCGCCAGATAGGCCGGATCGCGGTGGCCGTCGGGCTTGGCGACGACCAGGCGCGCACCGACCTGCAGCGGCCAGAAGAACTCCCACACCGACACGTCGAAGGTGGCGGGCGTCTTCTGCAGCACGACATCGTCGAGGTAGAGGTCGTACTCGTCCTGCATCCAGGCCAGGCGGTTCACGATCGCGGCATGGCTGACGGCCACGCCCTTCGGCCGCCCGGTGGAACCGGAGGTGAAGATCACGTAGGCGGTGTTCGCGGGACGCAGCGGGGCGATGCGGTCGGCATCGGCCACCGGATCGTCGGCGTACTCGGTCAACTCCAGACCGTCGATCGCGACGACCGGTACGTCCGGCCGCGCCGCGAGCGGGCTGTCCGCGGTGGTCAGCACGCAGACCGGGTTCGCGGTCGCCAGCACGTATTCGGTGCGCTCGGCCGGATGGTCGGGGTCCAGCGGCACATAGCCGCCGCCCGCGACCGTCACCGCGTACATGCCGATCACCAGTTCCAGCGAACGCCGCATATGCAGCGCCACCAGCGAATCCGGGCCCACGCCCTGCTCGATCAGGTAGCGGGCGAGCCGGTTCACCCGGGCCGCCAACTCGCCGTAGGACAGAGTTGTCCCCTCGAACGTCAGCGCCGGCTCGTCGGGATCGAGTTCGACCTGCCGATCGAACATCGAGGCCAGCGTCAGCGCGACGGTACCGGCCGCCCGGCCGAGAACGACGCGGTCGACGTCGTAGGCGGTGGCGTTCCAGTTGTCGACGATGGTGCGCCGCTCGACGGTGTCGAGCAGGTCGATATCGCCGAGCGCGGCGGCGGGGTCCGCGGTCACCGCGTCCAGCATCCGGACCAGGCGATCGGCGAAGGCCGCGACCGTCCGAGCATCGAACATGTCGGTGGCGTAGGCCAATTCGGCCGACATGCCTTCGGCGGAACCGTCGGCGGCGAAGCGCTCGGTGAGGTTCAGGTGCAGATCGAATTTCGCGGTCAGCACATCCAGTGGCAGGCCGCTGACCTCCAGATCCGGCAGCGCGAACGAGGCCTCGCCGGTGTTCTGGAACGACAGCATCACCTGGAACAGCGGATGCCGCGCCTGCGAACGCGCCGGGTTCAGAATCTCCACCAGCCGCTCGAACGGCAGATCCGCATGTCCGAACGCGGCGAGATCGGATTCCTTGGTGCGCGCGAGCAATTCGGTGAACGACATCGCCGGATCGACACTGCTGCGCAGCACCAGCGTGTTGACGAACATGCCGATGGCATCGTCGAGCGCGGCCTCGCCACGGCCCGCGACCGCGGTGCCGATGGCCAGATCGTCACTGCCGGACAACCGCGCCAGCAGTGCCGCGAAGGCCGCGTGCGTGACCATGAACAGGCTGGCGCCGTGGGTGCGGGCCAGCGCGTTGAGCCGGTGTACCAACTCGGCGTCGAGCGAGAATTCGTGCACGCCACCGCGATACGTGGCGACCGCGGGTCGCGGACGGTCGGTGGGCAGATCCAGCTGGTCTGGCAGACCGGCCAGATGCTGCGACCAGTACGACACCTGCTGGGCGATCAACGATTCCGGATCGTCCTCGGAACCGAGCGTTTCGCGCTGCCACAGGGCGTAATCGGCGTACTGCACCGGCAGCGGCGCCCAGCCCGGCGCGGCGCCCTGCGAGCGCGCCGCGTAGGCGAGCATCACATCGCGGGCCAGCGGCCGCACCGACCAGCCGTCACCGGAGATGTGGTGGACGACGAAGACCAGCACGTAGTCCGGCGCCGGTTCACCCGCGCCGTTGCCGCTCGCATGTTCGACGCGGAACAGCTTGGCGCGCACCGGAACCGCGGCGGTGACGTCGAAGCCGGTGAGGACCAGTTCGCGCACCCGCTCGGGCAGTTGCGCCTCGGTCACCGGTTCGGCGTCCAGTTCCACCGCGTCGCGGTCGGCGGGCAGGATCACCTGCACGCCCTGGCCCTCGGAGGTTTCCGGGTAGACCGTGCGCAGCACCTCGTGGCGTTCGATCACATCCGCGACGGCCTCGCGCAGGGCGTCGACGTCGAGCGCGCCGGTGAGCCGGACCGCCATCGGGATGTTGTTGACCGCGCTGGCGGTGTCGAAGCGGTTGAGGAACCACATCCGCTGCTGTGCCAGCGAGAGCGGAATCTCCTCCGGTCGCGGTCCCGCCACCAGGGCGCGGCGGCCACCGGACCCGGCGTGGGTCTCCAGCCGGGCGGCGAGCGCCGCCACGGTCGGCGCCTCGAACAGCGTCCGCACCGGGATGCGGGTATTCAGCGCCTGGCCCAGGCGGGCCACCACCTGGGTGGCGATCAGCGAATTGCCGCCCAGTTCGAAGAAGTCGTCGTCGAGACCGACCGGCCGGGCCTCGGTGTCGATGCCCAGCACCTCGGCGATGGTGGCGGCGACGATCTCCTCGACCGGTGTGGTCGGGGCGCGGAATTCCCGTGCCTCGAATTCCGGTGCGGGCAGCGCGCGCCGGTCCAGCTTGCCGTTCGCGCTCAGCGGCAGGGCGTCGAGCACGACGATCGCGGCCGGAACCATATAGGAGGGCAGCCGCGCCGCCAGTTGCGCGCGGATCGCGTCGAGATCGAGTTCTCCGGCGCCGGCAGCGGGCACGACATAGCCGACCAGCTGCTCGCCGATCCGCTCGTCGGAGCGCACCACGGCCACCGCCTGCGCGACCGAATCCTGTGCGGTGAGCGCGGATTCGATCTCGCCGAGCTCGATGCGCAGACCGCGCAACTTCACCTGGAAGTCGGTGCGGCCCAGATATTCGATGGCCCCGTCGGCGCCGCGGCGCACCAGGTCACCGGTGCGGTACATGCGGGAACCGCTGCCGCCGAACGGATTCGCGACGAAGCGGTCCGCGGTCAGGTCGGTGCGGCCGAAGTAGCCGCGCGCCAGCTGAGCGCCGGCCAGATACAGCTCACCGGCGACGCCGGCCGGAACCGGATGCAGCCGCGCGTCCAGGATGTAGGCCTGTGCGTTCCACACCGGCAGGCCGATCGGCACGGCTCCCGCGATATCCGCGGCGACCGGCATGGCGGTGGCGTGCACGGTGAACTCGGTGGGGCCGTACAGGTTGTGCAGTTCGGCGGTGCCGATGCGGCGGTAGGCCTGCGCGGCGTCGGCGGTGAACGCCTCACCCGCGATGAGCAGGGTGCGCAGCGAGGACACCTCGGCGGCGGTCCCGGCGTGCACGCTGTCGGAGAACACCGACAGCATCGACGGCACGAACGAGGTCATCGTGACCTGCTGGGCCGCGATCACCTCGGCGAGATAGCCGGGATCGCGATGGCCGTCCGGCGCGGCGATCACCAGGCGCGCGCCCGTGGCGGTCGCGCCGAACAGCTCCCACACCGACACGTCGAAGGTCGGCGGCGTCTTGAACAGCACCACCTCACCCGCGCCGATGCCGTATTCGGTGGTGATCCAGCGAATCTGGTTCACCACCGCGGCCTGCGAGACCGCCACACCCTTCGGCCGTCCGGTGGAACCGGAGGTGAAGATCACGTAGGCGAGGTGCTCCGGCCGCAGCGGGGCACGCCGTTCGGTGTCGTCGAGTTCGCCGTCGGCGTAGCCGGACAGATCCAGCTCGTCGATGCGCACGGCGGTCGCCGCACCCTCGAGCGCGCGGTCGATGTCCGCGCCGTCGCGTGCTGTGGTGAGCACGGCGATCGGTGCGGCGGTGTCGACCACGTAGCGAATGCGCTCACCCGGCTGTTCCAGATCCAGCGGCACGTAGGCGCCACCGGCCTCCAGCACCGCGTAGGCGGCCACCACGAGGTCGAGCGAACGCCGCATGCCCAATGCCACCCGGGTATCCGGGCCCACACCGGCCTCGACCAGATACCGGCCGAGTCGCTGGGCCCGCGCCGCGAATTCGGCGTAGGTCAGCGTGACGCCGGCCTCGGGGTCGACCACCGCGACCGCGCCGGGGGTCTGTTCGACCTGGGCGTGGAAATCGGCCAGCAGGGTGGTGGCGCCTTCACGGCGCACCGGCAGATGACGTGCCGTGTTGTTCCAGCCACGCAGTTCGCGCGCCGCCTCGGCGGGAGCGAGCAGATCGATGTCGCCCACCCGGGCCGCCGGTTCGGCGACCACGGCGGTCAGCACCCGCACCAGGCGATCGGCGAAGCCGGCGATCGTCTCGTCGTCGAAAAGGTCGGTGGCGTAGACGAATTCGGCACTGATACCGCCCGCCGCGGTGGTGCCGTCGGCCGTCTCGGCGGTCTCCTCGGTGAGCACCAGCTGCAGATCGAACTTCGCGGTATCGATCGGCAGTTCCACACCACTGACCGTCAGTCCCGGCAGTTCCAGGGCGCTGCGGCCGGTGTTCTGGAACGACAGCATCACCTGGAACAGCGGATGACGCGCCTGCGAACGCGCCGGGTTCAAAATCTCCACCAGCCGCTCGAACGGCAGATCCGCATGCCCGAAGGCGGCGATGTCGGTGCTGCGCACCGACTGCAGCAGATCGGTGAAGCTCGCACCGCCATCGATCTCGGTCCGCAACACCAGGGTGTTGACGAACATGCCGATCAGATCGTCGAGCGCGCGCTCACCGCGGCCGGCCACCGGCGTGCCGATGGCGATATCGGCCTCCCCGCTCAGCCGCGACAGCACCAGTGCCAGCGCCGCGTGGGTGACCATGAACATGGTCGCCCCGCGGGTGCGGGCCAGTTCGGCGAGGCGGGCGTGCACGTCGGTGTCGATGTGGAAGGTGTGCGTCGCGCCGCGGCCGGAGGCGACCGCCGGACGCGGCCGGTCGGCGGGCAGATCGAGCTGTTCGGGCAGTCCGCGCAGCGCGTCGCGCCAGTAGTCGATCTGGTCGGCGATCACCGATTGGGGATCGTCCTCGCGGCCGAGCACCTCGCGCTGCCAGAGCGCGAAGTCGGCGTACTGCACCGGCAGCGGCGCCCAGGCCGGTTCGCCGCCCTCGACGCGCGCACCGTAGGCGGTCATCACGTCGCGGGTCAGCGGGCCCATCGAGAAGCCGTCGGCGGAGATGTGGTGCACCACCAGGGCCAGCACGTGTTCGGTCGGGCTGACCTCGAACAGCCGGGCCCGGAACGGCACCTCGACGGTGACATCGAAGCCGGTGCCGACCAGCTCCGAAATCCGTTGCGGCAGTTCGGCTTCGGTGACGTCGATCGGAGTGAGATCGGGGATGACCTTCGAGGTCGGCACGATCTCCTGGTACGCGGTCCCGTCCACCTCGGGGTAGCGGGTGCGCAGCGATTCGTGGCGCGCCAGCACATCGGCGACCGCGATCTGCAGTGCCTGCCGGTCCAGCAGGCCCGACAGCCGCACCGCGGCCGGGATGTTGTCCACCGCGGATTCGGGATCGAAGCGGTTGAGGAACCACATCCGTTGCTGCGCCAGCGACAGCGGCACCAGCTCGGGCCGGTGCTGCGGCACCAGCGTCGCGCGACCACCGGCGCCGGAACGGGTTTCGGCCCGCGCCGCCAGGCCGGCGACGGTGGAGGCCTCGAAGATCTCGCGCACACCCAGCTGGGTGTCCAGGGCCGAGGACAACCGGGCCGCCACCTGGGTGGCGATCAGCGAGTTGCCGCCGAGGGCGAAGAAGTCGTCGTCCAGGCCGACCCGGTCCACGCCGAGCACCTCGGCGAAGGTGCCCGCGACGATCTGCTCCACCGGGGTGACCGGGGCGCGGAACACCGCCGCCTCGAACACCGGGGCGGGCAGCGCCTTGCGGTCCAGCTTGCCGGACGCGTTGAGCGGGAATTCGTCGAGCACCATCACCAGCGCGGGCACCATGTAGCCCGGCAGCTGCCGGCCCAGTTCCTCGCGCACCGCTTCGGCGTCGACCGGAAGTCCCGGCGTGGCAACGACATACGCCACCAGCTGGTCACCGGTGTGCTGGTCGCCGCGGACCACGACGACGGCCCGGTCGATCTCGTCGAGCCCGGTCAGCGCCGTCTCGATCTCGCCGAGCTCGATGCGCAGGCCGCGCAACTTCACCTGGAAGTCGGTGCGGCCCAGGTAATCCAGTTCTCCCTGTTCGTTCCAGGCCACCAGGTCACCGGTGCGGTACATCCGCTCGCCGGCCGGAGCACGACCGGCGGGCCCGGAGGCGGTAGCGGAGCGTGACCCCGCAGGGCCCTCGGGAGTGCCCCCATCCGACACAGCGAACGGGTTGGCCACGAACCGGTCCGAAGTCAGATCCGGACGCGTCACATAGCCGTGCGCGAGCTGGGCGCCCGCCAGATACAGCTCACCCGCGACACCCACCGGAACCGGCCGCAGGCGCGAATCCAGCACGTAGACACGGGTATTGAAGACCGGGCGGCCGATCGGCACGGAATCGACATCGGCATCGGTCACCTCGTGATAGGTGACGTCGACCGCGGCCTCGGTGGGGCCGTACAGGTTGTGCAGCGCGGCGCCGGTGAGCTCGCGCAGACGCTGCGCCGACTTGGGCGCCAGCGCCTCGCCGGAGGCGAACACCAGGCGCAGGGTGGTGCATTGCGCGGCCGCCGCCTCGGCGACGAAGACCGCCAGCATCGACGGCACGAAGTGCGTGACGGTGACGCCTTCGCCGACGATCACCTCGGCCAGGTAGGCCGGATCGCGATGGCCGTCGGGCCGGGCCACCACCAGCCGCGCGCCGATCTGCAAGGGCCAGAAGAACTCCCACACCGACACGTCGAAGGTCGCGGGCGTCTTCTGCAGCACCACGTCGGCGGGCGTGAGACCGTATTCGGCCTGCATCCACGCCAGCCGGTTGACGATCGCCGCGTGCGGCACCGCGACGCCTTTGGGGCGGCCGGTGGAACCGGAGGTGAAGATCACGTACGCGGTGTTGGCCGGGCGCAGCGGGCCGCGGCGCTCGGCGTCGGCGATCGGGTCGATCGAGTAGCCCGACAGGTCCAGCAGATCGATGCGCACCTGCGCGGTGTCGATCTCGAGGTCGTCGCCGGAGGTCAGCACGCAGACCGGGTCCGCGGTGGCCAGGATGTATTCGGTGCGCTCGGCCGGATGGTCCGGATCCAGCGGCACGTAGGCGCCACCGGCGGCGGTCACGGCGTACATGCCGACCACCAAGTCGAGCGAACGCCGCATACCGAGTGCCACGAAGGTGTCCGGGCCGACGCCGCGCTCGATCAGCCAGCGGGCCAGTGCGTGCACCCGGGCCGCGAAGTCGGCGTAGGACAGACCTGTCCCCTCGAAGCTCACCGCGGTGGCGTCGGGCGTGCGCTCCACCTGCGCCTCGAACAGCGAGACCAGGGTGGCCGAGCCGTCGACCTCGTGGTCGGTCGAATTCCATTGCGACACCACGAGTTCGCGTTCGGCGGGCTCGAGCAGTTCGATATCGCCGGCGCCGATCGCGGGCTCGCCCACGATGGTGGTGAGCACCCGCAGCAGCCGGTCGGCGATGCGGCGCACCGCGTTCTCGTCGAACAGATCGCGCAGATAACCGGCCCGGATCCGGAGCGTGGAACCCAGCGAGGCGATCAGGCTCAGCGGATAGTGGGTGGCGTCGGTGGCCTCGAGTCCGGCCACCGCCATACCGTCGATATCGGCGGCCTGACGCTGAATGCCCTCGGCATCCACCGGATAGGACTCGAACACCACCAGGGTGTCGAACAGCCCGCCGACGCCGATCGCGTCCTGGATATCGGCCAGGCCGAGGTAGTGGTGGTCGAGCAGATCCGCCTGCTCGCCCTGCACCCGGGTGAGCAGCTGCTCGGCGGATTCGGCGGCATCCAGGCGCACCCGCACCGGCACGGTGTTGATGAACAGGCCGACCATGGATTCGACCCCGGCCAGCTCCGGCGGGCGGCCCGAGACGGTGGTGCCGAACACCACGTCGTCGCGGCCGGTCATGCGACCCAGCACGATGCCCCAGGCCGTCTGCAGCACCGTGTTGGCCGTGACGCCGAGGCGCGCGGCGAATTCGGTCAGCCGCGCGGTCTGCGCGGAGTCGAGTTCGAAGACGTACTCGTCCGACAGCGCCGTGATCTCGCGACCGGCGTCGGGGCGCGCCAGCAGGGTCGGTTCGGAGATGCCGTCGAGGGCATCGGTCCATGCCGCCAGCGAGCCCGAATGATCCTGCTGGGCAACCCATTCCAGGAAGTGCCGGTAGGAGCGCACCGCCGGCAGCGCGCCGGAGTCGGCGTGCGTGGCGTAGAGCACCAGCAGATCCCGCATGAGCAGCGGCATCGACCAGCCGTCGAGCAGGATGTGGTGGTTCGAGACGACCAGCGACCAGCGCTGCTCGGCCACCCGGATCAGGGTGAACCGGATCAGCGGCGGCGCGGCCAGGTCGAAGCGGCGGGTCCGGTCGGCCTCGATCAGATCGGCGGCCTCGCCGGTCTCGCGGCGGTCGTGTTCGGCCCAGGTCGCCCGCACGCCGTCCAGCACGACCTGCACCGGATGGCCCTGTGCGTCGGTGACGAAGGCCGTGCGCAGCGTCTCGTACCGATCGATCAGAGCCTGTGCGGCACTGCGCAACCGGGCCGGATCGACGCGGCCGGTGAGGTCGAGGACGGCCTGACCGGTGTAGACGTCGACGGAGGCGGCGGCCAGTTCGGCGTGGAACAGCAGACCGGCCTGCAGCGAGGACAGCGGCCACACCTGCGAGATCTCGCCGAAGCGCCGCTCCCAGCCGTCGATATCGCTCTGGCCGACGCGCACCAGCGGGAAGTCCGACGGGGTGTGCCCACCCGCACCGGCCGATTCCGCGTGCCGCGCAACGGCTTCCAGCGCCCGCGTCCAGAGTTCGCCGAATTCGCGTATGGCGTCGGCGTCGAGCAGCGTGGTCGGATAGCCGATCCGCGCGGTCAGCCGGTCGCCGACCACGATGGCGTTGATGTCCAGCGGTGCCATCGCCGGCATATCGGCGTCGTAGTCGCCGGCCAGTTCGCCGAGTTCCGGGGCGGGAATCCAGCCGAAGCCGCGCAGCGCCTCGGGCACCGCGTTGTCGGAGACCCGGCCCAGATAGTTGAAGCTCACCTGGCCCGGCATCTGCTCGGGCAGCCGGTCGGCGGTGCGCGGGTTCAGGTAGCGCAGCATGCCGTAGCCGAGGCCCTTGTCGGGCACGGCCAGCAGCTGTTCCTTGACCGCCTTCACGACCCGGCCCATCGCCGGGCCACCGGTCAGCGCCGCGTCGATGTCGAGACCCGACAGGTCGAAGCGGACCGGGAAGATCGCGGTGAACCAGCCGACCGTGCGGGACAGATCCGCGCCCGGGACGACGTCCTCTTCGCGGCCGTGGCCCTCGAGGCGCACCAGCGCACTGTCGGCCCGCTCGTCCGAACCGGCGTGCGCGGCACGCCATTTCGCGACGGCCAGCACCAGCGCGGCCAGCAGGCCGTCGTTGATTCCACCGTGGTAGAGCGCCGGCACGGCGGTCAGCAGGGCCTTGGTGACCTCGGGCGAGACCTCCACCTCGACCTTGCCCGCGACCCCGGCCACATCGACGGCGGGATCGAACGGCCGCTCGGTGAGCAGCGGATCCGGACCGTCGACGACCGCACGCCACCAGTCGAGTTCGTCGTCGCGCTCGGCGGCCGCCCGCTCGAGCGCATGCGACCAGGTGCGCATGCTGGTCGGCGGTGCGGCCAGCTCCGGCGTCTGTCCGGCCGAGAGCTGTCCCCAGGCGGTGACGAAGTCGGGCACCAGGATGCGCCAGGACACACCGTCGATGACGAGGTGGTGGGCGACCACGATCAGGCGTCCGGTCCGGTCGGCGGCCGAGGGCTCCAGCCAGGCGAAGCGCACGACCACGCCGGCCTCCGGATCGAGCCGGTCCAGGCTCGCGTCCAGGGCCGCGGTCGCGATCTCGAACAGCTCCGAATCGGTTGCGGCGGGGTCGAACTCGGTGCGATCGAGCAGTGATGCGATATCGACGGTGCCCGGCGCGGCGGTCTCCACGATCCATTCCGCACCCGCGTGCCGGCGCAGCCGCGCCCGCAGCATGTCGTGGCGGTCCACGACGGCGGCGACGGTGGCGAGCAATCCGGCCCGGTCGATGCCGATCGGCAGTTCCAGGGCCAGCGCCTGATGGAACCGGCCGAACGAACCGGACCGCTCCACCATGAACCGGGCCACCGGAGTCAGCGGCATGGTGCCGACGCCGCCACCCGGCAGCTCGGCCAGCACAGGCACCGAATCACCCTGTCCGGCAGCGGATTCGGCGACCATCGCCAGTCCGGACACGGTGCGCTGTTCGAACACGTCGCGCGGGCTGAACACCACACCGCGCGCCTTGGCCCGCGACACCAGCTGAATGGAGACGATCGAGTCACCACCCAGTGCGAAGAACGAATCGTCGATGCCGACGCGCTCGATGCCCAGCACCTCGGCGAACACCTCGGCGATGGCCTGCTCGACCGGTGTCCGCGGGGCGCGGAAGGCGGTATCGGTGGCGAACTCCGGCTCCGGCAGCGCCTTGCGATCCAGCTTGCCGGCCGGGGTCAGCGGCACCCGGTCGATGACCATGATCGACGAGGGCACCATGTAGCCGGGCAGCCGCTGTTCCAGATGGGCCGTCACATCGGCGACATCGATCGGCTCACCCGGGACCGCGACGACATACGACACCAGCGAGGTGGCGCCCGCGCCGCGGGTGTGGCCCACGGTCACCGCGAAATCCACGGCGTCGTGGGCGGTGAGCGCCGCGTCGATCTCGCCGAGTTCGATGCGGAAGCCGCGCACCTTGACCTGGAAGTCGGAGCGGCCGACGTATTCGACCTCACCCGTGTGGTTCCACCGCACCACGTCACCGGTGCGGTACATCCGCTGTCCGGGCTCGTAGGGGTTGGCCACGAAGCGCTCGGCGGTCAGGCTCGCCCGCGCGTGATAGCCGCGGGCCAGCTGCACACCGGACAGATACAGCTCACCCGCGACACCCACCGGAACCGGCCGCAACCGGGCGTCGAGGACCAGCGACTGCATACCGCGGATCGGACCGCCGATGGTGACCGGATCGCCCGCGGCCAGCGGATCGCTGATGTTGGTGGCGATGGTCGCCTCGGTCGGACCGTAGGCGTTGTGGAACCGGCGCGGCGACCCGTCGGGGGTCACCGACCACTTGGCGACCTGTTCGGCGGTGACCGCCTCACCACCGGCGATGACGACCCGCATCCCGGCCAGATCGGCGGGATCGAGGGTGGCCAGCACCGACGGGGTGATCAGGGCGTGGGTGACGCCCTCGCGGGCGATCAGCTCACCGAGTTCGCTGCCGCCGTAGGTACCCGGCGGCACCACGACCAGCGCACCGCCCGCACCGACGGCGAGCAGGAATTCCAGGATCGAGGCGTCGAAGCTGGGCGAGGCGAAATGCAGTGCGCGCGAATCGGAGTCGAGCCGGTAGCGCTCGTTCTGCTCGGCGCGGAAGTTCGCCAGACCGGCATGGGTGACCACCACGCCCTTGGGCACACCGGTGGAACCGGAGGTGTAGATGACGTAGGCCGGATGGTCGACGCGCAGCGGGCGGACCCGGTCGGCGTCGGTGATCGCGGCGGCGTCGTAGCCGTCGAGTTCGATCTCGTCGAGAACCAGCCAGTCCACCGACTCCGGCAGATCGTCGCGCACCGCGGCCACGGTCAGGCCGACGGGCGAACCCGAATCGGTGACCATGTGATCGATGCGGTCGGCCGGGTACGCGGGGTCGATCGGCACGAACGCCGCACCCGACTTGGTCACCGCCCATTCGGCCAGATAGCTCTCGGCCGAGCGCGGCACGGCCACCGCGACCAAGTCCTCGGTCCCGATCCCGCGCTCGATCAGCAAGCGCGCCAGGCGATTCGACCGCTCGTCGAGTTCGCGGTAGGTGAGGGTGCGCCCGTCGGCGATCACCGCGGGAGCCTGCGGGTCGCGCGTCGCGGCCTCGGCCAGCATCTGCGGCAGGGTCGACGCCGCGACCGCCGGACCGCCCGTGCGCGCGAGCAGGTCGGCGCGCTCGGAGGCCTCGAGGATGTCGACCGCGCCGACGGCGATGCGCGGATCGGTGGCGACCGCGCGCAGCACCCGGATCCAGCGATCGGCGATCTCGGAGGCGGTCTGCTCGTCGAACAGATCGGTGGCGTAGACGAGGTTCAACGCCATGCCGTTGGCGGCCGCGCCGTCGGCGTCGCCGACCCGTTCCGACAGCGTGAACTGCAGGTCGAAGCGGGCGATGTTCTCCTCCCGCTCGACCGTGGACACGGTCAGGCCCGGCAGCTCGAGGCTCGCGCGGTCGAGGTTCTGGAAGGCCAGCATCACCTGGAACAGCGGGTTGCGGGCCTGCGAGCGCTCCGGCGCCAGCAGTTCCACCAGCCGCTCGAACGGCACGTCGGCATTGCCGAAGGCCTCGAGGTCGGTGTGGCGGACCCGCTCCAGCAGTCCGGTGAACGACTCGTCGGGGTCGATGCCTGTCCGCAACACCAGGGTGTTGACGAACATGCCGACCAGATCGTCGAGCGCGGCCTCACCGCGGCCGGCGATCGGGGTGCCGACGGCGATGTCGTCGGTGCCCGACAGATGTCCCAGCAGCACCGCCAGGGCCGCGTGCATCACCATGAACAGCGACGAACCCTGTTCGCGCGCAACGCCTTCCAGCGCGCTGATGAGTTCCGGCGTCAGGGTGCGATGCAGTTCGGCGCCGCGCAGCGAGGCGATCGCCGGGCGCGGACGGTCGGCGGGCAGGGCCAGCTCTTCCGGAATTCCGGACAGCGAGCGCTGCCAGTAGTCGACCTGGCGGGCCAGCAGCGACTGCGGATCGTCCTCCGAGCCCAGCACCTCGCGCTGCCAGATCGCGAAATCGGCGTACTGCACCTCGAGCGGCGCCCAGCCGGGGGCGCTGCCCTGCGTGCGGGCGGTGTAGGCGGTCATCACGTCGCGCGCCAGCGGGGTCATCGAGAACCCGTCCGCGGCGATATGGTGCACGACCACGACCAGCACGTGTTCGTCGCTGTGCACCTGGAACAGCCGGGCGCGCAGCGGAACCTGTTCGGCGACATCGAATCCCGCGGAGGCGAAATCCGTCACCGCGGTGGTCAGATCGGCGTCCGAGACCGGGTAGGCGCGCAGATCCAGCACGATCTGCTCGGCCGGCACCACCAGCTGCATCGGCGTGCCGCCGTGCTCCGGATAGCGAGTGCGCAGCGACTCGTGCCGGCGCACCACGTCGAAGACGGCCAATTCCAGTGCGGCCGTGTCGAGTTCACCGGACAGCCGGACCACCAGCGGCAGGTTGTAGGCCGCCGAGGAGGTGTCGTACTGGTTCAGGAACCACATGCGCTGCTGCGCGAACGACAGCGGCACCGGTTCCGCGGCGGCGCGCGGACGCGCGATCAGGCGCGGGCGCGCCTCGCCGCCGGTGTGGGTTTCCAGCCGTGCGGCCAGCGACTCCACGGTCGAGGCCTCGAACAGCGCGCGCACACCCACCGTCGTCCCCAGCGCCGCCCCGACGCGGGAGACGACGCGGGTGGCGATGAGCGAGTTGCCGCCGAGCTCGAAGAAGTCGTCGTCGAGCCCGACCCGTTCCACGTCGAGCACCTCGGCGAAGACCGCGGCCACGATCTCCTGCACCGGGGTCTCCGCGGCGCGGAAGGCGCGCGACTGCACCGCGGGGGCGGGCAGGGCGCGGCGGTCCAATTTGCCGTTGACGGTCAGCGGAATGCGGTCCAGCACCACGAATGCCGAGGGCACCATGTACGCGGGCAGCCGTTCGGCCGCACCGTCGCGCACGACGTCCAGCGCCGGTTCGGTCCGACCGGCCGGGGGCACCACATAGGCGACGATGCGCTGGTCGCCCGGCTGGTCCTCGCGCACGACGACGGCGGCCTGCGCGATCCCGGGCTGCGCCAGCACCGCGGCCTCGATCTCGCCGAGTTCGATGCGGAAGCCGCGCACCTTGACCTGGTCGTCGGCGCGGCCCAGATATTCCAGTTCCCCGAAGCGGTTCCAGCGCGCCACGTCACCGGAGCGGTACAGCAGCGTGCCGGGCTCGCCCAGCGGATCGGCGACGAAGCGGGCGGCGGTCAGATCCGGGCGGCCCAGGTAGCCGCGCGCCAATTGCGGACCGGCGACATACATCTCGCCGGCGACGCCGACCGGAACCGGATGCAGCCGGTCGTCGAGGACGTACACCCGCAGTCCGGCGATGGCCCGGCCGACCACCGAACCCGTTGCCGCGGCGATGGTTTCGGCGTCGAGCACCCGGTGCGAGACATGCACCGTGGTCTCGGTGATGCCGTACATGTTGACCAGGCGCGGCGCGGTGTCGCCGTGGCGGGCCACCCAGTCCGCGAGCCGGCGCAGCTCCAGCGCCTCACCGCCGAAGACCACGTAGCGCAGGGCCAGCGGCTGCCCACCGGCCAGGCGATCGGCCTCGGCCAGCTGATAGAACGCCGACGGGGTCTGGTTGAGCACCGTCACACGTTCGCGGCGCAGCAGTTCCAGGAACTGCTCGGGCGAGCGCGAGGTGTAGTAGTCGACCACGACCAGCGTGCCGCCGAACAGCAGCGGGCCCCAGATCTCCCACACCGAGAAGTCGAAGGCGAAGGAGTGGAACATCGTCCACACGTCCTCGGCGCCGAAGCCGAATTCGCGATCGGTATTGGCGAACAGCCGCACGACGTTGCGGTGCGCGACCGCCACGCCCTTGGGGCGTCCGGTCGAGCCGGAGGTGTAGATGACGTAGGCGATATTGCTCGCCGACAGCGGGGCGTTGCGATCGGCATCGGTGATCGGGCCCTCACCCGCGTCCACCAATTCCGGTGTCTCCGCGCCGAATCCGTCCATCAGGACGGTCGGCAGGCCGGCCGGCAGCTCCACCTCGGTGCTGCCGTCCACGATCACCCCGGCCGGACGCGAATCCGCGAGCACGTAAGCGATGCGTTCGGCCGGATAGCTCGGATCGATCGGCACATAACCCGCGCCGGACTTCACGACCGCCAGCAGAGCCACGACCAGATCCAGCGAGCGCGGCAGCACCACCGCGACCAATGTCTCGGGGCCGGCGCCGTCGGCGATCAGCCTGCGCGCCAACTGGTTCGCGCGCCGATCCAGCTCCTCGTAGGTGAGCTGATCGGCGCCGAACTTCGCCGCCACCCGGTCGCCGTGCTCGGCGACCGCGGCGTCGAACAGATCCGACAGCGTCACGGCCCGGTCCGCGAACCGTCCGGTGCCACCGTCCGCACCCGCCGAGACCCAGCGCTGCGAGACGTCCAGCCGTTCGCCCTCGCCGAGCAGATCGATATCGCCCACCACCGTGGCGGCGGCGGTCTCGGTGACACTGGCCGCGGTGGAGCTGCCCTCGGTGACGCTGCGCAGGATCCGCAGCAGGCGGTCGGAGAAAGCGGCGACGGTCTCGGGATCGAACAGATCGGTGGCGTAGGTCCACGACAGCGCCAGCCCGGCGCCGTCGGCGGCGTCGCCGACGGTCAGCTGGATATCGAATTTCGCCATTCCCGGATCGGCGTCGACGACCGCGAGATCCAGGCCGGGCAGGGCGGCCGTGGTGGCGTCGCGCTGTCCGGTGGCCTCGAAGGTCAACGCCACCTGGAACAGCGGGTGATGCGCCTGGGAACGCACCGGGCTGAGCACGTCGACCAGCCGCTCGAACGGCACGTCGGCGTTGGCGAAGGCCGCCAGGTCGGTCCGGCGCACCTCGGTGAGCAGTTCGGCGAACGTCGCGTCCGGGCGCACCGGAGTGCGCAGCACCAACGTGTTGACGAACATGCCGATCAGATCGTCGAGCGCGCGTTCACCGCGGCCCGCGATCGGCGTGCCGATGGCGATGTCGGTACTGCCCGACAACCGCGCCGCCCAGGTGGCCAGGGCCGCGTGCATCAGCATGAACAGCGTCACGCCGTGGGCGCGCGCGTAGTCGGTGAGCCGCGCGTGCAGATCGGCGTCGATCGAGAACTCATGTGTCGCACCGGCATTGGTGGCGATCTCCGGGCGCGGACGATCGGCCGGCAGTTCGATCTGCTCGGGCAGATCGCGCAATTGCTCGGACCAGTAGGCGATCTGGCGGGCGGCGACCGATTCCGGATCGTCCTCGGCGCCGAGCACCTCGCGCTGCCACAGCGCGTAGTCGGCGTACTGCACCGGCAGCGGCGCCCACTGCGGGGCCTCGCCGCGCGAGCGCTCGGAGTAGGCGGCGACCACATCGCGCAGCAGCGGGCGCAGCGAGAAGCCGTCCCCGGCGATGTGGTGCATGACCAGCACGACCACGTGGTCGCGCGGGCCGAGCTCGAGCAGGGTGGCCCGGAACGGGACCTCGGCGGTCACGTCGAAGAAGACGTTGACCAATTCCGCCACGCGCGAGGGCAATTCGCCGGCGTCCACCGATTCGACGGAGAGTTCGACACCGGCGGCGTGCGCGGATAGCACCCGCTGGTAACCGTCACCGGCCACCTCCGGGTACACGGTGCGCAGCGATTCGTGCCGCGCGACCACGTCACGCACGGCCGCGGCGAAAGCCTCGCGGTCCAGCGCGCCGGTCAGCCGGATCGCGACCGGGATGTTGTTCACCGCGGTGCGGTTGTCGAACCGGTTGAGGAACCACATACGCTGCTGGGCCGGGGAGAGCGGCACCAGCTGCGCGGTCTCACCGTCCGGCAGCGCGACGGGCTCGGGCCGCGGCTGGGCGGTCAGCGCGAGCCGCCCGCCCTGTCCCGCTTGGGTTTCCAGGCGCGCGGCCAGGGCCGCCACCGTGGAGGCCTCGAACAGGGTGCGGACCCCGACCTCGGTGTCGAGCGCCGCGCCCAGCCGGGCCGCGACCTGGGTGGCGAGCAGCGAGTTGCCGCCCAGTTCGAAGAAGTCGTCGTCCAGGCCCACCCGGTCCAGGCCGAGAATCTCAGCGATCACATCGGCGACGGACTGTTCCACCGAGGTGCTGGGCGCGCGGAACACCTTGGCCGCGAACGTCGGCGCCGGCAGCGCCTTGCGATCCAACTTGCCGGAGGCGTTGAGCGGGAAGCTGTCGAGCACCACGAAGGCCGCCGGCACCATGTACGCCGGAAGCTGTTCGGCCAGTGCGGATTTCACGGCATCCACCGCGATCTCGGCGCCCGGCGCGGCGATCAGGTAGGCGACCAGCTGATCGCCCGTGCGATCATCGGAGCGCACCACCACCACGGCCTGACCCACCGATGCGACGGCGGTCAGCGCGGATTCGATCTCACCCAGCTCGATACGCAGGCCGCGCACCTTCACCTGGAAGTCGGTGCGGCCCAGATACTCGAGCTCACCGGCCTCGGTCCAGACCACCAGGTCGCCGGTGCGGTACATGCGCGCACCGCCGCCGAAGGGATTGGCCACGAAGCGGTCCGCGGACAGATCCGGCCGGGCCACATATCCGCGCGCCAGCTGGGCGCCCGCGAGATACAGCTCACCCGCGACACCCACCGGAACCGGCTGCAGCCGCGCGTCCAGGACGTAGACCTGGGTGTTGAACACCGGCGCACCGATCGGCACCGACGCCACGTCCGCGTCGACGACCTCGTGATAGGTCACGTCGACCGCGGCTTCGGTCGGGCCGTAGAGATTGTGCAGGCGAGCGCCGGTCAGGCGGCGCAACTGCTGCGCGGTGGTGCCGGGCAGCGCCTCACCCGAGGCGAAGACGTTGCGCAGACCGGTGCATCCGGCCGCGGCCGGCTCGGCGACGAAGACCGCGAGCATGGACGGCACGAAGTGGGTGACCGTCACGCCCTCGCGCACGATGACCTCGGCGAGATAGGCCGGATCGCGATGGCCGTCCGGCCGGGCCACCACGAGGCGCGCGCCGACCTGCAAGGGCCAGAAGAACTCCCACACCGACACGTCGAAGGTGGCCGGGGTCTTCTGCAGCACCACATCGTCGGCGGCCAGGCCGTACTGGGCGTGCATCCACACCAGGCGGTTCACGATCGCGGTGTGCGGAACGGCCACGCCCTTCGGGCGGCCGGTGGAGCCGGAGGTGAAGATCACGTAGGCGGTATTGCCCGGACGCAGCGGCGCGGTCCGGTCGGCATCGGTGAGCGGCGCGTCCGAATATCCGGACAGCTCGAGCCGGTCGATACGCACCTCGGGCGCGATATCGCTTGCGGTGGAGACGTTTTCGCGCAGACCGGCACCCGAGGTCAAGACGCAGACCGGGCGGGCGGTGTCGAGGATGTAGTCGGTGCGCTCGGCCGGATGATCCGGATCCAGCGGCACGTAGGCGCCACCGGCGGCGGCCACGGCGTACATGCCGACCACCAGATCGATCGAGCGTCGCATACCGAGGGCGACCAGCGACTCGGGTCCGACGCCCTGGTCGACGAGCCAGCGGGCGAGCCGGCGCACACGGGCGGCGAACTCGGCGTAGGACAGACTCGTCCCCTCGAAGATCACCGCGGTCGCGTCCGGGGTGCGCGCGACCTGGGCCTCGAACAGCGAGACCAGCGTCGCGGCGGCATCGTCGGACACCGTCGGCAGGGCAGCGTCGATGGGGAATTCGGTGTCGTTCCAATGCCGCAGCACCAGAGCGTGTTCGGTGGCGTCGAGAATCGGCAGGGCGCCCACGGCGACCGACGGATCGGCGGCCACGGCCTGCAGCACGCGCAGGAAGCGACGGGCGAGCGATTCGGCGAACGCCTCGTCGAACAGATCGGTCGCGAAGACCAGCTCGGCGTCCATCGCGGCGTCCGCACCGGCACCGCCGGCGGCCCCGGCGCCGACCGGCCCCTCGCTCAACGTCAGCTGCAGGTCGAATTTCGCCGTCTGCGCGTCGATTCCGAGTTCGGCGACCGTCAGCCCGGGCAGTTCCAGGGCGGTGCGGCCGAGGTTCTGGAAGGACAGCATCACCTGGAACAGCGGGTGCCGGGCCTGCGAACGGGCCGGGTTGAGCACCTCGACCAGGCGCTCGAACGGCACGTCGGCGTGGGCGAAGGCCGACAGGTCGCGCTCGCGGACCTGGGCCAGCAGTTCGGTGAACCGCGCGCCCGGGTCGACCTGAGCGCGCAGGACCAGGGTGTTGACGAACATGCCGACCAGGTCGTCGAGGGCTCGCTCACCGCGACCGGCGACCGGAATACCGACAGCGATGTCGTCGGTGCCGCTCAACCGCGCCAACAGCGCGGCGAAGGCGCCGTGCACCACCATGAACAGCGTGCTCTGCTGTCCCTGGGCGACCCGGCTCAGCCCGTGGACGAGCTCACCCGGCACCCGGAAGCGGTAGGTCCCGGCCTCGTAGGTGGCCACGGCCGGCCGCGGGCGGGTCGACAGCCGCAATTCGTCGGGCAGGCCGTTGAGCGCGTTGTGCCAGTAACCGAGTTGTTCGGAGATGACCGACCGCGGATCGTCCTCCGAGCCGAGCGATTCCCGTTGCCACAGCGCGTAATCCGCGTACTGCACGGGCAGCGGCGCCCAGCCGGGCTCCGATCCCGCGGTGCGGGCCAGGTAGGCGGTCATCAGATCGCGCACCAGCGGAGTCATCGAGAAGCCGTCGGTGGCGATGTGGTGGACCACCACGACCAGCACGTGATCGGCCTCGCCGAGGCGGTACAGCCGCAACCGGGTCGGCGGCACCGCGGTCACGTCGAAACCGCGGCCGACGAATTCGGTCAGCGCGTCGAGCAGATCCGCCTCGGTCGTATCGACCACGTCGAGGTCGGGCACGGCGCGGGTCGAGGGCAGGATCTGCTGGTAGGCCAGGCCCTCGTGGGAGGGGTAGATCGTGCGCAGCGATTCGTGCCGGGCCACCACGTCCGCGATCGCGGTACGCAGCGCGTCGATATCGAGTTCGCCGGTCAGCCGCACGGCGGCCGGGATGTTGTTGGTCGCCGAATCGGTGTCGAAGCGGTTGAGGAACCACATCCGCTGCTGTGCCAGCGACAGCGGCGGGAACTCCGGGCGCGTGCGAGGCGTCAGCGCCTGGCGCACACCGGATCCCACCTGGGATTCGACGCGCGCGGCCAAGCCGGCCACCGTGGGCGCCTCGAAGACCGTGCGCACCCCGACCTCGGCGTTCAGGGCGGCGCTCAGCCGCGCCACCACCTGGGTGGCGATCAGCGAGTTGCCGCCCAGATCGAAGAAGTCGTCGTCCACACCGACCGGACGCTCGCTGGTGTCCAGGCCGAGCACGTCGGCGAAGGTCGCCGCGACGATCTCCTCGACCGGCGTGGACGGCGCCCGGAATTCGCGGGCCGCGAACACCGGCTCCGGCAGCGCGCGCCGGTCCAATTTGCCGTTCGGGTTCAGCGGCATCGCGTCGAGCGTGACGATCGCGGACGGAATCATGTACGACGGCAGCAGCTGCGCCAGATGTGCGCGCAGCCCCTCGAGGTCCACCACGCCGCCGGCCGGCACCACATAGGCGACGAGCTGATCGCCCAGGCGCGCGTCCGAACGCACCACCGCGACCGCCTGGGCCACGGATTCGTGTGCGACGAGGGCGGATTCGATCTCCCCGAGCTCGATGCGCAGACCGCGCACCTTCACCTGGAAGTCGGTGCGGCCCAGGTACACGATCGCACCGTCGGCGCCGCGGCGCACCAGGTCACCGGTGCGGTACATCCGGGAGCCGTAGTCGGCGAACGGATTCGCGACGAAGCGGTCGGCGGTCAGGTCGGCACGGCCGACATAACCGCGGGCCAGCTGATCGCCGGCCAGATACAGCTCACCCGCGACACCCGGCGGCACCGGATGCAGTCGCGCGTCCAGCACGTAGGCCTGCGCGTTCCACACCGGCAAACCGATCGGCACCGCGCCGCGGACGCCGTCGGCCACCCCGGCGTGGGTGGCGTGCACGGTGAATTCGGTGGGGCCGTACAGGTTGTACAGCTGTGCCGTGCCGACCCGCCGGAACGCCTCGACGGCATCGGAGGTGAAGGCCTCACCGGCGACGAACAACGCCCGCAGCGACGCCAGCGCGGAACTGTCGACCGCACCGGAGAAGACGGTGAGCATCGAGGGCACGAACGAGGTCATGGTGACCTGTTCGGCGGCGATCACATCGGCGAGATAGCGCGGATCGCGATGCCCGTCGGGGGTGGCCACGACCATCCGGCCACCGACCGACAGCGGGGCGAACAACTCCCACACCGAGACGTCGAAGGTGGCGGGCGTCTTGAACAGCACCGCATCGTCGGCGCCGATGCCGTATTCGCCGGTGATCCAGCGGATCTGGTTCACCACCGCGGAATGCGGGACGGTCACGCCCTTCGGGCGGCCGGTCGAGCCGGAGGTGAAGATCGTGTACGCCGGATTCGACGGACGCAACGGGGCGAGACGGTCCGCATCGGTCAGCGGCTCGTCGGAGTAGTCCGCGAGGTCGAGCTCGTCCAGGCACAGGACCGTACGATCACCGGCCTCGACGTCGGCCGCGTTCGCCGAGGTGGTCAGTACGCAGACCGGTTCGGCGGTTGCGAGGACGTAGCCGATGCGGTCGGCGGGCTGATCCAGGTCCAGCGGCACATAGCCGCCACCGGCCTCGAGCACCGCGTACATGGCGACCACCAGGTCCGTCGAGCGGCGCAGTCCCAGCGCCACCCGCGCCTCGGGGCCCACGCCCGCCTCGACCAGCCGCCGCGCCAACCGGCGCACGCGGGCCCCGAATTCGGCGTAGGTCAGGGTCTCGCCGGCCTCGCGGTCCACCACCGCGACCGCCTCCGCGTGGGTGCGGGCGGCCTCGGCGAACAGCTCGGGAAGCAGTGTCGCGGAACCGATCTCGCGCGAGGTGTAGTTCCACTCGCGCAGTTCCCGATCGGCCTCGAGCGCGTCGATCAGCGCGATGTCACCGATGGGGCGGTCCGGATCGGCCACCACCGCGGCCAGCACCCGGTCCAGGCGCTTGGCGAATCCGGCGATCGTCGGCTCGTCGAAAAGGTCGAGCGCATAGGAGAACTCGGCGGACATACCCGCCGCCGCCCCTTCGGCGTCCGGCGCCTCCTGCAGGGTGAGCTGCAGGTCGAATTTCGCCAGCCGGGCGTCGTAGTCGATGCCGTTGACCGACAGGCCGGGCAACTCCAGGCTGGCGTGGCGGATGTTCTGGAAGGCCAGCATCACCTGGAACAGCGGATGCCGGGCCTGCGAACGGGCCGGGTTGAGCACCTCGACCAGCCGCTCGAACGGCACGTCGGCATGGGCGAAGGCCTGCAGATCGGTATTGCGGGCCTGGGCCAGCAGTTCGGCGAAGGTCATTGCGCCGTCGACGTTCGTGCGCAACACCAGCGTGTTGACGAACATGCCGATCAGATCGTCGAGCGCGGCCTCACCGCGCCCGGCGACCGGGGTGCCGATCGCGATATCGGAGGTACCCGACAGCCGCGCCAGCAGGATCGCCAGCGCGCCGTGCACCACCATGAACGGCGAGGCGTTGTACCTGCGGCCGAGGTCGGCCAGTCGCCGCTGGGTTTCCGGCGAGATGACGAACGAATAGGTGCCACCGCGATACGTCGCGACCGCCGGGCGCGGCCGGTCGGCGGGCAGCACCAGTTCGTCGGGCAGATCGGCGAGTTCGCGGGTCCAGTACCGAATCTGGTTGGAGATCAACGAGTTCGGATCGTCCTCGGAACCCAGCACCTCGCGCTGCCACAGCGCGTAGTCGGCGTACTGCACCGGCAGTTCGGTCCAGGCCGGCTGCTCCCAGTTGGTACGCGCGGCGTAGGCGACCATCACGTCGCGGGCCAGCGGATGCATCGACCAGCCGTCGGCGGAGATGTGGTGCACCACCATGCCCAGCACGTACTCGGTCTCGCTGATCTCGAAGAGCCGGGCGTGCAACGGCACTTCGTTGGTCACGTCGAACGACATGGAGGCCAGTTCGACCAGGTGGTCGATGAGATTGTGCTCGGTCACCGGCACCGGGGTCAGGTCCGGCACGATCTGCGCGGCGTCGAGCACCACCTGCACCGGCGCACTGCCGGTCTCCGGGAACACCGTGCGCAGCGATTCGTGACGGTCGATCACGTCGATGACCGCGACCTGCAGCGCGGCCACGTCCAGTTCACCCGACAGCCGCATGGCGACCGGGATGTTGTTGACCGCCGAGGAGGTGTCGTAGCGGTTGAGGAACCACAGCCGCTGCTGTGCGAGCGACAACGGCACTTGTTCGGGGCGTTCCCGTGCCACCAGCGACTTGCGCGCACCGTCGCCCGCATGCGATTCCACTCGCGCGGCCAGCGCGGCCACGGTGCTCGCCTCGAACAGCATGCGCAACGGGACGCGAGTGTCGAGCGCGTTGCCCAAGCGCGAGGCCACCTGGGTGGCGATCAGCGAATTGCCGCCGAGGTCGAAGAAGTCGTCGTCCGCGCCGACCCGGGCCACGCCCAGAACCTCGCCGAAGGTCTGGGCGACGATCTCCTCGATCGGCGTTGCCGGAGTGCGGAATTCGCGCACCTCGAACACCGGCGCGGGCAACGCTTTGCGGTCCAGCTTGCCGGACGGGTTCAGCGGCAGCGCGTCGAGCACCACGATCGCCGAGGGCACCATGTACGCCGGCAGTCGCCGGTGCAGCGAAGCCTTGATGTTGTCGATGTCGACCGGGCCGGCCGGTGTGACCGCGTAACCGACGAGCTGATCACCGGCGACGGTGTCCAGGACGAGGACCACGGCCTGGTTCACCGCCGGATGCTCGGTGAGCGCGGCCTCGATCTCCCCGAGTTCGATGCGCTGACCGCGGAACTTCACCTGGAAGTCGGTGCGGCCGATGTATTCCAGCACGCCCGCGCGACCGACCTCGGGTGCGTCCGGTTCGGTCCAGCGGACCAGGTCACCGGTCCGGTACAGCCGTGATCCGGGCGGGCCGAACGGGTCGGCTACGAATCGATCGGCGGTCAGGTCGGGGCGGCCGTGATAGCCGCGCGCGACCTGCACCCCGCCGAGGTACAGCTCACCGGGCACCCCGACCGGAACGGGAGACAGACCCTGGTCGAGTACGTAGGCGCGCGTGTTCCACACCGGGCGGCCGATGGGCACCGTGGCGGGGGCGACGGTGTCCAGGTGCCATGCGGTCGCGTGCACGGTGAATTCGGTCGGGCCGTACAGGTTGTGCAGCGCGGCGGTGGAGAACTGCCGGAACGCGGTCACCGTCGCCGGCGGCAGCGCCTCTCCGGCGACGAGAACGGCACGCAGCGAGGCACATTCGGCCGGAACCGCGGCACCGACGAAGACCGACAGCATCGACGGCACGAACGACGTCATGGTGACCCGATGACGACCGATGATCTCCGACAGATACACCGGATCGCGATGCCCGTCCGGTGCCGCGATGAGCATCTTCGCACCGACCGCCAGCGTGCCGAACAACTCCCAGACCGACACGTCGAAGGTCACCGGGGTCTTCTGCAGCACCACATCGGCCGGCCCCATGCGGTATTGCGCGGTGATCCAGGCGATCTGGTTCACCACGGCGGCATGTGCGACCGCGACACCCTTCGGACGGCCGGTGGAGCCGGAGGTATAGAGCACGTATGCGGTATTGCTCGCCCGCAGCGGGGCGAGTCGATCGGCATCGCCGACCGGGGTCGGCGGATAGTCGTCCAGGTCGACGGTGTCGACCGCGATCACCGGGATGTCGCTCGCGGCGACCCCGTCGTCGGTGGTCGTCAGCAGGCAGACCGGGCCCGAGGAGGCCAGCACGTAGTCGGTGCGCTCGGCCGGATGGTCGGGGTCCAGGGGCACATACCCACCACCGGCGGTCATCACCGCGTAGATCGCGACGAGCATATCCACCGAACGCCGGATACCGACGCCGACCAGCGACTCCGGTCCCACGCCGAGGTCGATCAGCTTGCGAGCCAAACGATTGACGCGCGCGTCGAATTCGGCGTAGGTGAGCTCGATCTGCTCCCCGCCGTCCTCGCGCATGCCGCCGTCGAACAGCACGGCGAGCTCGTCGGGCCGCTGCCGAACCTGCTCGGCGAACAGATCCAGCACCGTCGGAGCCGAAACTCCGTGCGCGGTCTCGTTCCAGCCCGAGAGCACCGTGACCCGTTCGGCATCGTCGAGCAGATCGATCTCACGCACCGCCGTATCCGGGTGCGCGGCAACAGATTTCAGGATCCGCAGATAGCGTTCGGTGAATTCGGCGACGGTCGGCGCGTCGAACAGATCGGTGGCGTAGGAGACCTCCGCAACCATCCCGGCGGGCGCACCGGAGCCGGAACGCTCCTCGGTGATGGTCCACTGCAGGTCGAATTTGGCGATGTCGACGTCCAGTTCGTCGGCGGTCACCGACAATCCGGGCAGTTCCAACGTGGCGTGCGACATCTCCTGGAACGACAGCATCACCTGGAACAACGGATGCCGCGCCTGCGAGCGGGTCGGGTTCAGCACCTCGACCAGTCGTTCGAACGGCACGTTGACGTGCGCGAATCCGGCGAGGTCGACTTCCCGGGTCTGCGCCAGGAATTCGCTGAACGCGATGCTGCCCTCGACCTCGGAACGCAACACCAGCGTGTTGACGAACATGCCGATCAGGTCGTCGAGCGCCTGTTCACCGCGACCGGCGACCGGCGTGCCGACAGCGATATCGCTGGTACCCGACAACCGGGCCAGCAGAACGGCCAACGAGGCGTGCATGACCATGAACAAGCTGACGCCGTGGGCACGCGCCAGTTCGACCAATTGCCCATGCAATTCGGCGTCGATGGCGAAATCGACCCGGCGGCCGCGGAAGCTCTGCACCGGCGGCCGCGGGCGATCGGCGGGCAATTCCAGCTGATCCGGCAGACCGGCCAAAGCCTCTCGCCAGTACCCGATTTCGCGGGCGGCGATGGAATCCGGATCGGCCTCCGAACCGAGCAGTTCCCGCTGCCAGAGGCTGTAGTCCTGGTACTGGACCGGAAGCGGTGACCACGCGGGCGCCGAACCGGCCGCACGCGCCAGATATGCGGCCGCGACGTCGCGAGCCAGGGGACCGAAGGAGAATCCGTCCGCGGCGATGTGGTGAACGACGAAAGCGACCGCGAAGTCCCGCGTGCCATTGTCGTGGCCGGCGGAGATCTCGAATATCCGCACGCGGATCGGCAGTTCCCGAGACACATCGAATCCGGCGGACGCGAAGGCCGCCAGCGCATCGTGCAGATCCGCCGCGTCGATCGGCTCCACCTCGATACCGAGGTCGACCTGTTCGGCCGGAATAACGAACTGATAGCCGCCCGCGCCGGACTCGGGGAAGATGGTGCGCAGCGATTCCTGCCGCTCCACCACGTCGCGCAGCGCGGTCTGCAGCGCGTCGATGTCGACGGTGCCACTCAGCCGCACCACGAAGGGCAGGTTGTAGGTGGGTGCGGCGGGGTCGAACTGGTTGATGAACCACATCCGCTGCTGTGCCAGCGACAGCGGAACCCGGTCCGGGCGATGCTGCGCGACCAGCGGCGGACGCGCCGCGAATTCGCCGTCGGCGCCGTGTTCGGCCGCAGCGTCGGCCCGGGCCGCGATACCCGCCACGGTGGGCGTCTCGAACAGCGCGCGCACACCCAGCTGCACGCCGAAGGCGGCGGAGATGCGCGCGACGACCTGGGTCGCCACCAGCGAGTTGCCGCCGAGGTCGAAGAAGTTGTCGTCCACGCCGACCCGGGGCTGGCTCAGTACGTCGGCGAAGACGCCGGCGACGATCTCCTCGGCCTGCGTGCGGGGGGCGCGGTAACCGGTCGCATCGGCGCTGAACACGGGTTCGGGCAGCGCTTTGCGATCCAGCTTGCCGGAGGTGTTGAGCGGGAACGCGTCCAGCACCATGATCGCGGCGGGCACCATGTAGCTGGGCAGCTTCTCGGCCACGAACCGGGTGAGATCCGCCGAATCGATCGAATATCCCGGCGCCGGAACGACATACGCGACCAGCTGCTGACCGGTCGCGGTGTCGACCACCAGGACGACGGCCTGGCTGACCGCCGGATGGGCGAGCAGATCGGTTTCGATCTCGCCGAGCTCGATGCGCTGGCCGCGGAACTTGACCTGGAAGTCGGTACGGCCGATGTACTCCAGCACACCGGTCCCGTCGGCCTGCCGGCCCCAGCGCACCAGGTCACCGGTGCGGTACATGCGCTCGCCGGTGCTCGAGAAGGGATTGGCGACGAACCGATCCGAGGTCAGATCGGGCCGGCCGCGGTAGCCGCGGGCCAGCTGCCGTCCACCCAGATACAGCTCACCCGGGGCGCCGATCGCAGCCGGACGCAACCGCGAATCCAGCACGTAGACATCGACATTCCATTCCGGGATACCGATCGGGACCGTGGTGGTGTCGGCGGCGGTGGCCTCCCAGTAGGTCACCGAGACCGCAGCCTCGGTGGGGCCGTAGAGGTTGTGCAGGCCGGCGTCCGGGTTGATCGCCCGGAACATCGCGGCGGTCTCCGGCGGCAGCGCCTCACCGATGACGAAAACCGCACGCAGCGAATCACATTGACCCGCGCTGGCGTGCGAGGCGAAGACCGTCAGCATCGACGGCACGAAGTCGGTGACGGTCACCGCGTGCCGCTCGATCATCTGCGCGACGTAGACCGGATCGCGATGCCCGTCCGGATCGGCGACCACCAGTTTCGCGCCGACCATCAGCGGCAGGAAGTAACCCCACAGCGAGACGTCGAAGGTGGTGGCGGTCTTCTGGAGATAGACGTCGGCCTCGGTCAGGCCGTATTCGTGCAGCATCCACAGCTGCTGATTGACGATGGCGTGGTGGGTGACCGCGACGCCCTTGGGCCGGCCGGTCGAACCGGAGGTGTAGATGACGTAGGCGGTGTTGTCCGCGCGCAGCGGCGCGAGCCGGTCGGCGTCGGTGATCGGCGCATCGGACACACCGGTGGTGTCGAGCGTGTCGATCTGCACCTGCCGCACCGAATCCGGCAGGTCCACCTCGTCGGTGGAACTGGTCAGCACGCACACCGGGCCCGCGCTGTCGAGGATGTAGGCGGTGCGCTCGGCCGGATGATCCGGATCGATCGGCACGTACGCGCCACCGGCCTTCAGCACCGCGTGCATGCCGACGACCAGATCCAGCGAACGCCGCATGCCCAGTGCCACCAGCGATTCCGGGCCCACACCGTCGGCGATCAGGGTCCGCGCCAGGCGGTTGACCCGGGCGCCGAATTCGGCGTAGGTCAGCGTCTGCCCCTGGAAGTCGATGGCGGTCCGGCCGGGCGTGCGCGCGATCGCGGCGTCCAGCAGGGCCGGCAGCGTGGTGGTCGGCACCTCGTGGACGGAGCGGTTCCAGCCGGTGACGGTTTCGGCCCGCTCGACGGCCGTGGTGATCGGCAGACCCCACAGCCGCTCCTGCGCATCCGCCTGCAGGAACCGGTCGAAGAATTCGAGGAAGCGCGAATGATGGTGGCGCGCTTCGTCTTCGGTGTAGAGGTTCGGGTTGGTCTCGAAGTCGATCCGAGACCGCGCGCCGCCCTCGGTCTGATAGAAGTTGACGCCGAGATCCTCGATGGAACCGGTGGAGAGCACATGCAAGCGGCCCGGCGTGCTGCCGAGTACCAGCTCGTCCTGGAACAACATGATGTTGACCCAGGGGCCGAAGAACTCCTTGGTCACCACTCCGTCGCCGCTGCCCGATTCCCGGCCGGCGGCGGCACTGTCACGGCGAATGTCCTCGTGCCGGTACCGCTGGTGACGCAGCGCGCCCGACACCTCCACCTGCACCGACTTCAGCAGGTCGGTGACGGTGGTGTCGTGGCCGACGCGCAGGCGCAGCGGGACGATGTTCGAGGTGGCCCCGCCGGAACGCCGCATCACCGCGGTGGTGCGCGCAGTGACCGGAAGGCTCAGAATGACGTCCTCGGCGTCGGTCCACTGCGCCAGATAGGCGGCGAAACCCGCGATCAGCAGGGCGGCCGGCGAGGAGTCGTGGCGACGAACGGCCTCGGCGAGCAGGTCGTTGCGATCGTCGGACAGAGCGGCGCCGACCACGTCGTTCAGCGGGGCCGGGGCGGCATTGCGGCCGGTGAGGCTGGTGCCCTCCTCCAGACCGGCCACCCGCTCGGCCCAGTACTGCTTATCGCTCTCGAAGCGGGTGCTGTCGCGGTAGGCGAATTCGGATTCGACCAGGTCGCGCAGGTCGGAGGCCTTCAACGCGGCGGGCTCGACGCCGTTGCGATAGGCGGTGTAGCGCTCGGCGATCCGGTTGACCTGGTTCACCGCGCCGAAGCCGTCGAGCACGATGTGATGGGCACGCGAGTACCAGAACCAGCGGTCGTCGGTGAGCTGCAGGGCGGCCGAGCGGACCAGGCGGTCGGTGATGATGTTCAGCGGGCGGCCGTAGTCGGCGCGCATCCACTCGTGCGCGGCCGCTTCCGGATCGGCGGCATCGCGCAGATCGATGTGCTCGACGCCGTCGGTGTCGCCGAGGGTGTGATCGACGTACTGCAGCGGCTCGCCGTCGCGTTCGACGATGCGCACGAAACCGGAGCCCAGCTCGTGGGACGCATCCAGGCTGGCGCGCGAGAGCACCTCGACGTCGACGTCACCGTCCAGGTCGACGTACTGGGCGATCGTGATCGGCACCTGGGGGTCCAGGTGCTGGGCATACCAGATTCCGAGCTGCGCCGGCGACAGCGGGAACAGTTGATCCCCGGATACTGCCGCGGGCGTTACCTCGCCGCCAGCTTCGCCGTTTCCGCCGAAATCCAGCCGGTCCAACCCGTAACCTCGCTTCCGGAACGCCACGCAGCGCTCCCCGATGGCACACCGATGCCGACGCTCACCTCATCCGAGCGTGGCGTCCGGCATTCGGGGCTCACTTCGATTGCAATCAGACAAAAATGTTCATAGGACCTATCCGTCCGTCGGGCCGATCTTGTTACATGGGCCCGACCACACCCACCGGCCACGGATCGGCCTCGTTTCGAGATTCGCTGATGAACACCGAACCAATCTACCGCCAGGTACCGACAATCAGCCAAGAAGGGCGATAGCGCTCCGACATCACCACTGCACTCCGTTGTCCCCGCCACCTCGACGTTCGATCCGCTGCTGGGAACCTACCGGGAATCGCCCGTCCCGAGTGACCGAAATCGCGGTGCGCGAGGGGGTCACGCGCCGGGCCCGGATACCGGGTGCCGCTCCCGTCCGGGGTCGTACAGATGGGATTGCGCACAGTCGAGCGCCGGAGTCAGGGCGCGCCCGACCAGGACCACCGCGGCCTGCCGCAGTCCGGCCGCCTCGACCTGGCCGGCGATATCGGCGAGCGTCCCGCGCAGAATCCGCTGCTGCGGCTGACTGGCCCGGTAGACCACCACGGCCGGGCAATCGGCGCCGTACTCCTGCGCCAGCTCAGCGGCCAGCTCGCGAATCCGCGTGATCGCCAGATGCAGCACCAGACTGGCCCGGGTCCGCGCGAAATTCGCCAGCGCCTCGGACTCGGGCATCGCGGTCGAGCGCGCCTGCGTCCGCGTCAGCACCACCGACTGCGCCACCTCCGGCACCGTCAGCTCGCTGCCCAGGACCGCGGCCGCCGCCGCATACGCCGGGACCCCGGGCGTCACATCCCAGGAGATACCCAGCCCGTCGAGCCGCCGCGCCTGCTCGGTCAGCGCCGAATAGATCGACGGATCCCCCGAACACAGCCGGGCCACATCCTTACCCTCGGCGTCGGCCCGCGCACAGTGCGCGACGATCTCGTCCAGATCCAGCCCCTGGGTATCGATCAACTCCGCCTCCGGCGCGCAATGCGCCAGCACCTCGGGATCCAGATACGTCCCGGCATACAGGCACACCGGAGATTCCCGCAGCAGCGCCACCGCCCGCAGCGTGAGTAGATCGGCCGCCCCGGGACCCGCTCCGATGAAATGCACGGTCATGCCCGGAGTCTAGGTGCCCGCCCGATCCCGCAACCCTCAGCCCAGCCGCCCGAGCTCGATGGTGAGCGGGCAGGGCGACGTGGTCCGGAACGTTCCGGTCGCTTCGCCTTCGTCCACATACCCGAGTTCTTCGGTGAGCCGGAATACCAACAGGCTCAGCGGCTCGTTGAGGTCGATGATCCAGTAGTGCGCGATGCCGGCTTCGGCGTATTCGCTGCGCTTGGTCACCGTATCGGTGCGATGCGAGCCCGGGGAAACGATTTCGACGACGAGCACCGCTTCCGACGTGCGAAGAATGCCGCCGGAGGTACGGACTCGTTCCAGTTCGGCACGCGTCACGACGATCAGATCCGGTCGCCTGACGGTGGCGGGTTCGTCCGGCGGGACCAACCCCAGATCGACGTCGACGTCCGGCACGGCCACCAGATCGTCCGGCAGCTGCGCGAACAACTGCATATACAGTTGCGCGCCGGCGATATTGTGCGCCGGTGTCGGTGACGGCGACACGACGAGTGCCCCCTCCTGCAACTCCCAGCGATGCCGGTCGTCTTCGGGGAGCGCCACGAAATCGGAGAGCGTCAGCAGCCGTTGCGGATACGAAAAGGCTGTCACCTCAGCTCCTCACCTCGTCTTCATGGTCGCCCCATTGTCCCACGGCGTGCATTCGAAACGGTGGAACCGAAGGATGGGTGGTCCTCGCGCCACACACCCACAGTGGAGGTGCGGAGCGAGCAGCTGCGCCGCGTGTAGAACTTGTTGCAGTGCAAGCTTTTTCAACGACGCGGCCGTCCTGCTCGACGGCGGTGTTCGGTAGCCCGCGGGCGGTCTCGGTGCCGTTCGCAGGGACAGCTCCCGCGCTCGATTCGCCGGTTCTTCCCCGCCCCCGGCCGGCTATCCGGTCATGTTCAGCCCCCCGAGGATCTTGTCCGGGCGTACCCGCACGACCAGCTCACCGGGGACGGCGTTGCGGGTGCCGAATTCCTCGGCGCGGTCCGGGCCCATGTACCGCGCGGCGATGGCGGTCGCGGTGCGCAGGAGTTCGGCAGGATCCTCGGAGAGGGTGGCGACGCCCTGCACCTGGAAATAGGCGTACGGCGGTTCGTCCAGGTCCACGCAGAGGGCGACGCGGGGGTCGCGAGCCAGCGCCTTGCCCTTGGCGGTGGTTTTGCCGGTGTTGAAGACCAGGTCGTCGCCGTCGAGGATGAACCACACCGGATTGACGATCGGGCGGCCGTCGGAGGCGACCAGAGCCAGTTTGCCGGTACGGGTTCCGGCGGCGAGGAATTCCCGCACTTCGGGATCGGTAATGGAAGGCATGAGCTCACCCTAGGAAGCGGCGGCGTGTGCGCGGGCCCCGACACGCGCCGAGCGACACGGCCGCGATCAGCGAGCCCCGCACGGTTCAGATGGCCCCGCGCTCGCGCGCTCGCGCCACCGCCGACGTCCGCGATTTCACGCCCAGCTTCGAATAGATGTGCACCAGATGGGATTTCACCGTCGTCTCGCTGAGGAACAGGTGTTTGCCGATATCGCGGTTGGAATGACCGTCGGCGACCAGGCGCAGCACCTCGATCTCGCGGGCGCTCAGGGTGGTGTCCGGTTTGCGGACGCGGGTCATCAGTTTGGAGGCGACCGAGGGCGAGAGCACGCTCTCCCCCGCCGCCGCGGCGCGCACGGCGGCGAGGAGTTCGGGCGGCGGGGTGTCCTTGAGGATGTAACCGCAGGCACCCGCCTCGATGGCGCCGAGGATATCGGCGTCGGTGTCGTAGTTGGTCACGACCAGGGCGTTCGGCGGATCGGGCAGGGCGCGCAGGGCCAGGGTCGCGTCCACCCCGGATTTGCCGGGACCGAAGCGCAGATCCATCAGCACCAGATCGACGTGCGTGGTGGCGCAGAAGGCCACGGCCTCCTCGGCGGTGGCGGCCTCCCCGACCACCGTGATGTCCTCGCCGGAATCCAGCAGGGCCCGCAATCCGGCGCGGACGATGGCGTGGTCGTCGGCCAGCAGGAGACGGATCACGGCAGCTCCTCCCGCGAGATGAGCTCGGCCGCAGCGGTTTCCGAGTCGTGCAGCGGAAACGACACGGTGACGGCGGTATGCCCCGGCTCGGATTCGACGTCCATGACACCACCCTGCTGTTCGACGCGGCTGCGCATGGCGTTGAGGCCGAAGGTGCCGCCGCCGAAGACCGCCGGATCGATACCGACGCCGTCGTCGACCACATCGAGATGGACGGCGTCGTCACCGTAGGTGAGCGTGATCCGCATCCGATCGGCGTGCGCGTGCCGGACCACATTCGACACCGCGCCCTGTGCCACCCGCACCAGCGCGGCCTCGACGGGCATCGGCAGCCGCATCGGCGTCCCCTCGACCACCGTGCGGGCGCTCAGCCCGGGGCCCTCGGCGCGCCGGGCGATCCGCTCGAGCGCATCACTCAGCGATTGCCCCTCGAGCACCGCCGGGGTGAGGTCGCCGATCAACTGCCGGGTCTCGACCAGATTGTCCGCGGCGGTCTCGCGGGCGAGCCGGATCTGTTGCAGCGCGGGATGATCCGGTGCGTCGCGTTCGGCGGCATGCAGCAGCATCTGGATGCTGGACAACCCCTGGGCGACGGTGTCGTGGATCTCCTGCGCGAGCCGTTCACGTTCGGCGAGTTTGCCGGCGGTGCGTTCGCGTTCGGCGAGAGTGGCACGGGTGGAGAGCAATTCGTCGATCAACTGCTGGCGATCGGCCGCCTCGCGGAACAGCGCCCGATAGCCCAGGCCGATCGCGATCGCCACGATCGCGCCCAGGACCGGCCCGGCGATTCCGGGAACCGTCCACCCCTCGTGCAATCCCCAGCCGACCACCGAGACGGTCGTGGCGGCGACGACCGCGGCCAGTCCCCACAGTCGCGGTAGCAGATGCAGATACAGGAAGAACAGTCCGAACACCAGGTAGACGGCCTCCGGAACCAGCACGATCAACGCCAGCCACAGCGCCGTGAGCCCGCCCAGCCACACCCGCGCGGCGACCGGACGCCCGCGCAGCAGCCCACCCGCGAAATAGACGAGCAGGAACAGCGCCGCGAGCACGATCACCGCGACGGTGGGCCGGGGGCCGTCGTCACCGGGCACGGCCGCGCGCACCATCACCACGACCACCAGCGCCGTCATCAACACATGCAGTCCGACCTGCAGTGCGGCGAAGACGGGGGTGAGTGGAGAGCGGTGCACGCTGCCAGCTTATGCGCGGTTACCGGGTCGGCATCCATCGAAAGGTGGATTCGGCACCCCATCGTCGGGCGGTCGCGAAGTGTCCGCGCAGGCGATGTCCACCGGCGGATTCATCGCGAAGGTGGAGATATGTTCGTCGCACTGAGAGATCTGCGGGCCGCCCGCGGCCGATTCCTGCTCATCACCCTGGTCGTCACCATGGTGGCCCTGCTGGTGAGCTTTCTGAGCGGACTCACGGCCGGCCTGGCGCATCAGAATATTTCCGCACTCGAGCGGCTGGCCGGCGGCAGCGTCGTATTCGCCGATACCGGCGCCGATCCGTCCTTCGATTCCTCGGCGCTGACCAGCGAACAGGTCGAGCGCTGGCAGCGAGCCGGAGGAAGCGTCGATCCGGTCGGCATCAGCCGTAGCCAGGCCGTCCGGGAGGGATCCGCACCGGCCCAGGTGGCGATATTCGGCGTCGACGGCAAGGCGTTCGGCAACGAGGTGGCTACCGGCCCCGGCACCGTCGTGCTGAGTCAGGCCGCCGCCGAAGACCTCTCGGCCGGCGCCGGTGATCGCGTGTCGATCGGCGGCGGTACCTTCACGGTCGCGGCAGTCGGCGACGACGACTGGTACGCGCACACCCCGGTGGTCTGGACGACGCTGTCCGACTGGCAGCAACTCGATCCGCGCGGCGGGGCCGCCACGATTCTGGTCGCCTCCGGGGTGCCCGATACCGGTGCGGTGAACAGCGCCGCGCACACCCGCACGACGAGTGTCGACGGCGCATTGCAGGCGATCGGGTCGTATCGGGCCGAGAACGGTTCGCTCACGCTGATGACCGTGATGCTGTTCGTGATCTCCGCCCTGGTGATCGGCGCCTTCTTCACCGTCTGGACCATCCAGCGCACCGCGGATATCGCGACGCTGAAAGCGCTGGGCGCCACCACGACCGCAATGGTTCGCGACGCCCTGGGCCAGGCGCTGATCGTGCTGCTCCTCGGAGTCGGCGTCGGTGTCGGGGTGACCGCACTGGCCGGGGCTTTCATCGGCGGGACGGTGCCGTTCGTGCTCAGCGCGGCCACGACCGTGGTGCCCGCCCTCGCCCTGATCGGGCTAGGTCTGCTCGGCGCCGTGTTCGCCCTGCGCTTCCTGGCCACCACCGACCCGCTCACCGCGCTCAACCAATCTCGCTGATTCGATTACCGCACAGGAGCTTTCGATGACCACCACCCTGACCGTCTCCGATCTCACCCTCACCTTCCCCGACGGCGCCGGCCGCATCACCGCCCTCGACAAGGTGTCATTGACCGTGCGCGGCGGCGAGATCGCGGCCATCACCGGTCCGTCGGGATCGGGCAAATCGAGTCTGCTGGCCACGGTGTCGACATTGGTCCGCCCGGATTCGGGCCGGATCCTGCTCGATACCGACGACGGCAGCGTCGACCTCGCCCGAGCGTCCCGGCGCGAGGCCACCACCCTGCGCCGCGAACGCGTCGGGATCGTCTTCCAGCAGCCCAACCTCATCCCCGCCCTCACCGCGGTCGAACAACTCGAGGTGATGCAGCACCTGGGTGGCCACACCGTCGTCTCACCGCGCCTGCGACGCCGAACCAGGGACAAGGCGATGGATCTGCTCGACGCGGTGGGGCTGCGCGGCCACGAGAAGAAGCGCCCGGCTCAGCTGTCCGGCGGTCAACGGCAACGCGTCGACATCGCCCGCGCGCTCATGCACGACCCCGCCCTGCTGGTCGTCGACGAGCCCACCAGCGCCCTCGACCAGGAACGCGGGGCCGCCGTCATCGACCTGATTCTCGGGGTCGTCCACACCCACGCCGCCGCCACCCTGCTGGTGACCCACGACCGCACCCACCTGCACCGCATGAACGCGGTCTACCGCATGGTCGACGGCCGGTTGTCGATGGAGGAGGCCGGAGAGCTCGCCGCCTGATCACCCGCGGCCCGGATGCGGTGTGCCGCGCGTACTCGGCGGCCACCGAGCGGCAGCGCACCGCTTCCGCGGCTCGGCCTACTTCGCCCGTTTCCGGGCCGGCACCTCGGCGTACCAGGTGAGCAGATCCGCATTGTCGACCGCGCTGCGTTCGACCACCCGATCCGGGTCCGCACCCTGGAACAGTTTCTTGATCGGCACCTCGAGCTTCTTGCCGGTGCGGGTGTGCGGAATGCCCGGGGCGGCGATGATTTCGTCGGGGACGTGGCGCGGTGAGACCTCGGCGCGGATCGTCGCGTTGATGCGCTGTTTCAGCTCGTCGGTCAGTTCGGCGCCCGGGGCGAGGGTGACGAACAGCGGCATCCAGTAACCGCCGTCGGGCTGTTCGGCGCCGATCACCAGGGCCTCGGCGATCTCCGGAAGTTGTTCCACCGCTTGGTAGATATCGGCCGAGCCCATCCGGATGCCGTGCCGGTTCAGCGTCGAATCGGAGCGGCCGTGCACGACGATGCTGCCGTGATCGGTGACGGTGATCCAGTCGCCGTGCCGCCAGACGCCGGGGAACATCTCGAAATACGCTGCGCGATAGCGTGTTCCGTCGGGATCGTTCCAGAACGACACCGGCATGGAGGGCATCGGGGCGGTGATCACCAACTCCCCGACCTCGCCGCGCACCGGCCGGCCCGATTCGTCCCAGGCATCCACCGCGGCGCCGAGAAACGGCACCGACAGCTCGCCCGGCCACACCGGCACCGTGCGCACGCCGCCGATGAACGCGGACACCACATCGGTGCCGCCGCTGATCGAGTTCACCTGCACTCGCTCACCGACGTTGTCGCGCAACCACAGTGCCGACGACGGCGGCAGGGACGACCCGGTGATGCCGATCGTGCGCAGCGCCGAGAGATCGTGGTCGCGTCGCGGCACCACACCGGCCTTGATGCACGCGAGCACGTAGCCGGGGCTGGTGCCGAGCACGGTGGTGCCCGTGCGCGCGGCCAGGTCGAACAGCGAATCGGCGTGCGGATAGGTCGGACTGCCGTCGTAACAGATGATCGTCGCACCCACCAGCAGGCCGGCGACCTGGAAGTTCCACATCATCCAGCTGGGGCTGGTGTACCAGAAGAAGACGTCGCCGCGGCCGATATCCGATTGCAGCGCAGCGGCTTTCAGATGTTCGAGCAGGACGCCGCCGTGCCCGTGCACGATCCCCTTCGGCAGCCCCGTGGTGCCGGAGGAGAACAGGATCCAGAGTGGATGCGCGAAACCGACGGGCTCCGTGGACAATTCAGCGCCCTCCGGCGGAGCAACCGCATTCCAGTCCAGGGCGTCGGGCACCGCACCGCCGAGGCGCGGCACCACGACGGTGGCGCGAACGGTCGGCAGCCCGGCCCGCAGGGCGGCGATATCGTCACGTTTGTCGTGCGTTTTCCCACCGAAGTGGTAACCGTCGGCGGTGACCAGCACGGCCGGCTCCAACTGCCCCAGCCGATCGAGCGCCGCCTTGGCCGAATAGTCCTGCCCACAGGCACTCCACACCGCGCCGATGCTGGCCGCGCCGAGGAAGGCGATCACGGCCTCGGGGATGTTGGGCAGATAGCCGACGACTCGATCGCCGAGTCCCACCCCGAGTTCGCGGAGCGTCGCCGCGAAGGAGGCGGTGCGGCCCAGCAGTTCCGCCCAGGAGATCTCGGTCAGGCCGCCCTGTTCGCCGGCGTAGACGATGGCGGGCCGGTCGGTGCGGGCGTGGCGGGCGATCTGATCGACGTAGTTCAGCAGCTGCCCCGGAAACCATTGCGCGCCTGGCATTTCGGTACTCGCCAGCACGGTGGCCGGCGCGCCGCCGAGTTCGAAGTACTCCCACAGCGCGCCCCAGAACCCGGCCAGATCGGTGATCGACCATTCCCACAGCGAGTGATAGTCATCGAATTCTCGTCCGGTCCGGGCCCCGACGAATCGGGCGAAATCGGCGACCCGCGCCGTTTCCAGGTCCCCGGCGTCGGGCTCCCACTGCGGTTGCGTCATGACTCTCCTAGATCTACCGGGCCCCGGCACGCTGCAGAATGCGCTCGGCGTGCCGGATCACCGGGCCGTCCACCATGCGTCCCTCGAAACTGAACACACCGCGATTGTTGGGCACCTCCGCGAGCACCCGGCGGGCCCAGTCCACTTCCTCGTCCGCCGGCGCGTAGGCGGCCCGGATCACCGCGAGCTGCTTGGGATGGATGGCGACCTTGACGTCGTAGCCGACCGCCACCGCCTCGCCGGATTCCGCGCGCAACCCGTCGAGGTCGGCGATATCGAGGTACACCGAGTCCAGCGCGATCTTGCCGTACGCCTTCGCCGCCAGCAACGCGGTCGAGCGCAGCTGCCGTGCCACATCGCGATAACCGCCGTCGGCGCGGCGGCTGGAATTGCCGCCGAGTCCGGCGACCAGATCCTCCGCCCCCGCCATCGAGGCGATCGCATTAGGCGCGGCCATGACCTCTTCGGTGCGCAGCGCGCCCAGCGGCGATTCGAACAGCGCGAGCACCTCGTAGTCCGACAGCAGTGAGAGCTGTTGTGCCGATTCGCATTTCGGCAACATGATGCGACGGTAGGAGGTCGAGGCCAGCGCGGTCAGGTCCGCGTCGAAATCGTGCGTACCGGCCGCGTTGACCCGGACCACCGTCCGCTCCGGATCGAGCGGCGTGGCCATCAGCACCTCGCGCGCGGCCTCCTTGTCCCCGGCCGCGACGCCGTCCTCCAGATCGATGATCACGACGTCGGCCGCGGCGGCGGCCTTCTCGTAGCGTTCGCCCCGGTCGGCGGGGCAGAACAGCCAGGCCGGGCCCGGGATTTCCCAGTTCATCCGCTCTCCTACTCGCCGTCCGGGCGCATCCGCATCAGGGTTTTGCGGACCGCGGTGGCCACCACGTCGCCGTGCTGGTTGCGCCCGGTGTGCGCGAAGGTCGCGATCCCTTCGCCCGGACGGCTTTTCGACTCACGCTTGGCGGTCACCAGGGTTTCGGCGTACAGGGTGTCGCCGTGGAACATCGGCTTCGGGAAGGCGACCTCCGAGAAGCCCAGATTGCCCACGATGGTGCCTTGCGTCAGCTGCGCCACCGACAGGCCGACCAGCGTCGACAGCGTGAGCATCGAATTGACGAGTCGCTGATTGAACGGGGGCAGACCGTCGGCGAAGGCCGCGTCCAGATGCAGCGCCTGGGTATTCATCGTCTGCGTGGTGAACGCGACGTTGTCCGCCTCGGTGATGGTGCGCCCGGGCCGATGTTCGTACAGCACACCGATTTCCAGCTCCTCGAACCACAGCCCGCGCTGCACCACCCGGCGCACCGGCTCCATCGGCTCGCTCACAGTCCCAGCTCCCGTCCGATCAGCATCAACTGCACCTCGGTCGTGCCCTCGCCGATTTCCAGAATCTTGGAATCGCGATAGTGCCGGGCCACAGCATATTCGTTCATGAAGCCGTAGCCGCCGAAAATCTGGGTGGCATCGCGGGCGTTGTCCATCGCGGCCTCGCTGGCGACCAGCTTCGCGATCGCGGCCTGCTTCTTGAACGGCTTGCCCGCCAGCATCAAGGCCGCCGCGTCGTAGTACGCGGTGCGCGCGGCGTGCGCCCGCGCCTCCATCCGGGCGATCTTGAACGCCACCGCCTGGTTGCGGCCGATGGTGCGGCCGAACGCCTCCCGCTCACCGGCGTAGCGCACGCTCTCGTCGACACAGCCCTGTGCCGCGCCGACCGACAGCGCCGCGATCGCGATCCGGCCCTCGTCCAGGATCCGCAGGAAGTTGGCGTAGCCGCGGCCGAGTTCACCGAGCAGATTCGACTGCGGCACCCGGACGTCGGTGAAGCTCAGCGGATGGGTGTCCGAGGCGTGCCAGCCGACCTTGTTGTAGGCCGGTTCGGCGACGAAGCCGGGGGTGTCGGTCGGCACCAGGATGGTGGAGATCTCCTTCTTGCCCTCCGACTCACCGGTCACCGCGGTCACGGTCACCAGCCGGGTGATATCCGTGCCCGAATTGGTGATGAACTGCTTGCTGCCGTTGATGATCCAGTCGTCGCCGTCGCGGACGGCGGTGGTCCGGGTGCCGCCGGCATCGCTGCCCGCACCGGGTTCGGTGAGTCCGAAACCCGCGAGGGCGCGCCCGGAGGTCAATTGCGGCAACCACTGCTGCTTCTGCGCCTCGTTGCCGAACCGGTAGATCGGCATGGCGCCCAGCGACACCCCGGCCTCGAGCGTGATCGCCACGCTCTGGTCGATCTTGCCGAGTTCCTCGAGCGCCAGGCACAGCGCGAAGTAGTCGCCGCCCATACCGCCGTACTCCTCCGGGAACGGCAGGCCGAACAGACCCATATCCGCCATGCCGGAAACGACCTCGTACGGGAAGGTATGGGCCGCATCGTGTTTCGCCGCCACCGGCGCGACGACCTGATTCGCGAAATCGCGAACGGTCAGCGCCAGATCTCGGTACTCCTCCGGCAGCGTGCCGGTGGACAGGAAATCGCTCATGCCTGTGCCTCTTTCTGCTCGGTGTCCGCCTGCTCGGTGTCCGATTCCTCGGTGTCCACGACGGGCTCGGCGGCGATCCGCGCCAGGACCTGTTCGACCTGCACCTGGTCGCCCGCCGCGACCAGCAGCTCCACCTTTCCGGCGACCGGCGCGGTCAGGGTGTGTTCCATCTTCATCGCCTCGACCACCACCACCGGGGTGCCGGCGGCGACCTCGGCGCCCGGGGCCACGTGCACCGCGATCACCGAACCCGGCATGGGGCTGAGTATTTCGGCGTCGGTGAGCTGTTCGTCGCCACCGCGCACACTCGGTTCGGCCACCTCGCGCACCGCCGCGACGCCGTCGGCGCCGGCCACCCAGATCGGGCCGCCGTGTTCGGCGACCCGGTAGCGCAGCCGGATCCCGTCGAGGTCGATCGTCAGCACCGCGTCGTCGCGCGCGGCGGTCAGCGAGCGCGGCTCCCCGGCGTCGACCGCCACCCACGCGTCGGCGGGGGTGCCCGTGATCGCCACGTGCACGACGCGGTCGCCGCCCTCGAGCCGCAACACCGTGGGCGCGGCGGTGCCGATGCGCCAGCCGTTCGGGATGTCCCACGGGCCGCGCGGCGCATCCGGCCACGCCCGCAGCCAGCGCGCCACCGCCGCCGCGACGAACTGGTCGTCCGTGGCCGGTGCGGGGCGGAAGTCCCCGGCGCGCCGGTCCAGCAGTCCGGTGTCGAGATCACCGCGCAGCACATCGGGATCGGCCAGCAGGAAGCGCAGGAAGTCGGTGTTGGTCCGCACGCCGAGCACCTGGGTGTCGGCCAGTGCCTGATCGAGCCGGGCGATCGCGGTCGCGCGATCGGGGCCGTGCGCGATCACCTTCGACAGCATCGGGTCGTAGTCGCTGCCGATCACACTGCCGGTGCGCAGCCCGGAATCCACCCGCACGCCCGGCCCCTGCGGCTCGGCCAGCGCCAGCACGGTTCCGCCGGTGGGCAGGAAGTCGCGGCCGGGATCCTCGGCGTAGACGCGAGCCTCGACGGCGTGACCGGTGAGCTGGATATCGTCCTGTTCGGCGACGATCTTCTGCCCGGCCGCCACGCGGACCTGGCATTCCACCAGATCGACCCCGGTCACCAGTTCGGTCACCGGATGTTCGACCTGCAGCCGGGTGTTCATCTCCATGAAGAAGAACTCGTCCGGCCGGTCGGCGGAGACGATGAATTCGACGGTGCCCGCGCCCACGTAGTCGACGCTGCGCGCGGTGTTGCAGGCGGCGGCGCCGATCCGGGCCCGCGTCTGCGGGTCCAGCAACGGCGAGGGCGCCTCCTCGATGACCTTCTGATGCCGGCGCTGCAGGCTGCATTCCCGCTCGCCCAGATGCAGCACGTTGCCGAATTGGTCGGCGAGGATCTGCACCTCGATATGCCGCGGTGTGGCGACGAACCGCTCCAGGAACAACGTGTCGTCACCGAACGCCGCGGCGGCCTCCCGGCGCGCGCTCACCAGCGCCGCGGGCAGATCGGCGGGAACGTCGACCCGGCGCATCCCCTTGCCACCACCGCCCGCCGACGGCTTGACCAGCACCGGATAGCCGATTTCGGTTGCGGCCGAGATCAATTCGTCGTCGGTGAGACCGGGCCGGGCGATACCGGGCACGACCGGCACCCCGAAGTCGGCGACCGCGGTCTTGGCCGCGATCTTGTCGCCCATGATCTCGATCGCCCGCACGGGCGGACCGAGGAAGACGATGCCGGCCTTCTCCAGTGCGGCGGCGAACGCCGAATTCTCCGACAGGAAGCCGTAACCGGGATGGACGGCTTGTGCACCGGAGCGCACGGCCGCGTCGACCACCCGCTCGATATCGAGATAGCTCTGCCGCGCCGGGGCCGGTCCCAGCCGCACCGCGACATCGGCCTCGGCCACGTGCCGGGCGGCGACATCGGCGTCGCTGTAGACCGCCACCGAGCGAATACCCATGGCGCGCAACGTGCGGATCACGCGCACGGCGATCTCGCCGCGGTTGGCGACCAGCACGGTGTCGAAGGGCACCGGGTGAGATTTGTTCAGCATAGTGATCACATCCGGAATACGCCGTAGGAGACAGGTTCGAGAGGCGCCTGCGCACAGACCGACAGCGCCAGGCCGAGCACGGTTCTGGTATCGGCGGGATCGATGACCCCGTCGTCCCACAGCCGGGCGGTGGAGTAGTACGGATTGCCCTGGTGCTCGTACTGTTCCCGGATCGGCGCCTTGAACTGCTCCTCCTGTTCGGCGCTCCAGGAATCACCGAGCTGATCGCCGCGAACGGTGGCCAGCACCGAGGCGGCCTGCTCACCGCCCATCACCGAGATGCGGGCGTTCGGCCACATCCACAGGAAGCGCGGCGAATACGCCCGCCCGCACATCGAATAGTTGCCGGCGCCGTACGAACCGCCGATCACGACCGTCAGCTTCGGCACCCGCGCGCACGCGACCGCGGTCACCATCTTCGCGCCGTGCTTGGCGATACCGCTCGCCTCGTAGTCGCGCCCGACCATGAAACCGGTGATGTTCTGCAGGAACACCAGCGGAATGACCCGCTTGTCGCACAATTCGATGAAATGCGCGCCCTTCTGGGCGGATTCACCGAACAGCACACCGTTGTTGGCGACGATGCCGACCGGATGGCCGTGGATGCGCGCGAAGCCCGTGACCAGGGTGCGGCCGTACTCGGCCTTGAATTCCTGGAATTCACCGCCGTCGACGATCCGCTCGATCACCTCGTGCACATCGTAGGGCGTGCGCAGGTCCACCGGAACCACGTCGTAGAGCTCCGACTGCGGGGCGATCGCGTCGACCGGCGCGGTGATCTCCCACGGACTCGGCGACTTCGGCGCGAAGGTGCCGACGATGCGGCGCACGATGCGCAGCGCGTCCTCGTCGCTGTCGGCCAGATGGTCGGTGACACCCGAGGTGCGCGAATGCAATTCGCCGCCGCCGAGTTCCTCCGCGGTGACCACCTCGCCGGTGGCCGCCTTCACCAGCGGCGGCCCACCGAGGAAGATCGTGCCCTGATTGCGCACGATCACCGCCTCGTCGCTCATCGCGGGGACATAGGCGCCGCCCGCGGTGCAGGACCCGAGGACCGCGGCGATCTGCGGGATTCCCTTGGCGCTCATGGTCGCCTGGTTGTAGAAGATCCGGCCGAAATGTTCGCGGTCGGGGAAGACCTCGTCCTGATGCGGCAGATGCGCGCCGCCGGAGTCCACGAGGTAGATGCACGGCAGATGGTTCTGCAGCGCCACCTCCTGGGCGCGCAGATGTTTCTTGACCGTCATCGGGTAATAGGTGCCGCCCTTGACCGTCGCGTCGTTGGCGACGATCACGCATTCCCGGCCGGACACTCGTCCGATACCGCCGATCACCCCCGCGCCCGGGCAGTCGTCGCCGTACATGCCGTCGGCCGCCAGCGGCGACAGTTCCAGGAACGGACTGCCGGGATCCAGCAGCCGGTCCACCCGCTGGCGCGGCAGCAGTTTGCCGCGCGCCAGATGCCGCTCGCGGGCCCGCTCGGGTCCGCCGAGCGCACTCGCCGCCAGCTTCGCGCGCAGCTCGTCGAGCAGCGCCAGATGTGCGGCACGATTGCCGGCCTGCACGTCCTGCGTCAGGGTCATCACGCCATCCTGCCCATTCGGTTAGTGGCCAATAACTGGAAACTAAGATAATCTTCGTTAACTGAAATGTCCAGGCGTGCCGGAAACCGGACCCGCCGAACGCCGCCGACCTGCGGAGGGGAGCCCGATGAGCAGCAGTGAGGCCATCGCTCCCACGCGCCGGGAGCAGCTCAAGGCGCAGCGGCGGCAACAGTTACTGGAGGCCGGGGCGCGGCTCATCGCCGACCGCGGCTTCCCCGGGGTGCGGCTCGACGACCTCGGCGCGGCGGCCGGTATCAGCGGGCCGGCGGTCTACCGGCACTTCCCCAACAAGGAAGCCGTCCTGGTCGAATTGCTGGTCGGAATCAGCACCCGGCTGTTCGAGGGCGGCAAGGCCGTCGCCGAACAGGCCGAATCCCCGCGCACGGCACTGGCGGGATTGATCGAGTTCCATCTCGACTTCGCCCTCGGCGAGCCCGAACTCATCCGTATTCAGGATCGGGACCTGGAAAGCCTGCCCGAATCCGCGCGGCGGCAGGTGCGCCGCCTGCAGCGGCAGTACGTGGAGATCTGGGTCGGGGTGCTACGCGGCCTGCACCCGGAACTGGACGAGACCGCCGCGCGGGTCAAGGCGCACGCCACCTTCGGCCTGATCAACTCCACACCGCACAGCGCCTCCCCCACGCTGGCCGGACGGGCCCGGCCCATTCTGCGCGAGATGGCCTGGGCCGCGCTGAGCTGAGGGCCGAGGGCCCGAGCCCGAGCGGCCTAGTCGCGACGGAGTTCTGCCTCGGCGGTCGAGAGGACGGCGCTGACGCCCAGATAGACGGCGGGGATCAGCGCGAGGGTCCAGGCGGCGGCGAAAAGTGGTGTGGCGACCTCGAATTGGGAGTGCCAGCGCACCCGGGTGCCGGACGGATGGTCGTCGAAGGTCACGGTTCCGTCCTGACGTCGCAGCGGCGGGAGCGATTTCAATATGCGATAACGAAACAGTCGCGGCGGGTCGTAGTCGACGACCTCCTCCGTCAAGCGCAGCAGCGGCGTCACCAGCAGCCGCACCGCCCCCACCCCGTGTTCGGAGACATTGCCCGGACGGACCGGAGTGACCCGCCGGATCGCCGGAACGCGCTGGTAGTTGGTGGCGTCGGTGATCCAGTCGAAGACGTCGGCGCGGGGTGCCCGGATGATCCGTTCCAGGTCCAGCGTGCGCATCGAGAGTCCCTTCGCTACCGCGGTGTCGTATGAATTCCCGACCGGCGGGGATGCCGGATCGGTGCCGAGTGCCAGCGCAGCGTACGGCGGGGCGGGCACCCGCTGCCAGTGACGAGAGTCGAAACGATGCTATTTCGATACGAGCAAGCGATCTGGTCATTCGCCCAAGCTGAGTGGTATCCGAGAAAAGATGAATCCGGTCGGTATTTGCTTGCGACAGAATGCTTTTCATTCGCGCCGGGATACCCCGGTGGCCCGGGCGCCGGCGGCGATAGGACACAATTGTCGAGACCCGGTCCGAGCTCGGCCTTCGCCACCGCGGCGATCCCCCGCAGGTCTCCCGGAACCGGCGGTAACACCGGACAGCCGGAAATCGTCCGGTGACTACCATGGCATTCATGAGTGCCGAGGAGTGCCGCCGCACCACAGACAGGCCGGAACCGTGAGCGTAGAGCGCGGCACCGCGAGCCCCGCAGAACAGCCGGCAACAAAGCCACAGGAGCGGGTGATTCGCCGTCGCCCGAAGAATCGGCGTGCCCAGATCGCCGCGACCTCGGCGGCGGCGTTCGGCTCACTGGGCTATCACGGGGTCAGCATGGAGGACATCGCCTCCCGCCTCGGCATTTCCTCGGCGGCCCTGTACCGGCACTATCCCAGCAAGTACGCCCTGTTCCGGGAGGAACTGCTGCGGCTCGGCGCGCTGACGGTGGAATCGACCACGGTGGATCCGGAGGCCGCGGACCTTCCGGTGCGGCAGCGGCTGGCCGGCGTGCTCGACGCCATGATCGCCGCGACCATCGCCAACCGCCCGACCGTGACGTTGGCGCGGTGGGAGGGCCGCTATCTCGACGACACCGATCGCGCGACGCTGGACGAGCAGTTCACCACCTCGATCCGCGCCCTCGCCGACCTGCTCGGTGAATTGCGCCCGGAACTGCCCCGGCGCGACCGGCTGGTGCGCGCGGTGGCGCTGCTCAGCATCGTCAGCAGCATCGGCGACCACCACGCCACGCTTCCGGTGAAATCGCTTACCGCGGTGCTCAATTCGGCCGCATGGGCGATCATCGGCGCCGAACTACCGGACGCCGCGCCGGCGGCGGCCACACCGCGGTCGGTCGAGATACCGCAGTCGTTCAAACACGAACTGCTGCTGAAGAAATCGGTGGAGCTGTTCCACCAGCGCGGCTATCCCAATGTGAGCGTGGAGGATATCGCGACGGCCGCGGATCTGTCCGCGGCCTCGGCCGTCTACCGGTATTACCGCAGCAAGAGCGATCTGCTCGCGGCCGCGTTCCGGCGGGCGGCGGATCGGGTGTCGGGCGCGATCGGCCCGGCCACCGCCTCGTCGAAATCTCCCGCCGAGGCACTGTCGAAGCTGATCGACCTGTATGTCACCGGGTCGTTCGAAGAACGCGAATTGACCTTCGTCTATTACGCCGAGTTCAGCCACGTTCCGCCCGAGGAACGCACGGTGCTGCGCAATATTCAGCGGTTGATCGTGGCCGAATGGGTGAAACTGCTGGTCGCGGTGCGGCCGGAACTGTCCGAGGCACAGGCGCGCATTCTGGTGCAGGCCGGATTCGGGCTCGTGGTGGATCTGGGCCGGGTCTTCGGCGACGACGAGAACCTCTGCCCGCCCGAGCGCGTCATGGCCCTGATGGAGGTCGTGCTGTTCGGGTCGCCGCGCCGGGAGTGACCCGTCAGCCGGTCACGCGCGGCCACGGGTAGAGCGCGAGGTGGATGAGCAGGATCGCCAGCAGTCCGAGCAGCAGCGCGGCGACGAACCCCGCGCGATGCTCGAGGTAGCCGATCGTGCGAAACAGGGTGGGAAACGGCACTTCCCGCGCGAAGAACATCGACAGCACGCTCGGCAGGATCACCCACATCACCGCGATGGTTCCGTAGAGCACATAGGCGCCGGTGAAGGTCCCCGGATCGACCGCGCGGGCTCCCCCGGCGAAGGCGACCGCGGCGGCCAGCGCAGCGCAGGCCAGCACCAGATAGCCACCCATCCCCTCGGTGCGCACGGCATCGGGGTCGGGCGTGAGCCGGCCGTTGGCCGTGGTCTGCCGGCCCGCGACCGTGGCCGGTTGCTGCGGCGGCATCGCCAGCTGCGGTAGCGAGTAGTAGGCCAGCACCACGATCACGAAGACGACCACGAGCCGCACCCACGAATGCCCGTCCTCGAGGTGGCCGATCGTCGCCGAAATCGTCGGCCAGTCGGCCAGATCGAAAACCGCGGCCAACTCCGGGACCGCGATGACGATGCCCGCGAGCCCCCACATCAAATATCCCCAGAACTCCGCCGAGCGCCCGGCGACCGTCGGCGCGCTCGGGGTTGCGGTAGTGACCTCCGTCATACTCCTGGTGTACCACCGCGCGGGCACGCGGGGGCAACGACGGGGAATCAGCTGGGCCGCAACATCGGCGGGTGCAGAACCTGCGCGGGCCCGGCGCGATAGAGCTTGGCCGGACGACCGCCGTCGCGGGTGGTGGTGGCGCCGGTAGCCAGGACGAAACCCGGTGTGGTGGTGACCTTGCGGTGGAAATTGCGCGGATCGATATCGGTGCCCCACATCACCTCGTAGACCCGGCGCAGTTCGGCCACCGTGAATTCGCGGGCGCAGAAGGCGGTGGCCAGCGGTGTGTATTCCAGTTTGGCGCGGGCCCGCTCGACACCGTCGGTGAGAATGCGGCGATGGTCGAAGGCGATGCGGCCGCGCTCGGCGAGCAGTTGCTCCACCGACCAGATGCCGGCCGCCGTGGCCTGCGAACCCGCTTGCGGCGCGGGCAGATTCGGCGCCAGCGCCAGATACGCGGTACTGATGACCCGGCCGCGCGGATCACGGCCGGGTTCACCGTAGGTCGCCAGTTGCTCCAGATGCATGCGGTCGCCGCGAATTCCGGTCTCCTCGCGTAGCTCCCGTACCGCGGCCGCGGAGAGGCTTTCCTCGGGACGGACGAACCCTCCCGGCAGCGCCCATCTTCCGCGATAGGGTGCGTAGAGGCGCTGGACCAGCAGCGCGCACAGCGTGTCGTTGGCAGTGTGGCGGGCGCCCAGGGTCAGAACCACCAAATCGACCGCGACCGCTGCATTGAGGCGAAAACCACTGCCCATGACGGGCATTGTAATCGTCAGTCTGACGATAAAAACGCGGCGGTGAATTCCTCAGCTCGCGGCGACGAAAGTGAACGGGCCGAATTCCCCGACATGTCCGAGGATCCAGTCCCAATGTGAAACCGGGTCGACGACCACACCGGCCTGCAGCAGTAACCGCCAGCCGAGCTCGTCGTGCTCCCAGACGTCACCGTCGGCGTCGACATAGAGCCCACGGGTGACCGGCTCCGGTTCCGTGACGGAATTCTCGCCCGTGTGCGCGAAGGCGCCCAGCGTCCCCTCGTCCGGGCGGTCCGCATGAATTCCGCCGCCGACCAGGGCGTGATCGGCCAGTTGCGCGACGGCGCGGGCCATGGCCACGAATTGGCCCGCCGGCACCGCGATCACCTCGTCGGTCCGCATGAACAGTTCTCCCGCCTGATCGTCGTCGTGAAAGAGGGCCACGATGTCCGGCACGGTGGGCCGGGGACGGATCCTGTTCTGACTCATGATTTCTCCTGCCCTGCGCCACCGAATTCCGTTACCGCGTTCTGTGACGTTCGAACCATTCGAAACCTCCCCATCCATCAGGTTTGTGAGCGTCAGCCTCGTCCATCCCACTTCTGGTTCACTTCCGGTCGAATCGGGCGGCAAGCAATTGACCGATATCGAGAGCAATTCCGAAGTTGCGATGAAATATACGAGCCGAGGATGGTCATCCGACCGCGAAACAGCGGTTCGCCGACAAAGTCACAATTGCATTACAAGCCGCTCACCTCGCCACTCAGTATCGAACCACGTGTGGCACAACCTGGAACAGCCGGAACGTGATGCACAACACACGGACGCCGGAAGTACCACACGGAATGGATATAACGATTTGGCAACCATGAAGCTAACCACAGACAGCGCCGAAAATTTAGAGTAGAGATTCTGATTTAAATCAGATGCCCAGCGTAATGGCCGTCCGTCGGCTACTGAACGGGACGGGCCATGGGGAAGGTGTCCGGATGTCACGGTTGCAGGGGGCATGGCATGGCTGATCGGCGCATCCATGTCCTCGGGCCGATGCACATCGCACTCGACGGAACACCCATCCGCCTCGCGGGCCGGCTCACCCGAGCCCTCCTGGCGCGCTTGGTGATCGCGCAGGGCCGCGCCGTGTCGACCGATCGGCTGGTCGACGAGTTGTGGGACGGGGAACCCCCACCCAAGGCGACGTCGGTGCTGCAGGTGCACATCCACAACCTGCGGCGGGTGTTCGAACCCGAACGTCCCGCCCGCGCGCCGGCGACGGTGGTGGTGTCGGAGGGACTCGGCTACGCGCTGCGGTTGCGCGACACCGAAGTCGACGCCTGGCAGTTCGAATCGCTCCTGCACGAATATCTGCAGGTGAGCAGCGGCGCCCATGCCCCCGAGGCGGCCACCCGCACCCGCATGCTGGATATCGCGCTGGCCTGCTGGAACGGACGCGCGCTGGAGAGTTTCGCCGATTGCGGCTGGGCGGCGGCCGAGGCGGCGCGGCTGACCGATCTGTATCTGACCGCCGGTGAATTGCGCGCACAGGCCGCGCTGGAACTCGGCCGCACCACCGAGGTGATCAGCGGCCTGCGGCGCACCGTCGAGGACCGGCCCGACCGCGAGGAGAGCGTGCGGCTGCTCGCCCTCGCGCAATACCGGCTGGGACAGCAGACCGAAGCGCTGGCGACGCTGCGGCGCACGGCGGAATTCCTCACCCGGGAAATGGGACTGGATCCGGGGCGTCGCATCCAGGAATTGGAGACCGCGATCCTCAACCAGGCGGTTCCGGTGCTCGAATCCACGCTGCCGACCGCGCCCATCGCGGTGCGCGCCGACCTCGTGCGCGACATCGAGCGATCGCCCGAGCCGAATGAGCGAGCCGACAGCGCGACCGCACTCGGATACCCGGTGCAGCGCAAGGTCGTTCTGGAGGCGGCGTGCGAGGCGATCGAACACGGCGCCCGGGTGGTGTGGATCTGCGGCGGCGCGGGATTCGGCAAATCGGCGCTGGCCGAGGCGGTCGCCACCGAACTGCGCCGCCGCGACTGGGTGGTCGCGCCCGGACGCTGCCCGGAAGTGGACGGGGCGCCGCAAGCGTGGGTCTGGGCCGAGGTCGCCGCGAGGTTCGGCGCCGATCTGACCTCGCGGCCGGTTCTCGGTGGGGCGTTCGAGATCTCCCGGGTGATCGCCGACCGCTGCCGCAAGGCCGTCGCCGACGGTCCGGTCGCCCTGGTGCTCGAGGATCTGCACCGCGCCGACGAGGCCACCCTGCAGATCCTGCGCCAGGCCGTGGCCTGGCTGCACGACCAGCCGCTGCTGATCATCGCCACACTGCGCGAGGTGGAGGCGCCGCCGGCGGTGCGGGCCGCCGTGGCCGCTCTCGCCGATCCGACCGCCGCGCATATCGAGCTCACCGGTGTCGATCTGGACGGGACGTGTGCCATCGCACGGGCCGCCGGACTCTCCGGTCTGGATACCGATCTGCTCGCGCTGTTGCACGAACGCACCGGCGGTAACCCGCTGTTCCTGCGTGAGCTCACCGCCGCGATGGCCGTCGGTGGCGATGTCCACGATCTGCCGCCGAGTGTGCGAGGGGTGATCGAACTGCAACTGGCGCGGATGCCGGATGCGGTCCGCGAGGTGCTCGAGTACGCCGCCGTCTGCGGGGAGCGGGTGGAACCAGCGACGCTGGTGGCGCTGACCGAACGGACCGAGGACGAGATCATCGGACTCGTCGGCACCGCCGAACTGGCACGGCTGGTGATCATCGATCCCGCGGGGCGAATCATGTTCGCGCACGCGCTGATCCGCGACACGGTCTACGCCGGGATTCCGCAGCTGCGACGGACGCGGATGCATCAGGGGGTGCTCACCCTGTTGGGCGGCTGCCGGCCCGACGACGTCCGTGCGGTCGAGGTGCTGGCCCATCACGCGGTGCGGGCGGCCACCGCGAGTACCGCCGATTCCGCGGTCGACTACATCACGACGGCGGCACGACACTGTGTCGAGCGCGGTATGCGCGCGGACGCGGCACCGCTGTGGCGCACGGTGATCGAATTGCGGCGGCTGGCCGGGCACGAGGATCCCGATGCCTCGCCCGCGGATCGGGTCGCCTGCGTGGACGCCTACTGCGAACTGGTCACCGCCTCCGCGTACGCGGGGCGCATCGCCGCGGCCCGCGACGCCCGGGAGCAGGCGCTGCGGCTGGCCACCGAATTGGGCGACGGGGAGTTGGTGGTGCGGGCGCTGACCAGTTGGCGCGCCCCGGTGGTGTGGGCGATGCGGGACTGGAGATGGTCGAATCCGCGGCTACGGCGGGCACTCGCCGTGGCCTCCGCCCGCGACCAGCCGGTGGCCACCCAGGTTCGTCTGCTCACCACCGCCGTCTTCGAATCGAGCCCGGCCGCGCACCGGCTCGCCCACACCCGTGCCCACGCGGCACTCAAGCTGGCCCGCAGTACCGGCGACGCCGAATTGCAGTGCCTGGCACTGAACGCGCTGACTCATCTGGTGCTCGACGGCCATTCGGGCGACGACCTGGGACACCGGGCCGCCGAGCTGGAGCGTCTCGCCACGTCGGCTGATCTGCCCCAATACCGCGCTCTCGCACACTATCTGCGCTTCCGCACCGCTTGCCAGAACGTCGACCTGGCCGAGGCGGGACGCCAAGCGGCCCTCGCCCTGGACTTCGCGGGCACGGCACAGGTGCGGCCGTTGGCGACCATCCTCGGATACTTCCGCGCGGCCACCGAGATCCTGCGCGGCGATATCGGCCGGGCGGCGCACTATTTCGACGAATGCAGCTCGGCGGGAAAGGATTCCGGCTTCCCCGAGGGCGACGAGGCAGCCCTGATCGCGTTGCTGCCCCTCGGCTGGGCGCGCCGCGATCTGTCGCCCGCAGTGGACTGCCTCGCCGAAATCGAGGCCGCCCTCCCCGGGATGCTCACCCAGATCTACATCGTCGCGCTCCTCGACGCCGGCGAGCGCGCCGAAGCCGCCGCGCTCTTCCACCACGGCCCCGAGGTCGACGAGCACTTCTATCCGGTCATGATGCGGGCCCACCGCGCCCGCGCGGCGATCGCCCTCGGTTCCACCGCCGACTGCGCCGAACTCTATCGCCGGCTCCTGCCCGCCGCCGGAACCGTCGCCGGCCTCGAAACCGGTTTCACGCCATTGGATCCCGTGGACGAGATCCTCGCCGAACTGGCGACCGCGTGCGGCGACGGGGTCACCGCGGCCAAGCACCGGGCCGCCGCCACGCGGCTGCGCGAACGGATTCGCAGGCAGCTCGCCAAGAACAGCGGTCTGTTGTGAATCACCCGGCGGCGTAACCGCTTTCGTGCGCCCCCGGTGGGGCGACGGCGTCTCCCGCGCGCCGCTCCCGTTTTCCGCGGGCGATCTCGGTGGCGAGGGCGTCGAGGGGATTCGCCAGCCGGTGCAGCGGGTCGAGCAAGGTGGTCAGCCAGGTTCTGGCGATCTCCACGCCGTCCGCGTCGAGGCGGTAGTACCGCCGGGTGCCCTCGGCGCGGACGGTGACCAATCCGGTGTCGCGCAATATCTTCAGGTGCTGCGACACCGCGGGCTGGGAGATCGTCGTGGTGGCGCGGACCGCCTCGACCAGCGCGCCGGCGGAGTGCTCGCCGGCGGCCAGCAGTTCGAGAATGTGACGGCGCACAGGGTCGCCCAGCGCATCGAAGATGCGGGCGGGTGGGACGGTCATCGAGCTTCCGGGGTGTCCTCTGGTTCGGTGGTGTAGAAGGCGAAGGTCTGTTCGGCGGCGGTCCGGGCCGCGGCAGGGTCGTCGCCGTCGGCGATCGCGGCCTCACCCCACGCAGTGGCGGCGGTGCGGATGAATGTACGGCCTTCCGCGGTGGTGTGCAGCGTGAGCGCCACGGTCTGATCCACCGGCTCACCGCTGTCCACATGCATCCCCAGACCCAGCAGGGCGAGGTCCCAGCCCACCCCGACCGCACCGGGCCCGAACTGCGTCCACATAGCCGGATCGATCGGCGCCTCGTGCTCGAGCTTCAGTTCGGTACCGTCGTCGGCGGGGCCGAGGGTGACCTCCAGCCAGGAGATCTGCGGGCCCATCTCCCAGGTGACGGCGAAATGCTTCGGCGCGTCACAGCGTTCGACCACGCCGTTGGCGTTGCCCTCGAGCTGATAGCGGCCGCCGACCTCCAGCGAGCCGCTGATCGGCAGGAACCAGCGCGGAATGCGTTCGGCGTTGGTCAGCGCGTCCCACAGATCCGCCTGATCGGTGGGATAGCTGCGGCGGGCGACCGCGATCCTGGTGGCGGCGCCGTCGCGAGAGCCGGTGCGGACCTCGCGCGTGACCAGACCCGCGAGGGCGGCGGGATCGGAGAGCAAGGGCATGACATACCTCCTTCTATAAGTTACAACTTATATTAGCAGGCGGGCCGCGCCGATGCGAGGAGAACGTGAACGCCGCGACGTGCCGGTGCAGGGGAGGTTCGGATGGCACGCCGCGGCGCGACGCATTCAGTTGGCTTGTAGGCGCATGGCCTCGATCAGCGACTTCGGGCGCATATCGGTCCAATGCGATTCGACATAGTCGAGGCAGAGCTGACGCAGACAAGGGCCGTGAGCGATCGTCCATCCGCTCGGCACGGCCGCGAACACCGGCCACAACGAGTGCTCGCCTTCATCGTTGGTCAGGACGTAGAACTCGGCGTCGTCATCGTCGAATGGGTTGCTCATTCGATTACCTTTCGTGCGGAACTGTGTCCGGCGCGGTGACTCCACCACCGCACCGGGTGATGGTGCGGGCCCGCGATGTCCGGGCCCGCACCGCGATCAAGCGCCCGGTGTCACCGACACCGCCGATCCGGTGGAGAGCAGGTTCGCGAGGGCGGTGAAGATGCTGCCGAGGCCGGAGCTTCCGGTATCCATCAGTCGATAATCCTTTCCGGGGCGATTTACTTCGGGGTGTAGGCGAGGCTGGAACCGGAGCTGAGGAAGCTCAGGATCTGGGTGAGGATCGCGGTGTAGTCGGTGCCTGTCATACTTTCTTCCTTCTTCCTTTCACGGTCGCGAACCGCGAACGCCGGACCGGCGCCCGAGGGCCGCACGGAACTTGATCGGTTCCGGGCTGATGAGGCGAAAAGCGATGCGGATCAGTCTGTTTCGCCGTTGTTCAGGTGTTCGCTCAGCACCGCGCCGATGCGTCGCAACGGTTCCGCGGACGTCATGCGCCAGTGGGTGGTGGGCAGGCGGTGGCGCCGCACCGCGCCGCTGACCGCCGATATCCACCCGTCGGCGCCCGGCTCGCTCGAGGCGTCGCGGGCGGCGACGAAGTACGTCAGATCGCCTCGATAGATCCGAGGCCGATAGGCGGCGGCCAGATCGACCGATTCCAGCGCCGCCTCGAGGACGGCGGTGATCCGATCCCGGCCCAGCGACGCGAACGGTTCGGGCAGCATGTCGAGGAGCGCGCCTCGATCCTCCGGCAGGGCGTCGCCGAAGTCCTCGATCCGCTCGCCCAGCAACCCGCCCAGCAGTTCCGGCAGCGCCACCGGCTCGAACTCGTCGGCATCGGGCTCGCCGAGCCGGCTGTCCATCACGGCCAGCAGTTCGACCCGCTCACCCTCGTCCTGCAACTGCACCGCGACGGCATGGGCGAGCACGCCGCCGAGCGACCAGCCCAGCAGGTGATACGGACCGTCCGGCTGCACCGAGCGGATCGCCTCGACATAGCGCCGCGCCCACTGCTCGACGGTGCCGGGCAGGTCCTCCCCGCTCAGCGCCGGCGATTGCAGACCGTAGAGCGGCCGCTCCACCGAGGCGGCCAGGCCGGCGAACGACCAGGCGACACCACCGACGGGATGCACACAGAACAGCGGCTCGCCGATACCGCTGCGCCGCAACGGAAGCAGCACGTCGAAGGCGGCAGCGAGATCGATATCGCCTGCGGCCCGGTCGAGTTCGGCCAGCACGGCCGCAGGCGTCGGCGCGGTGAACAGCGTCAGCACCGGAACCTGTTGCCCGAGTGCGGCAGTCAACCGGGCCGCGAGCGTGGTCGCCGAGAGCGACGTGCCGCCGAGTTCGAAGAAGTTGTCCTCCAGGCCGAATCGCTGCACACCCAGCACCTGCGCGAAGCTCTCACAGACCAGCGTCTCGGCCGCGGTCCGCGGAGCGCGGAATTCGCGCACCGCGCGCGGCGGCGCCGGGAGGGCACGGCGTTCGAGTTTGCCGGACGCGCTCACCGGAAGTTCGTCGAGCACGACCACGACCGCCGGAACCATGTACGCGGGCAGATGCCGCGCGAGTCCGGCACGCAACCGATCGGTGTCGACGGTGTGCCCGGCCTCGGCGACCACATAGGCCACCAACTGCTGGTCCATGCCGTTGGCGCCGCGGACCAGTGCGACGGCCTGGGCGACCTCGGGCTGTGCGACCAGCGCCGCCTCGATCTCCCCGGGCTCGATCCGCAGCCCGCGCAACTTCACCTGGAAGTCCGAGCGGCCGCGGTACTCCAACTCGCCGTCGGCAGTCCACACCACCAGATCGCCCGTGCGGTACATGCGTTGCCCGCCCGCTGCGCCCATGCCCCCTGACCCACCCGCTGGGCCCATGCCCCCTGACCCGCCCGCAAAGGGGTCGGCCACGAACCGGTCCGCGGTCAGATCGGGGCGTGCGAGATATCCGCGCGCCAGCTGGGTCCCGGCCAGGTACAGCTCGCCGGTGACACCCGCCGGCACCGGGCGCAATCGTGAATCCAGCACGTAGACACGGGTATTGAAGACCGGGCGGCCGATCGGCACCGTGGCGGTATCGGCATCGGTGACCTCGTGGTAGGTCACGTCCACCGCGGCCTCGGTGGGCCCGTAGAGGTTGTGCAACCGGGCGCCGGTCAGGGTCCGCAACCGCTGCGCGACCGCCGGCGGCAGCGCCTCGCCGGAGGCGAAGACCCGCCGCAGCGAGGTACCCGCACCGGCCCCCGATCCCGCGACGAACGCCGCGAGCATCGACGGCACGAAGTGCGCCGTGGTGACCGATTCGGCCGCCACCAGGCGGGCCAGATATTCCGGATCGCGATGCCCCTGGGGTGCGGCCAGCACCAGCCGGGCACCGATCTGCAACGGCCAGAACAACTCCCACACCGACACGTCGAAGGTGACGGGCGTCTTCTGCAGCACCACGTCGTCGGTCTGGAGCCGGTATTCCGACTGCATCCACACCAACCGGTTCACGATCGCCCGGTGGCTGACCGCCACGCCCTTCGGGCGCCCGGTCGACCCGGAGGTGAAGATCACGTAGGCGATGCCGTCCGGCCGCAACGGACACACCCGGTCCGCATCGGTCACCGCGGCGTCACTGTAGTTCGCGAGGTGCAGCCGATCCAGCGCGATCGCGCCGTCGATCGTCGAATCATGCAGTCCCAGCACGCATTCCGGCGCCGCGGTGTCGAGGATGTGACGAATCCGCTCGTCCGGCTGATCCGGGTCGATCGGCACATAGGCGGCGCCGGCCTTGATCACCGCGTAGACGGCGACCAGCAGTTCGACCGAGCGCGGCAGTGCCACCGCCACCCGCTGCTCCGGGCCGATCCCCCGGCCGATCAGATACCGGGCCAGCCGGTTGCTCCGCGCATCGAATTCCGCATAGGTCAGAACTCGTTGTGCGGCACCGGTTCCCGCGCGATCCTCGGCGAGCGCCACCGCCTCGGGATGCACGGCCACCGCGGCCGCGAACCGGGCGGTCAGCGTGTGCGGATGGTCGCTGCCGAAGACCGGCGGCAGATCCCGGGAAGTGTCGTTGTAGTCGACCAGCATGCGGGTGCGTTCGGCGTCGTCCAGCAGGTCGATATCGCCGATCGCCACCTCGGCGTCGGCGGCGACCCGGTCGATCACCCGCAGGAACCGCCGCACGAACCGCTGCACCGTGGCCGCGTCGAACAGGTCGGTGGCGTAGGTAACGGCGGCCGAGATGCCCGCCGGGGCGCCCTGCTCGTCGTAGGTGTCCGTCAGATACCAGTGCAGATCGAATTGCGATGTGCGCGTGTCGACATCGAGTTCGCTCACCGTCACGCCGGGCAACCGCACCTCGGCCCGAGTCAGGTTCTGGAACGACAGGCCCACCTGGAACAGCGGATGCCGCGCCGTCGACCGGACCGGGTCGAGCAGTTCCACCAGTCGTTCGAACGGCACATCGCTGTTGGCGAAGGCCGCCAGATCCGTCTCTCGAACCTGGTCGAGCAGCTCGGCGAACGACGCCTGCGGCGCGACCCGGGCGCGCAGCACCAGCGTGTTGACGAACATGCCGACCAGGTCGTCGAGTTCCGCCTCACCCCGGCCGGCGATCGGCGCGCCGACCGCGACGTCGTCGGTGGCGGCGAGCCGGGCCAGCAGGACCGACAGCGCGGCGCGGACCACCATGAACAGCGAGGCGTGGCGGGTGCGGGCCAGCCGGTGCAGGGCCGCATGCCGCTCGGCGCCGATCTCGAACGTCAGCGCCCGGCCGCGCAGCGACTGCACCTTCGGGCGCGGTCGATCCGCCGGCAGCGCCAGCTGTTCGGGCAGGTCCGCGAGGGCGGTCCGCCAATGCGCGAGCTGACCCGCGACCAAGGATCGCGGATCGTCCTCCGCGCCGAGCAGCTCGCGCTGCCACAGTGCGTAGTCGGCGTACTGCACCGACAGCGGGGACCACTGCGGCGCCGCACCGGCCGTGCGCGCGGCATAGGCGGTCAGCAGATCCCGGACCAGCGGCGCGGCCGAGGCGCCGTCGGCACAGATGTGGTGCATCGACAGCACGACGATGTGCTCGGACGTATCCGTCACCCGCAGCAGCGCGGCTCGCACCGGAATGTCGGAGGTGACATCGAATGGGCGCGAAAGCATCTGCGCGACTTCGGCTTCCACCTCGGTGGCGATCACCGAACCGACCGTGAACTCGGCGTCGGCGCCGGCCAGGATCTGCTGGAACGGTCCGTCGTCACCCTGCGGATAGACGGTCCGCAACACCTCGTGCCGTTCGACCACATCGGCGAAGGCGAGCTCCAGTGCGGCGGCGTCCACCGCACCGGTCAGGCGCACCGCGAACGGCACGTTGTAGGCCGCGGAGGTCGGGTCCATGCGATTGAGCAACCACATCCGCTGTTGTGCCGGTGACAGCGGGATCCGTTGCGGCCGAGTCCGTGCGGTGAGCTCGACCCTCGTCGTCCCGGCATGGGCGGCGAGCCGTTCGGCCAGGGCACGCACCGTCGGCGCCTCGAACACCGTGCGCACGGGGATCCGGGTCGCGGTCCGAGCGCCCAGGCGCGCGACCACCTGGGTGGCGATGAGCGAGTTGCCGCCGAGTTCGAAGAAGTCGTCGTCGGCGCCGACCCGTGGCACCCCGAGCACCTCGGCCAGGACCGCGGCGACCAGTCGCTGTTGCGGTGTGGCCGGTTCGCGGTAGGGCCGCGCCCGGAACTGTGGTTCCGGCAACGCCTTCCGATCCAATTTGCCCACCGGGGTGAGCGGCACGCGGTCGAGGACGACGATCGCGGCCGGCACCATATGCGACGGCAGACCGCGCGCGGCATAGGCGGTCAGCTGCTGCGGATCGACCGAACGTCCCTGCACCGCACGCACATACGACACCAGCGCGGTGGCGCCGGCCGGAGTCTCGCGACCCAGGGTGACCGCGAAATCGATATCGTCGTGGCCGGTGAGCACCGCGTCGATCTCGCCGAGTTCGATGCGGAAGCCGCGCACCTTGACCTGGAAATCGGTGCGGCCCAGATATTCCAGCTCCCACTCGCCCTCGCCGCCGACGATCCAGCGGACCAGGTCGCCGGTGCGATACATCCGGGTTCCCGGCGTGCCCCACGGGCAGGCGACGAAACGTTCGGCGCTCAGCCCCGCCCGGGCGTGGTACCCGCGGGCCAGGGCGTCGCCCACCACGTACAGCTCACCCGCGACACCGGGCGGCACCGGCTGCATCCGCGCGTCGAGTACCAGCGTCGTCGTGCCCGGCACCGGGGTGCCGATGGTGATCGGCACGCCCGCGACCAGGACCGCGTAGGCCGAGGAGATGGTGGCCTCGGTCGGCCCGTAGCTGTTGACGAAGCGGCGGCCGGGCTGCCACTTGGCCAGCAGTTCCGGCGTGGTCGCGTCACCGCCGGCGCCGACGACCTCGAGGTCCGGCAGTCCGGACGGATCGACGGTGGCCAGCATGGCCGGGGTGATCATGGTGTGGGTGACCCGCTCGGCGCGCAGCAGCTCGGCGAGTTCCTGTCCGCCCAGCACCGACGGCGGCGCGATGACCAGGGTGGCTCCGCTGCCGAAGGTCAGCAGCCACTCCTCCAGCGACTGATCGAAACTCGGCGAGCAGACGTGCAGGAAACGGTGCCGCGGCTCCACCCGGCACAGGCGGGTGGCATGGGCGGCGAGATTGGCGACCCGTCGGTGCGTGACCGTGACGCCCTTGGGCAGGCCGGTCGAACCCGAGGTGTAGATGGTGTAGGCGGCGTTGTCCGGGCGCAGCGGACGGATGCGATCGGCATCGGTGATCGGATCGTGGGAACGGGCCGCGCAGGCCGCGGCGGTGGTCTCGTCGTCGAGCGCCAGCCAGGTGGTGGCCGTGGGCAGGTCGGCAGCGAATTCCCGTGTGGTGATGCCGATTACGGCAGCCGAGTCGACCACCATATGCCGGACTCGATCCGGCGGGTAGCTCGGATCGACCGGCACGTACGCGCCGCCCGCCTTCGCGACCGCCCAGACCGCGGCGATCATCTCGTAGGAGCGCGGCAGCGCGATCGCGACCGCGCGCTCCGGCCCGACGCCCGCGTCGATCAGCATCCGGGCCAGCTGCGAGGACTGCCGATCCAGCTCCCCGTAGGTCACCGATCGACCGTCGATGCGCACCGCGATCCGGTCGGCGCCGTGCCGCAGGCCGCGAGTGAAGATCTCCGGCAGCAGGCCGTCCGCGAGCACCGGGCCGCCGTCCATCCGGGTGAACTGCTCGTATTCGGGTGCCGACAGCAGCGGCAGGCTGCCGACGGCCCGCTCCGGGGTGGCGGCCACGGCCGTGAGCAGTCCGGTGAAGCGCCGGGCGAACGATTCGACCGTGGTGTGGTCGAACAGATCACGCGCGTACGACAGGTCGGCGAGCAGTCCCTCTCCGGTCTCCTGCACGGTCAGCGACAGATCGAATTGTTCGGCGTCGAAATCGAAATCGACGGCCTCGACCCGCAGGCCGGGCAGTTCGAAATCGCGCTGCGGCAGGTTCTGGAAGGTCAGCATCACCTGGAACAGCGGATGGCGGGCCGTGGAGCGCTCCGGATTCACCAGCTCGACCAGTCGCTCGAAGGGCAGATCGGCGTGTCCGAACGCCTGCACATCGGTATCGCGTGCGCTGCGGAGTAATTCGGCGAAGGTCGCCTCGCCCGGAACCCGGGTGCGCAGCACGAGGGTGTTGACGAACATGCCGACCACATCGTCGAGTTCGGCCTCGCCGCGGCCCGCGATCGGGGTGCCGACCGCGACGTCGTCGGTCCCGGCCATGCGTGCCACGAACAGCGCCCACGCGGCATGCACCACCATGAACAACGTCGCATTGTGGGCGCGGCCCAGCTCGGCCAGATCCGCGCGCAGCTGCTCCGAGATGGGGAACACCACCCGTCCGCCGCGTGCGGACTGCACCGCCGGACGCGGGCGATCGGCGGGCAGATTCACCTCGTCCGGCAGACCGGCCAGGGCCTCGCGCCAGTAGCGCGCCTGCGTCGAGATCAGGCTCCGCGCATCGTCTTCCGAGCCCAGCACCTGCCGCTGCCACAGCGCGTAATCCGCGTACTGCACCGGTAGCGGCGTCCAGTGCGGAGCCTGGCCGGCGCTGCGCGCGGCGTAGGCGAGCATGACATCGCGGGTCAGTGGCCGCATGGACCAGCCGTCGGCGGCGATGTGATGCACCACGAACACCAGTACGTGTTCGTCTGCCGAAAGGCGCAGCAGCGCAATGCGAATCGGCACCTCGGTGCTCACGTCGAAGCCGGCCGAGGCCAGTTCGGCGATGCACGCCGCGACCTCGTCGGCGCCGACCGGCCGCGGGGTGAGGTCCGCGCCCGCCTGCGCGGCGGGCAGGATGTGCTGCACGACACCGTGGGCCGTCTGCGGATACACGGTGCGCAACACCTCGTGCCGGCCCAGGACGTCGAGCACCGCCTGCTGCAACGCGTCGACCCGCAGCTCACCGCGCAGCCGCACGGCGGCGGGCACGTTGTAGGCCGCGGATTCGGGTTCGAACTGGTTGAGGAACCACATCCGCTGCTGTGCCAGCGACAGCGGCAGCGCCTCGGGCCGCGGTCCGGCGGTCAGCGCCGTGCGACCACCGGAGCCGATGTGGCCGTCCACGCGCACCGCGAGCGCGGCCACCGTCGAGGCCTCGAACAGCAGCCGCACCGGAATCCGGGCGTCCAGGGCCGCGCCGAGGCGGGCGGATACCTGGGTGGCCAGCAGCGAGTTGCCGCCGAGGGCGAAGAAGTCGTCGTCGGCGCCGACCCGGGGCGCCCCCAGCACGTCGGCGTAGATATCGGCGATCGTCTGTTCCACCGGGCCGGCGGGAGCGCGGTAGGCCGTCGCCTCGAAGACGGGGCGGGGCAGCGCGGCCCGGTCCAGTTTGCCGTTCACCGTCAGCGGCAGCGCCTCGAGGACGACGAACGCCTCGGGCACCATGTAGGACGGAAGTGTCCGGGCCAGAGCCGCTTTCACCTCGGCGATATCGACATCACCGGCGGACGGGACGAGATACGCGACCAGTCGATCGGCGGTGCGCGGATCCGATACGGCCAGCACGGCGGCCTGCGCGAGCGCCGGCAGCGCGAGCAGCGCTGCCTCGATTTCCCCGAGTTCGATGCGGAAGCCTCGCACCTTCACCTGGAAATCGGTGCGGCCCCGATATTCGAGTTCGCCGGCCGCGTTCCAGGCCACCACGTCGCCGGTGCGATACATGCGTGCTCCGGATTCGAACGGGTCGGCCACGAACCGTTCCGCGGTCAGATCGGCGCGTCCGTCGTAGCCGCGCGCCAGCTGCGCACCGGCCAGATATAGCTCACCGGGCACGCCCACCGGCACCGGCAACAGCCGCGAATCCAGCACGTACACCCTGCTGTTGGCCTCCGGACGACCGATCGGAACGGTCACCGTGTCGGCGTCGTCGACCGCGTGGGCGGTAATCGAGACCGCGGCCTCGGTCGGGCCGTAGAGGTTGTACAGGCGGGCGGAACCGGCGCGGCGCACGCGCTGCGCGGTGGTCGCGGGCAGGGCCTCGCCGATGGCGAGGATGCGGCGCAGCGAGGCCGGCAGGCGTCCGCCGGAGGCGGTGAGCAGCGCGTCGAGCATCGACGGGACGACATGCAGCGTGGTCACCCGCTCGCGCCGCATCAGCTCGTCGAGGTATGCGGGATCGCGATGGCCGTCCGGGGCGGCGACCACGAGCCGGCCACCACAGACGGCGGCGGACCAGAACTCCCACACCGAGAGGTCGAAGGTGGCGGCGGTCTTCAACAACACCGCGTCGTCGGCACCCAATTCGAATGCCGCCGTCTTCCAGCGCAATTGGTTGACGATCGCCTCGTGCGCGACGGTGACGCCCTTGGGCCGGCCCGTCGATCCGGAGGTGAAGATGACGTAGGCCGGATGCTGCGGCAGCAGCGGGGCACGGCGGTCCCGATCGGTCACCGGGGCGGCGGACAGCTCCGGCACCTCGTCGACGTCCACCACGCGGAACTGCCCGTCCGGCAGCGTCGGTGCGATATCCGAGGTGGTCAGCACACACAGCGGAGCCGCGGTCGAGAGGATGTAGTCGACGCGTTCGGCCGGCTGGTCCGGATCGACCGGCACGTACGCGCCACCGGCGACGCCGACCGCGTACATGGCGACGATCAGTTCCCGGGAACGGCGCACGGCCAGCGCCACGCGGGTCTCCGGGCCGACGCCCAATGCGATGAGATGCCGGGCGAGACGGTTGACCTGCGCCGACAATTCGGCATAGCTCACCGGTTCACCGGCGCCGTCGCGATCGACGATCAGCGCGGGCGCGGTACCGGCGGTTTCCACCGTCGCGTTCCACAGCACGGGAAGCGTTGTCGCACAATAGGGTTCGGCGGTGTCGTTCCAGGTCTGCAGAATCCGCGCCCGCTCCTGCGGCGCGAGCAGATCCACCGAGCCGAGCGCCCGAGCCGGATCGGCACACACCGCTTCCAGCAGCCGCAGCAGCCGCTCGCCGAAGCCGGCCACAGTGGGGGCATCGAAGAGAGCGGTGGCGTAGGTGAGGGAGGCGGCCATGCCGAGCGGCGCACCGGATGCGTCGTAGCGGTCGGTGATCACCAGATGCAGGTCGAACTGCGAGACCGCGGTATCGAAATCCGCCGCGCTCACCGTCAGGCCGTCCAGCGCGAATTCGGCGGCGGCCTGGTTGTGGAAGGAGAAGCCGACCTGGAACAGCGGATGCCGGGCGGTCGACCGGACCGGGTTCAGCACCTCCACCAGCCGCTCGAAAGGAATGTCGGCGTGGGAGAAGGCGGCCAGGTCGCCGTCGCGCACGCCCGTGAGCAGTTCGGCGAAGCCGAAGCCCGGATCGACCTCGGTGCGCAGCACCAGGGTGTTGACGAACATGCCGACCAGTTCGTCGAGGGCCCTGTCACCGCGGCCGGCGATGGGAGTACCGATCGCGATATCCGTCGAGGCCGACAGCCGCGACAGCAGGGTCGCGAAGGCGGCGTGCATCACCATGAACAGCGTCGCGCCGTGGGTGCGCCCGATCTCGGCCAGCCGGGAGTGGGTCGAGGCGTCCACGGTGAAATCGACGGTGCCGCCGGCGGTGGAGACCGTCGCCGGACGCGGCCGGTCGGTGGGCAGCGCCAGCTGGTCCGGCAGCCCCGCCAGCGTGCGGGTCCAGTACCCGATCTGCCGGGCGGCCGGCGATTCCGGATCCTCCTCGGAGCCGAGCACCTCGCGCTGCCAGAGCGCGAAGTCGGCGTACTGGACCGGCAGCGGCGTCCAGTCCGGCGCTGTCCCGCCGCGGCGGGCGGCGTAGGCGGTCATCACGTCCCGGGCCAGCGGTACCAGCGAGGACCCGTCGGCGGCGATGTGATGCATGGCCACGACCAGGACGTACTCGCTGCCGGGTGCGTCGGTGACGACGAACAGCCGGGCCCGCAGCGGCACCGCGGCCGTCACATCGAACGGCTCGGTGACGAAGTGCGATACGGCATCGAGCATGTCGGCGCCGCGCAGCGGCACGGGCGCCAAGTGCGGTGCAGGGGCGTCGGCGACCGGGAGGATCACCTGCACCGGTCCCGCGTCGGTCTGCGGATACACCGTGCGCAGCACCTCGTGCCGGGCCACCACATCGGCGAACGCGGCATTCAGCGCGGGCACGTCGAGTGCACCGCTCAACCGCATGGCGAGCGGGATCGTGTAGGCGGCGGAGTGCTCGTCCATCCGGTTGAGCAGCCACATGCGCTGCTGCGCGAGCGACAGCGGCACCGGCCCGTCGACGGCGCGCGGGGTGAGCGCCACCCGGGCCGGCGCGCCCTCCGGCGCCGCGGCGACGGCCGCCAGGGCGGCCACGGTGGGATGTTCGAAGACGGCGCGCACCGGCACTGTCGTGTCGAATGCCGATCCGAGCCGCGCGGCCAACCGGGTTGCGGTGAGCGAGTTGCCACCGAGTGCGAAGAAGTCGTCGTCGAGGCCGATGCGGCGGGCTTCGCCGAGGCCGAGCACCCCGGCCACGATGTCGGCGACCGTGGATTCGGCGGCCGTGCGCGGGGCGCGGAATTCGGCTACCCGGAAAACCGGCTCCGGCAACGCCTTCCGATCCAATTTTCCGGTCGGTGTCAGCGGAATCTCGTCGATGACCATGATCGCGGCCGGGACCATGTACGCGGTGAGGCTGCGGGAGGCGTGGGCCACCAGTTCGTCCACGTCGACCACGTGCCCGGCTGCGGCGACCACATAGGCGACCAGCGAGGTCTCCCCCGCCGCATCGAGATGGCCGAGGGTGGCGGCGAATGCGACCGACTCGTGCGCCGCGAGCACCGCGTCGATCTCGCCGAGTTCGATGCGCAGGCCGCGCACCTTCACCTGATGGTCGGAGCGGCCCACGTATTCGACGACGTAGTCCTCGCCGCGCGCCACCCAGCGCACCAAATCGCCGGTGCGGTAGAGCCGCTCGCCCGGCGCACCGTACGGATCGGCGACGAAGCGCTCGGCCGTCAGCGCCGCCCGCGCGTGATAACCGCGCGCGAGCCCGGGGCCGCGCAGATACAACTCACCGGTGACGCCGAGTGGCACCGGGCGCAGCCGCCCGTCGAGTACCACCGCCGACATTCCGGCGATCGGGGCGCCCATGTCCAGCGGGTCGCCCGGACGCTTCACCGCGCTCACGGTGGCGAACACGGTCGTCTCGGTCGGGCCGTAGGTGTTGTGGAATTCGCGGCCCGCGGCCCAGTGAGCCATCAGGTCCGGACCGTAGGCCTCACCACCGACCGTCAGCCGTCGCAGCCGAGGCAGCGCGGCGGGGTCGAGGGTCCGCAGCACGGCGGGTGTGATGAAGGCGTGCGAAACACGCTGCGCTGCCAGCAGTTCCGTCAGCTCGTCGCCGCCGTACACGCCGACCGGTGCGATGACGGCGGTCGCCGACCCCGCGAAGGCCATCAGCAGTTCCAGCATCGACGCGTCGAAGCTCGGGGAGGAGGCGTGCAGCACCCGCGCGCCCGAATCGACCCGATAGTGCCGGCGATGCGCGGCCACGATGGCCCCGATACCGCCGTGGGTCACCACGACGCCCTTCGGCTTACCGGTCGTGCCGGAGGTGTAGATCATCCATGCCGGATTCTGCAACCGGACCGGGCGCAGCAGTTCGCGCGCCTCGATCGGCTCGGGAGAGGTATTCCGCAGGCGCGCAGCGAATTCCGGCGCGTCGACAGTGAGCGCGCGCAGCGTCGCCGGGAGCACGGCGGCGTCCGCGACGGTGGTGATGCCCACGGCCGCACCGGAATCGGCGAGCATATGGGCGATCCGCTCCGCCGGATAGTCCGGATCGACGGGCAGGAAGGCGGCACCCGCCTTCGCCACCGCCCACCAGGCCACCACCCACCGCACCGAGCGGGTGATCGCGATCGCGACGAAATCCTCCGCGCCGACGCCGGATTCGATCAGGACCCGCGCCAATCGGCTCGATTCGGCATCCAGTTCCGCGTAGGTCACATCCCGGCCGTCGCCACACAGCGCGATACCGGTGGGATTGCGGCGCGCCGCCTCCGCCAGGAAATCCGCGAGTGTGCGGGCGGCGACGAACGGCGTGGGCCGAGCGTCGAGCAGGGCCGCGTGTTCGGCCGGGGACAGCAGGTCGATATCGCCGACGGCGCGCCGCGGTTCGGCGACGGCGGCACCGATCACCCGGCCCAGCCGCCGCAGCAGTCCCGCCGCGGTGGCCGGGTCGTACAGGTCGGTGGCATAGGTGAGTTCGAGCGGCAAGTGCCCGTCGGCGTCCAGTTCGTCCGACACGGTGAACTGCAGGTCGAATTTGGCCACGGGATTGTCGAATTCGACCGGTTCGAGGATCAGCCCCGGCACGGCGTGGGTGTGCGAGCCGAGGTTGAGATAGCTCAGCGACACCGTGAACAGTGGGTTGCGATCCGCGGTGCGTGCCACGCCCAGGGCGTCGACCACGCGATCGAAAGGCAGTGCCGCATGAGCGAATGCGGCCAGGTCCACGGCGCGGGTGTGCGCGAGCACCGCATCGAAACTGTCGCCGATCCGAGGTCTCGTCCGCAGCGTCATGGTGTTGACGAACATGCCGATCAGCTCGTCGAGTGCACTGGCGCCGCGTCCGGCGACAGGGGTGCCGATCGCGATGTCGTCACCGCCGGACAGCCGGCCCAGCAGCACGGTCAGGGCGGCATGCCAGACCATGAACGGGGTCGCGCCGTGCGCCTTGGCGAGGCGGTGGACCGCACCGGCGACGGCGCCGTCGATACGACCGCGCACGACCGCACCCCGGCGCGAGGCCACGGCGGGGCGCGGCCGGTCGGCGGGCAGGGCGAGTTCGCCGGGCAGATCCGCCAGCGTCCGGGTCCAGAAGTCCAGATGTTCGGCCTCGGCGGCAGCCAGCGACTGTCGTTGCCACAGTGCGTAATCCGCATACTGCACGGGCAGCGCGGGCCAGTTCGGCGCGGTCCGCGTCCGGCGGGCCAGATAGGCGGCGATCAGATCCCGCAGCAGCGGATTCAGCGAATAGCCGTCCGCGGCGATGTGGTGGACGACCACGACGAAGACGTGGCTGGTGTCGGATTCGCGGATGAGCAGGGCCCGTACCGGCGGTGCGGCGGTGACGTCGAAACCGCGTCCGGCGAAGTCGGCGATCGGCTGCGCCGCGGCGCCCGTTCGGCTCTCGAACTCGATATGCGCCTGTTCCGGAGGCAGCACTGCCTGGCAGCCCTCGCCCTCGGCATCGAGCGGATAGTAGGTGCGCAGCGCCTCGTGGCGGGCGACCACATCGGTGAAGGCGCCGTACATGGTCGCCTCGTCCAGATCGCCCAGGATGCGGACCGCGACCGCGATATTGTCGGCCGCGGAATCCGGAGCCAGACGGTTGAGGAACCACATGCCCTGCTGCACCGGCGCCAGCGGAACGACCTCGGGCCGTTCGGCGGCGACGGGCCCGGGCAGATCCGTTGCACTGCCGTCGATGTCGCTCATGGCGGCGGCCAGACCGGCGACGGTCGGATGTTCGAACAGCAGGCGCACCGGAACGCGACGGCCGTGGCGCTCGCCGAGCCGGGCCAGTACCCGCGTGGCGACCAGCGAATTACCGCCGAGGGCGAAGAAGTCGTCGTCGGCGCCGACCCGTTCGATGCCGAGTACCTGCGCGAAGGTTTCGGCGACCAGCCGTTGAGCCGGTGTGCTCGGCTCCCGGTACTCGCGACCGCCGAAGACCGCCGCGACCCGCGGATCACCGGCATCGGGCAGCGCAGTGCGATCGAGCTTGCCGGAGGCATTGAGCGGGAACGCGTCCAGGACGACTACGGCCGACGGGACCATGTACCCGGGCAGTTGCGCGACGGCGGCGTCGCGCGCCCGCTCGCCGAGGCCGGGTGCGACGGAGCCGTCGCCGGCCGGGGTGACGAAACCGATGAGGTGATCGCCACCCGGAGCCGTCACGATCCGCACGGCCGCCGCGGCGACACCGGGCACCGCCGCGAGCACCGCCTCGATCTCGCCGAGTTCGATGCGCTGACCCCGGAACTTCACCTGGAAGTCGGTGCGGCCGAGGTAGATCAGTTCCGGTGCGCCGCCGCCGACGTCCCAGCGCACCAGATCACCGGTGCGATACATCCGGGAGCCGGGTTCGCCGGCGCCGTTCGACGCCGCGAACGGATCGGCGACGAACCGGTCGGCGGTGAGGTCGGCGCGGCCGTAGTAACCGCGCGCCAGTTGGGCGCCGGCCAGATACAACTCGCCCGCGACACCCGGCGGGGCCGGCCGCAGCCGCGAATCCAGCACGTAGACGCGGCTGTTCCATTCGGGCCGGCCGATCGGCAGGGCCGGGCGGTCGGTCACCCCGGTGACATCCCGGTGGGTGATCGAGACTGCCGCCTCGGTGGGCCCGTACAGGTTGTGCAGCCGCGCCGAGCTGATCGCGCCGAACGCCCGCACCGTCTCGGCGGGCAGCGCCTCACCGATCACGAACACCTGTCGCAGCGACCGCACCTGCGCCGAGCCGACCTGCGCGGCGAAGACACTGAGCATCGAGGGCACGAAATCGGTGACGGTGACGCCGTATTCGGCGATGGTCTCGGCGAGGTAGCCCGGATCGCGGTGGCCGTCCGGAGCGGCCAGCACCAGGGTGGCGCCGATCCGCAACGGCAGGAAGTAGCCCCACAGCGAGACGTCGAAGGTGGTCGCGGTCTTCTGCAAGTACACATCGGCGGCGGTGAGCCGGTATTCGGCCTGCATCCACGTCATCTGATTGACGATCGCCGCGTGAGTGACGGTGACGCCCTTGGGCTTTCCGGTCGAACCGGAGGTGAAGATCACGTAGGCCGGATGGTTCGCGTACATCGGGCTGTGGCGTTCGTTCACCGCGATCGGGTCGTCGCGGTAGGCGTCGAGGGCGACGGAGTCGACCGCGACGGTCGGGCCGTCGAAGTCCACCTCGGCACCGGCGGTGGTGAGCAGGACCGCGGGCCGGGCCGTCTCCAGGATGTGGGCGATGCGCTGGGCCGGATGGTCGGGATCGATGGGAACGTAGGCCCCGCCGGCCTTGAGCACGGCGTACATCGCCACCACCAACGCCGGCGAACGCCGAATCGACAGGGCGACCAGCGATTCCGGGCCCACCCCGGCGGCGATGAGGTGGCGGGCGAGCCGGTTGCTGCGGCTGTCCAGCTCGCCGTAGGTGAGGACGGTCGGCGCCGAGCCGTCGTCCGGGATGTAGCGCACCGCGGGCAGTTGCGGCGCGGTCGCGGCCTGGGCTTCGAATTCGTCGAGCAGCAGTTCCGCGCCGAAACCGATATGCGCCGAATCGTTCCACTCGGTGAGGACGCGCTCGCGCTCACCGGCGGCGAACAGGTCGATATCGCCGACGACACGCTGCGGCTCGACGACGACCGACTCGAGCACCCGCAGGAACCGCGCGGCCAGCCCCTCGACCGTCGCCGCGTCGAAAAGCGCTGTCGCATAGGTGAACCCGATCTCGCGATCGGTGACGGTGACCTGCAGGTCGAACGGATTCACCGCGGTGTCGAGACGCACCTCGCCGACGGTCAGCTCACCCAGTTCGACCGTCACCGGATTCAGGTTCTGGAAGAACAACGCCACCTGGAACAGCGGGTGGTGGGCTTGCGATCGAGGCGGGTCGAGCACCTCCACGAGCCGCTCGAAGGGGATGTCGGCGTGGGCGAAGGCGGCGAGATCACTCTCGCGCACCTGCCGCAGCACGGCCGAGAACGGCTGCGCCGCCTGGATATCGGAGCGCAGTACGAGGGTGTTGACGAACATGCCGACCAGATCGTCGAGCACCGCCGCACCACGTCCGGCGACCGGTGCGCCGATGGCGATATCGGCCGTACCCGACATCCGGGCGAGCAGTACCGCGAGCGCGGCGTGCACCACCATGAAGGGCGTGCTCTCATAGCGTCCGGCCAGGTCGTCCAGGCCGGCGCGCAGCCGCGCGTCGAAGTCGACGGTGATCGTGGCCGCCGCGTGATCGGCCACCGCCGGGCGTGGCCGGTCGGTGGGCAGGTCCAGCCGGGCCGGAAGTCCGCGCAACCGGTCGCGCCAGAACTCCAGTTGGCGCGCGGCCGAGGACTCGGGATCGGATTCCGCGCCGAGTACTTCGCGCTGCCACAGCGCGTAGTCGGCGTACTGGATCGCCAGCTCGTGCCACTGCGGGGCGGTCCCGGCACTGCGGGCCGCGTAGGCCGTGGCGATATCGCGCGCGAGCGGTCCCATCGAGAAGCCGTCCGCGGCGATGTGGTGAACGACGAGAACCAGAATATGTTCGGGCGCAGCGCTTTCCGATCGCAACGGCAACAGGGCCCCGCGCAGCGGAACCTCGGTGGTCACATCGAAGGGTTCGGCGACGAATGCCCCGACGACCGCGGCGATGTCGTCGCCGTGCAGCCGCGACAACACCGGTACGTGGTCGGCGGGTCGAATCTGCTGGTAGCCGATGCCACCGATATCCGGGTACACCGTGCGCAGCGTCTCGTGGCGCGCGACGATATCGGCGAGTGCGGATTCCAGCGCCGCCGTATCCAGCGCACCGGTGAGGCGCAGCGCGACTGGGATGTTGTGCACGCTCTGCCCGGGGTCGAACCGGTTGAGGAACCACATCCGCTGCTGCGCCGGCGAGAGCGGCACCAGGTCCGGGCGCGGGCGCGCGATCAGCGGCACGGCGGCGCCGCGGCCCGCGAATTCCGCGGCGCGGGCGGCCAAGGCACCGACGGCCGGCGCATCGAAGATCAGGCGTACCGGTAGTTCGGCGTCGAGTTCGGCGCCCAGCCGGGCGGCCACACGGGTGGCGGTCAGCGAATTGCCGCCGAGGGCGAAGAAGTCGTCGTCCAGTCCGACGCGGTCCAGACCCAGCAGCTCCGCGTAGACGGCGGCGACGGCGAGTTCGGCCCGCGTGCCGGGAGCGCGGTAGGCGCGCGCCCGGAAAGCCGGCTCCGGCAGGGCTTTCCGGTCCAGTTTGCCCGAGGCGTTCAGGGGCAGGGCGTCCATCGTCATGATCACCGCGGGGACCATGTATTCGGGCAGCCGCCGGGCACAGTCGGCGCGCAGCCGCTCGGCATCCAGGTCACGGCCGGACGCGGCGACCACGTAGGCGACGATCCGATCGCCGGTGTCGCGGTCGTCGCGCACCACGGCCACGGCCTGGGTGACGCCCTCGGATTCGCGCAGGGCGGCCTCGATCTCACCGAGTTCGATGCGCAGGCCGCGCACCTTCACCTGGAAATCGGCGCGGCCCACGTATTCCAGTTCGCCCGTGGCCTGCCAGCGTGCGATATCACCGGTGCGATACATGCGTTCACCGGCGCGGAACGGATCGGCCACGAAGCGGTCCGCGGTCAGGTCGGGCCGGGCGACATACCCCTCGGCCAATTGTGCTCCGGCAAGGTACAGCTCGCCGGTGACACCGGCGGGGACGGGACGCAACGCCGAATCCAGCACGTAGACACGGGTATTGGCGACAGGACGGCCGATCGGCACGGTCACCGCGTCCGCCTCGGTCACCTCGTGGAAGGTGACGTCGACCGCGGCCTCGGTCGGACCGTACAAATTGTGCAGCGGCGCACCACCGAGCTCACGCCAGCGCGCTGCCGTATCCGCGGGCAACGCCTCACCCGAGGTGAACACGCGACGCAGGCGCGCGGGAACCATCGCGGCGGCATCGGCCGCCGCGTCGACGAAGACCGACAGCATCGAGGGCACGAAGTGCGCGGTCGTGATCGCCTCGTCGTCCATCACGCGCGCGAGGTAGGCCGGGTCGCGGTGGCCGTCCGGACGCGCCACCACCAGCCGCGCACCCACCTGCAACGGCCAGAAGAACTCCCATACCGACACATCGAAGGTCGCCGGAGTCTTCTGCAACACCGCATCATCCGCACCGAGGCGATACTCCGACTGCATCCACACCAGACGATTCACGATCGCCCCGTGACTCACCGCCACACCCTTGGGACGACCCGTCGACCCCGACGTGAAAATCACATACGCGACATGCTCCGGCCGCAGCTTGCCCAGCCGATCCACATCGGTCAGCGGACCTTCGGCGTAGCCGGACACGTCCAGCCGATCGAGGTCGAGCACCGGCGGCGCCGACTCCGCGCGCATCGGCGCATCCGTGGTCGCGAGTACACAGGCCGGACGCGCGGTGTCGAGGAGGTACCGGATGCGTTCGGCGGGGTGGTCGGGGTCCAGCGGCAGATAGCCGGCCCCCGCGGCGACGGTCGCGTACATGCCGACCACGAGTTCCAGCGATCGGCGCATATGCAGCGCCACCAGCGATCCGGGGCCCACGCCCTGCGCGATCAGGTGGCGGGCGAGCCGGTTCACGCGGGCGCCGAATTCGGCGTAGGTCAGCGTCGTCTCCGCGTAGGTGAGCGCGGGCGCCTTGGGCGTGCGCGCGGCCTGCACATCGAACAGCACGGGAAGTGTTGCGGTGCGGTCGATTTCGGCAGCGGTCGCATTCCAGATGTCGAGGACCTGCAACCGTTCGGACAGTTCCAGCAGGTCGATGTCGCGGATGCGGACGTCGGGGTCCGCCGTCACCGCGGTGAGCACCCGCAGCAGCCGGCGACCGAGTGCGGTCACCGTCGACGCGTCGAACAGATCGGTGGCATACCGCAGCACCGCCTGGAGTTCGCGGCCCTGCGCGCCGTCGACCTCGGCCAGCGACAGCGCGAGATCGAATTGCGCCACGGGATTGGCGAGCGGGTAATCGGTCACCTCCAGCCCGGGTAGCCGCAGGTCGGTGCCGGAGCGCTGCTCGAACGACAGCAGCACCTGCACGATCGGCGCATAGGCCTGGGAGCGTTCGGGATTCACCTCCTCGACCAGCCGGTCGAACGGCAGGTCGGCGTGGGCGAAGGCCCGCACGTCGGCGTCGCGGACCTGGGCGAGCAGCTCACCGAACCGTTCGTGCGCGCCGATCCGGGTGCGCAGGACCAGCGTGTTGACGAACATGCCGACCAGGTCGTCCAGCGCCTGCGCCGATCGGCCCGCGATCGGTGTGCCGACGGCCAGGTCCTCGGTACCGGACAGCTTGGCGAGCAGGGTGGCGTAGGCGGCGTGCAGCACCATGAAGGTGGACACGCCCGCGCGCCGGGCCAGGGTCTCGACGGCGGCGGTCAGCTCGGCCGGAATGCGGAATTCGATCGCCGCGCCCGCGCCCGACGCCACCGCCGGCCGCGGCCGGTCGCCCGGCAGGTCGACGACCGCGGGCAGGTCGGCCAGCTCGGCGCGCCAGAATTCGAGGTGGCGGGCCAGGCGGGATTCGGGGTCGTCGGCGCGACCCAGGACCGCGTGCTGCCACAGCGCGAAATCGGCGTACTGCACCGGCAGCGGCTGCCAGTCGGGTACCGCCGCGGCCCTGCGGGCGGCGTAAGCGGTCACCAGATCGCGAGCCAGCGGCGCGGTGGACACGCCGTCGGCCGCGATGTGGTGCACGACCACCAGCAGGATGTGTTCGTCGGGCGCTACCCGGAAAGCGCTGATCCGCAACGGAATGTCGTGCCGCAGATCGAAGCCGCGCGCCGCCGCGGCGGCGAGTTCGGCATCCACCTCGCCGGCATTCACGGTATGTAGCGTGAGGGCCGTGGCGGCGCAGTCCTCGACGGCGCGAATGTCCTGGCGCGGGCCTTCGGCATCCTCGGGGAAGACCGTGCGCAGCGACTCGTGCCGAGCCAGGACATCGGTGACCGCCTCGGAGAGGGCGAATTCGTCCAGATCGCCGCGCAGGCGCAGGGCGAACGGGATGTTGTACATCGCCGAATCCGGTTCGATGCGGTTCAGCAGCCAGATGCGAGTTTGGGCGAGCGACAACGGAATTCGGTCGGGACGCGGCCCGGCGATCAGCGGCGGGACGGTCGCGCCCGGTGCGTCGTCGACGAGGCGGGCGAGCAGAGCGGCGGTGGGTGCGCCGAAGATCTCGGCGACGTTGAGGTCGCAGCCCAGCGCCTCGTTGACCCGGGCGACCACCCGCATGGCGAGCAGGGAGTTACCGCCCGCGGCGAAGAAGTCGTCGTCGGCACCGAAGCGATCGACACCGGCCGGGTCGAGGCCCAGCAGTTCGGCCATCACGGCGGCGACCACGGCCTCGGCCCCTTCGGCCGGGGCGCGGTAGACGGACTTCTCCCCCGGGTCCACGGCCGGCAGTGCGGCGCGGTCGAGCTTTCCGGAGCTGTTCACCGGTAGTTGCGCCAGCACCGTGACCCCGGCCGGGACCATGTACGCCGGCAGGGCGCGGCCCGCGGCGGCCAGGACGGCAGCGGAATCGACGGAGGCACCCGCCGCCGGCACCACGTAGGCGTGCAGCCGGGCCCGCTCGCCCGCTCCCGTCACCACCACCGCCGCCTGGGCGACGCCGGCCCGGCCGGTCAGCGCGGCCTCGATCTCGCCGAGTTCGATGCGCAGTCCGCGCAACTTCACCTGGAAGTCGTTGCGGCCCAAGTATTCCAGCTCACCGGTGCGGTTCCATCGGACCAGATCGCCGGTGCGGTACATCCGTGCTCCGGCGTCGAACGGGTCGGCGACGAAGCGATCGGAGGTCAGGTCGGGCCGGCCGACGTACCCGCACGCAAGCTGATCGCCCGCAAGGTACAGCTCGCCGGTGACACCGACGGGGACGGGACACAACGCCGAATCCAGCACGTAGACACGGGTATTGGCCACGGGACGGCCGATCGGCACGGTCACGGTGTCGGCATCGGTCACCTCGTGGAAGGTGACGTCGACCGCGGCCTCGGTCGGACCGTACAAATTGTGCAGCGGCGCACCACCGAGCTCACGCCAGCGCGCTGCCGTATCCGCGGGCAACGCCTCACCCGAGGTGAACACGCGACGCAACGACGCCGGGGCCGCCGCCACCGAGCTGACGAATACGGCCAGCATCGAGGGGACGAAGTGCGCCGTGGTCACGGCCTCCTCGTCCATCGACCGCGCGAGATACGCCGGATCGCGGTGCCCGTCGGGGCGCGCCACCACCAGCCGCGCACCCACCTGCAACGGCCAGAAGAACTCCCACACCGACACATCGAACGTCGCCGGAGTCTTCTGCAACACCACATCGTCGGAGCTCAACCCGTACTCGGCCTGCATCCACGCCAGACGATTCACGATCGCCCCGTGACTCACCGCCACACCCTTGGGACGACCCGTCGACCCCGACGTGAAAATCACATACGCCATATGCTCCGGCCGCAGTGGCGACACCCGGTCGGCATCGGTCACCGCGTCGTCGGCACAGCCGGACAAATCCAGCCGGTCCAGCCGCACCGCATCCACACCGGCCGGTAATTCGGGTGCGTCGGTGGTGGTCAGCACACACGCGGGTCGCGCGGTGTCGAGGACGTGGCGCACCCGATCGGCGGGGTGGTCGGGGTCCAGCGGTACGTAGGCCGCCCCGGCGGTGACGATCGCGTGAATGGCGACGACCAACTCCAGCGAGCGCGGAATGCGCACGGCCACAGCAGTATCCGGTCCCACGCCGCGGGCGATCAGATAGCGCGCGAGCCGGTGCACCCGCCGGTCGAATTCGCGATAGGACAGACTGGTGCCCTCGAAGGTCACCGCCTGCGCGGCCGGGCGCTGCGGCCGGGCGGCGAGAAGTTCGGGCAGGGTGCGGGGGCCGACCGGGTAGGCGGTGGCATTGTGCCCGCCGATCAGCCGCTCGCGTTCGGCCGGCGACATCAGCTCGACGTCGGCGACCCGGGTGGTCCCGTCGGCCGCCATCGCCGCCACGATCCGCTCGAAGCCGTCGAGCAGCGCCGCGACGGTCTCCGGATCGAACAGGTCGGCGGCATAGTGCACGTGCAGGTCGATACCCTCGGCCGTACCGTCCGGCGCGTAGGTCTCGTTCGCGGTCCAGTGCTGGTCGACCTGGATCGGCGCCGCCGCGGGTTCGACCGCGGCGATCTCCAGCCCGTCGAGCCGCAGCTGCGCGCGGGTCTGGTTCTGCAGCGTCAACGACACCTGGTACAGCGGCGAATGTGCCCGGGAGCGAGCCGGATTCAGGACGTCGACGAGCTGTTCGAACGGCACCGCGGCATGGTCGAAGGCCGCGAGGTCGACGGCCCGCACGTGGTCGAGATGTTCGGCGAGACTGTCCCCGCCGTGCACCGGCGTCCGCAGCACCAGGGTGTTGACGAACATGCCGACCAGATCGTCGAGCGCCTGATCACCGCGCCCGGCGACCGGGGCGCCGATCACGATGTCGTCGCTGCCTCCGAATCGGGACAGCAGCACCGACAGCGCGGCGTGCAGCACCATGAACGGTGTCACCCGATGCGCGGCCGCGAGATCGTGAATGCGCTGGTGCAGGGCGGGACTCAGCCGCGCGGTGCGGGCACCGCCCCGCTGGGAGGCGATCGCGGGGCGCGGGCGGTCGGTCGGCAGCGCCGACAGCTCCGGCGCCCCGGACAGTTGCGTACGCCAGAATTCCAGCTGCCGAGCGGATTCCGAGTCCGGATCGGCGATCGACCCGAGCGTGCGCTGCTGCCACAGCGCGTAATCGGCGTACTGGATCGGCAGCGGCGACCACTGCGGCGCAGCGCCCGCGGTGCGGGCCTGGTAGGCGACGGCGAGGTCTCTGGTCAGCGGGGCGAAGGACCAGCCGTCGGCCGCGATGTGGTGGACGACGAACAGCAGCACGTGGGTCTGCGCGGCGCGATCGGCGTCGGGGGCGCGGCGCACACGCAACAGCCGGATCCGCACGGGCACCTCGTCCGCCACGTCGAAACGACTGTGCGCCAGGGTTTCCGCCATGGCGGCGACCTCGGTGGCATCGATATCGGTGACCGCGAGATCCGGGACGGCGGCGGGTAGAACGCATTGGGTCGCCGCCCCGTCCCGCTCGGGGTAGCGGGTACGCAGGGTTTCGTGCCGCTCGATCACATCGGCGATCGCGGCGCGCAGGGCGGCGATGTGCAGATTGCCGGTCAGCCGCAGCGCGAACGCGATGTTGTAGCTGCCGCCGCCGGTGTCCAGGCGGTTGAGCATCCACATGCGCTGCTGAGCGATCGACAGCGGCACGATCTCCGGGCGCGGGACCACGGCACTCGGCCCGGTGTCACGGGAACCGTTGTCCGACAGTGTGATCCGTGCCGCCAGCGCCCGTACGGTCGGCGCGTCGAAGACCGCGCGCACCGGCACCGTGTCCCCGGTCGCCTTGTTCAGGCGTGCGGCGAGCTGCGTGGCGACGAGCGAGTTGCCGCCCAGGGCGAAGAAGTCGTCGTCCGCACCCACCTGTTCGACGCCGAGCAGGGCGGCGAATGTGTTCGCGACCAGCACCTCGGCGGCGCCGACCGGCGCCCGGAACCGCGCCGGCGCCAGCACCGGTTCGGGCAGCGCCTTGCGGTCCACCTTGCCGACCGGTGTCAGCGGAATCTTGTCCAGGACGACCAGTGCGGCCGGCACCATATGCGAGGGCAACCGGCGGGCCGCGAAATCGGTGAGGCCGGCGGGGTCGATCGCGCGTCCCGGCTTCGGCAGGACGTAGGACACCAGCATGGTGCCGCGGGTGTCGTGGTCGCGACCCAGGGTGGTCGCGTAATCGACGTCGGGGTGGGCGCCGAGCACCGCGTCGATCTCGCCGAGTTCGACCCGGAAGCCGCGGATCTTCACCTGGAAATCCGAGCGCCCGACGTACTCCAGCTCCCATTCCGGCTGTGCCTGCCGCACGGTCGGCGCGATCGCCCGCCAGCGCACGACGTCGCCGGTGCGATACATCCGGCTGCCCGGCGCACCCCAGGGGTTGGGCACGAACCGCTCGGCGGTGCCTCCCGATCGGTTGCGGTATCCCCGCGCCAGGCCACCACCCGCCAGGTACAACTCACCGGCCACTCCGGGCGCCACGGGCCGCAGCCGCCGGTCCAGCACGAGCGCCGACATGCCGTGCACCGGAGTTCCGATGGTGACCGGCCGACCGGCGGTCAGGCGCGCGTAGGAGGAGATGATGGTGGTTTCGGTCGGACCGTAGCCGTTGAAATAGCGGCGGCCGGGCTCCCAGGTCGCCAGCAGTTCGTCGGTGGTGACATCGCCGCCGACCGAAAGTACCTGCAGCTGCGGCTGTTCCGCGGCATCCAGGGTGCCCAGCACGGCGGGCGTGATGATCGCGTGCGTCACCACCTCCGTGCGCAGCAACGCGCCCAGCTCGGGGCCGCCGATGACGCGCGCCGGCACGATCACCAGCGTCGCGCCGGTGGCGAAGGCGCAGATCCATTCCAGGACCGAGGGGTCGAAGCTCGGCGAGCAGATGTGCAGCATGCGATGTTCGGGCCGCAACCCGTACCGCTCGATCGCGTACTGGGCCAGCCCGCCCAGGCCGGCGTGCGTCACGGTGACGCCCTTGGGCATACCCGTCGAGCCCGACGTGTAGATCACATACGCCGGATGGGACATCCGCAGCGTGGCGATCCGTTCGGCGTCGCCGATCGGCCCGGCGGGCAGGGCGGCGAGTTCGGCCTCCGTCGCCGGTGCGTCGAGGACCAGCCAGCGCACGCCCTCGGGCAGTGCGTCGGCGTACGCGGCGACCGTGATGCCGACCCGCGCCGCCGAGTCGGTGACCATGTAGCGCACCCGCTCCGCGGGATAGGTGGGGTCGACCGGCACGTGTGCGCCGCCGGCCTTGGCCACCGCCACGGCCGCGGCGACCATCTCGAAGGACCGCGGAAGCGCCACGGCCACCAGCTGTTCCGGGCCGACGCCCGCTGCGATCAACCGGCGGGCCAGCCGGGAGGAGTAGTCGTCGAGGTCGCCGTAGGTGATCGAACGGCCCTCGTAACGCACCGCGATCCGGTCGCGCCCCAGACTCAGCCCGGCGGTGAGCAGTTCCGGCAGCAGCGCGGTCGCCATCACCTCGTCGGGCCGCACCCGGGTAAACCGGACGTATTCGTCGGCACTGAGCAGCGACGTATCACCGACCGCGGCCTCCGGATCGGCGACCAGCTGCCGCAGCAGACCGAGGAAGCGGCTCGCGAAGCCCTCGATCGTGGCGTGGTCGAAAAGGTCGCGGGCATAGGCGAATTCCGCGGCCATCCCGTCGGCCGTCTCCCGGATGTTCAGGGCCAGATCGAATTTCGCGGTTCCGGCGTCCGGCTCGACCGTGCCGACCCGCAGCCCCGGCAGCTCCAGCTCACCGGTGGGCAGATTCTCGAAGGCCAGCGCCACCTGGAACAACGGATGCCGCGCGGTGGACCGTTCCGGATCGAGCAGTTCCACCAGTCGCTCGAACGGCAGGTCGGCGTGTGCGAAGGCACGCAGGTCGGCCTCGCGGGTGCGGTCGAGCAGTTCGGTGAAGCTCGCGCCGCCGGGCACCGGGGTCCGCAACACGACGGTGTTGACGAACATGCCGATCAGATCGTCGAGTTCGCGCTCGCCGCGCCCGGCGATCGGCGAGCCGATCGCCACGTCGTCGGTACCGGCCATGCGGGCCAGGAAGATCGCCAGCGCGGTGTGCACGGCCATGAAGGTGGTGGCCTGCCGCCGCTGGGCGAGTTCGCGCAGGCCGTCGCGGATGTCGCCGCCGATATCGAATCGCACCCGGCCACCGGCGTAGGAGGGGCGCATCGGGCGCGGCCGGTCGGTGGGCAGATTCAGCTCGTCGGCCAGCCCGGCGAGCGTCGCCCGCCAGTAGGCCGCCTGGGCGCCCAGGACACTGTCCGGATCCGATTCCGAACCCAGCACCGCGTGCTGCCAGATGCTGAAATCCGCGTACTGCACGGGCAGCGGTTCCCACTGCGGTGCGGTCCCGGCCGCGCGGTGGCCGTAGGCGGTCATGAGGTCGCGGGTCAGCGGGGCGATCGACCAGCCGTCGGCCGCGATGTGGTGGGCCACGAAGACGAGGATGTGCTCGGGCTCCGCGCCGTCCGGGCGGGCGGCGCCGATGTCGCCGCCGTCGTCGGCGCGGCTGCGCAGCAACGCGATGCGCAGTGGCGGTTCGGCGGTGACGTCGAATCCCCGCGCGGTGAGCGCGGCGATGCGGCCCGCGATCTCCGCCGCCGGCACATCGACCGGTGTCAGGTCCACGCGCACATCGGCGGCGGGCAGCACCTCCTGGGCGGGGCCGTCCTCGTGTTCGGGATAGCGCGTGCGCAGGGTCTCGTGGCGTTCCAGCACATCCGCGACGGCGGCGGCCAGCGCCGCGACATCCAGGGCGCCGGTCAGCCGGACCGCGACCGGAATGTTGTGGACACCGGACTCGGGATCGAACCGGTTGAGGAACCACATCCGCTGCTGCGCCGGCGAAAGCGGAATGCGCTGCGGCCGTTGCTGTTTCACCAGCGCGGGCCGGGCCCGCTCGGCCACGTCACCGCCGACGGCGGCCGCGAACGCGGCGACGGTCGAGGCCTCGAACAGGGTGCGCACCGGTACCCGGGCATCCACGATCCGGCCGACGCGGGCACTGACCTGGGTGGCGTCGAGCGAACTACCGCCGAGGGCGAAGAAGTCGTCGTCGCGGCCGACCCGCTCCAGCCCGAGCACGTCGGCGAACACCGCGGCCACCCGCTCCTCGAGCGGGGTGCGCGGGGCGTGGAATTCGGCGGCCGCCAGCACCGGTAACGGTAACGCCGCGCGGTCCAATTTGCCGCTGCTGTTGAGCGGGAATTCGGTCAGTTCGACGACGGCGGTGGGAATCATGTAGGCGGGCAGCACCGCGCCGAGACCGTCCCGCACGGCCTGCACGTCGAGTTCGGCCCCCGGCGTGCGGATCACGTATCCGGCGAGGTAGTCGCCGCTCTCGCCGGTGATCAGGCGCACCGCCGCCTGGCCGACACCCGGTGCGGCCAGCAGGGCGGTTTCGATCTCCGGCAGTTCGATGCGCTGGCCACGGAACTTCACCTGGAAGTCGATGCGGCCCAGATAGTCGAGCTCGCCCTCGGGGGTCCAGCGCACCAGATCACCGGTGCGATACATCCGTTCGCCGCCCGGGGCACGACCGGCGGGCCCGGAGGCGGTAGCGGAGCGTGACCCCGCAGGGCCCTCGGGAGCGCCCCTTTTGGACACAGCGAAGGGATTGGCGACGAACCGGTCCGCGGTCAGGTCGGCGCGTCCGCAGTAGCCGCGCGCGAGCTGGGTGCCGGCCAGGTACAACTCGCCCGGCACGCCGATCGGCACCGGATGCAGCCGGGCGTCCAGCACGAAGACCTGCGAATTCCATTCCGGCTCGCCGATCGGCACGCTGCGCACGTCGTCCGGGGTGACCTCGTGGCAGGTGATCGACACCGCCGCCTCGGTCGGGCCGTACAGATTGTGCAGGGCGCCGTCGCACTTCTCGGCGAACAGCGCCGCGGTTTCGGCGGGCAGCGCCTCACCGACGACGAAGGCGGCCCGCAGGGTGGCCAGCTCCCGCGCCTCGGCATGGTTGAGGAAGACGGTGAGCATCGACGGCACGAAGTCGGTCAGCGTAACCCGCTGCGCGGCAATGGTTTCGGCGAGATAGCGGGCGTCGCGGTGGCCGTCGGGGGTGGCCAGGATCAGGGCGGCGCCGGCCCGCAGCGGAAGGAAATAGCCCCACAGCGACACGTCGAAGGTGGTCGCGGTCTTCTGCAGGTAGATGTCGCCGGCCCGCACCCCGTACTCGGCGTGCATCCATTCGAGCTGGTTGGCGATGGCGCGATGGCTGACCGCGACTCCCTTGGGCCGCCCGGTCGAGCCGGAGGTGAACAGCACATAGGCCGGGTGGTCCGGATGCAGCGTGCCGCGGCGCTCCCGATCGCCGATCTTGGCGGCGGAGTACTCGGAGAGGTCCAGTTCGTCGAGGTGAACCACCGCCGTATCGGAGGCCGTCGGCGGCAGTTCGAAGCCGGCGGCCCGCGTGGTCAGCACCGTATGCGGCCGCGCGGTGGCGAGGATGTGGCCGATGCGTTCGATCGGATGGGACGGGTCCACCGGAACGTAGGCGCCGCCCGCGTGCAGCACCGCGTACATGCCGAGCACCAGTTCGATCGACCTCGGCATGGCCAGCACGACCAGCGTCTCCGGACCGACGCCGGATTCGATCAGCTTGCGGGCGAGGCGGTTCACCCGGTCCGACATCTCGCCGTAGGTCAGTTCGGCGTCCTCGAAGACGAGCGCGCGATTGTTCGGCGTGCGGCGCGACTGCCGGTCGAACCCCTCGTGCAGGAAGTGGTCGGCCACCTTGTGGCCGCTGGCATTCCAGCTGGAGGTCACATAGTCGAGTTCGCCGGCGTCGAGCAGTTCCAGATCGCCGACCGGCAGGTGCGGGTCGGCCGTGGCGCCGCCGAGCAGGCGCAGGAATTTGGCGGCGAATTCCTCGACCGTCGGCGCATCGAAAAGATCGGTGGCATAGGTGAATTCGGCGCGGTATCCGCCCTCGGGCGGTGTGGAAACGGTGAGCTGGAGGTCGAATTTCGCGAAGCCGGGATCGAAATCCACGAGCTCGGTCTCGAGGCCCGGCAGTTCCGGCGTGCCGACCCCGATGTTCTGCATGAACAGGCCGACCTGGAACAGCGGATGCCGCGCCTGCGACCGCGCCGGATTCAACACCTCCACCAGGCGTTCGAACGGAATCTCGGCATGGGCGAAGGCATCGAGATCGACGGCGCGGGTGCGGCGGACCAGTTCGGCGAAATCGGCGTCGCCCGCCACCCGGGTCCGAAGGACGAGCGTGTTGACGAACATGCCGACCAGATCGTCGAGTGCGCGCTCGCCCCGGCCCGCGACGGGGGTGCCGATCGCGATATCGCTCGTCCCGGACAACCGGGCGAGCAGCAGCGACAGGGCCGCGTGCAGCACCATGAACGGCGTGGCCCGCAGTTGTTCGGCCAGTTCGTCGATGGCGGCACGCAGACCGGCGTCGATGGCGAATTCGACGGTCGCGCCCCGATACGAGGCCGCGGCCGGGCGCGGCCGATCGGCGGGCAGATCCAATTGCGCCGGGAGCTCGGCCAATTCGTGCTGCCAGAACGTGAGCTGGCGGGCCGCCTCGGAGTCCGGATCGGTGTCGTCGCCGAGTACTCGCTGCTGCCACAGCGTGTAGTCGGCGTACTGCAGCGGCAGCGGTGACCATTGCGGGGCGGTGCCGCGGCTGCGCGCGGTGTAGGCCTGGATCAGGTCGCGCAGCAGCGGTCCCATCGACACGCCGTCGGCGGCGATGTGGTGGACCACCAGCACCAGGGTGTGATCGTCGGCGCCCGTACGCAGCAACCGCACCCGCACCGGAATCTCGGCGGCGACGTCGAAGCCGGTGGCGGCGACCTCTCGCACCGCCGCGACCAGATCGGCCTCGGCGACCTCGACCGGCGCCAGCTGCGGCTCGGCGACGGGCCGCACGACCTGCACGGCCCCCGCGGCGGTCTGGGGATACACCGTGCGCAGCACCTCGTGACGCGCGGTCACATCGGCGACGGCCGCACGCAATGCCGCGGTGTCGAGCCGGCCCCGCAGGCGCAGCGCGACCGGAATGTTGTCCACCGCGGCCGCGGCGTTGCCGGTGACGTCACTGTTGGCCAGGCGGTTGAGGAACCACATCCGGCGCTGCGCCGCCGAGAGCGGGACGGTAGCCGGGCGCGGGCCGGCGACCAGCGGCGGACGCATGCGCGCGGTGGTGGCCAGGGCGGCGAGCCCGGCCGGGGTGGGACGGTCGAAGAAGTCCCGCACGTCGACCGCGATGTCGAGAGCGGCCGAGATGCGCGCGATCGCGCGGGTGGCCAGCAGCGAATTGCCGCCGCGGGCGAAGAAGTCGTCGTCGGCGCCCACTGCGTCGATGCCGAGCAGTTCGGCGAAGATCTCCGCCACCGCCCGCTCGCCCGGGGTCGCGGGTTCGCGGAATTCGCCTGCGGTGTCGCCGAATTCGGGTTCCGGCAGCGCCCTGCGATCCAGTTTGCCGTTGGCGTTGACCGGCATGCGGTCCATGGCGACGAGCAAGGACGGCACCATGTATTCCGGCAGTCGCCGCGCGGCGTCGCCGAGAATCACGCCGGAATCGAGTTCGCATCCGCCGGCCGCCACGACGTAGCCGATCAGGTGGTCGCCCGTGCTGTGCCGGTACAGCACCACCGCGGCCTGTGCCACCGATTCGTGCGCCAGCAGCGCCGCCTCGACCTCACCCAGTTCGATCCGCAGACCGCGCAGCTTCACCTGGAAGTCGCTGCGGCCCAAGTATTCCAATTCGCGCGGGCCGCCGTCGATACCGCTGTTCCAGCGCACCAGGTCGCCGGTGCGGTACATGCGGTCACCGGGCGCGCCGTGCGGGTTGGCGACGAACCTCTCGGCGGTCAGCCCCGCGCGGCCGAGGTAGCCGCGGGCCAGCTGCACACCGGACAGGTAGAGCTCGCCCACCACACCGTCGGGGACGGGTTGCAGATTGTCGTCGAGGACGTGCAGATCGGTGTCGTCGGCCGCGGCGCCGATCGGGACCGAGACCGTATCGGCCGCGGTCACCTCGTGGGCGGTCACGTCGACCGCGGCCTCGGTAGGCCCGTACAGATTGTGCAGGCTCGCCCCGCTCACGTCGCGGAAGGCGGCGCCGGTCGCGGCGGGCAGCGCCTCACCGGAGGCGAAAACCGCACGCAGGGAGTCGATATCGCTCATCGCCTCGGCATCCGCGACGGCGGCGGCGAACACCGCCAGCATGGACGGCACGAAATGCGCGATGGTGATGTGCTTGCCGGCGATGGTCCGGATCAGATACGCCGGATCGCGATGGCCGTCCGGCGCGGCGATCACCAGCCGGGCACCGACCTGCAGGGGCCAGAAGAACTCCCACACCGACACGTCGAAGGTGAACGGCGTCTTCTGCAGCACCACATCCGCGGCGTGCATGCGGTAGCACCGCTGCCGCCAGCGCAGATTCGCCACGATGGCGCGGTGCGAGACCGCGACCCCCTTGGGCCGGCCGGTCGAACCCGAGGTGAAGATGACGTAGGCGGTGTTGTCCGGGCGTGCCGGCACCACCTCGCCGGACTCCAGCACCGAGGTCGAAGCCTCTGTCTCCCAGTCGAATTCGTCCACCCGCAGCACGGGCACACCGTCGAACGAGGGACTGCCGGCATGGGTGAGGACCACGACGGGCGCGGCGATCTCCAGCACGTACGCGATGCGATCGGCGGGATGTTCCGGGTCGATCGGCACGTAGGCGCCACCGGCCTTGTGGATGGCGTACATACCGATCACCAGTTCCAGCGACCGGTGCATGGACACGCCCACCCGCGCATCCGGGCCCACTCCCAGCCGGACCAGCTGCCAGGCCAGTGCGTTCGCCCGGGCGTCGAGTTCGGCGTAGGTGAGGGTGCTGCCGTCGAATTCCACCGCGACCAGACCGGGCGTGCGCCGCACCTGCTCGGCGAACAGCGTGGCGAGCGTATCGGCGGGAGCCAGGCCGGGGTCGAGCACATCGGCGGCCGCGGTGAGCGCGTCGTCGAGCAGATCGGAGACGGCGGCGGCCAGTGCGCCCTCCCCCGATTCCAGCAGTGCCGGCAGCCGGCCCGAGATCACCACCTGCACGAGCGCATCGGGGGTCAGCGCATCACCCATCGCCGCGGCCAGCGTGGTCAGCTCCGCGCCCAGCTCGGCATAGGTGATCGCGACGTCCGCGTGCCGGACCGCGACGCGCCGCGGTTCCAGGTCGGCGACGACCTCGATCAGGTACGGCAGATCCGCGATGCCGTAGGCGCCGCGCAGCGCGGGGTGCGCGGTGGACCGGACGGGTGTAACCGACTCTGCATGCGTCATCAGTGGGTTCCTTCCGTGGTGATCACGCCCTGTGCGCGCAGATGCAGGGCCTCGAGCATGGTGGTGAGTCCGCCGGCGCCGGCGGCGAGAACGCCGGGCAGCAGGCCGGCCAGCGCGACGTTGACCAGCGCGTCGGGAGTTGCGTTCGCGCCCATGGCCCGGCCGACGGTGACCAGTTTGTGGTGCAGTTCCGCGAATCCGATGCCGCGCCCGCCGAATTCGACGGCCAGCGAATCGGGCGCCGTTCCGGCCGCGGCGGCGATGAGATCGACCAGATCATCGGGCAGCCGGGTGGTTGCCGCGCGGCCGGTGCGGCGGTCGCGCTCCTCGGCGGTGCGAATGTCGATCGCGCGCACGGTGATCGACGGATCCGCCGCCACCGCCCGCACGATCAGCTGTAGTCGTTCGGCGAACAATCGCACCGTGCGCTCGTCGAAGATGTCGGTGGGATAGCAGAATTGCATCCGCAGCCGCTGCAGTTCACCGTCGGCGCCGAATTCCTCCAGCGCGGTGAGCTGCAGATCGAATTTCGCCTCCGGCAGCGCCGGTTCGAGCGTCTCGACCCGCAGACCGGGCAGTGTGACCGCCGTGGCCGGCAGGTTCTGGAAGGTGAACAGCACCTGGAAGATCGGCGTGTACGCGCTGGTGCGGGTGCGGCCCAGCGCCTCCACCACCCGTTCGAACGGCACCTCGGTGCGGCCGAGCGCCGCCAGGTCGGCTTCCCGCACACCCCGCAGCAGCTCGGCGAAACTCGTTCGGGCGTCGATCTCGGTGCGCAACGCCACCGTGTTGACGAACATGCCGACCAGATCGTCGAGTTCACGTTCCCCGCGCCCGGCCACCGGCGCGCCGACGACGATGTCGGACTGTCCGGACAGCTTCGCCAGCAGCACCGCGAAGGCGGCGTGCATCGTGGAGAACAGGGTCGTCCCGTGTGCTCGCGCGACACCGGCCAGCTGCGCGACCAGCGGCTGATCGAAGGCGAAGTCGACCGTCGCACCGCGCATCTCGCGGCGGGCGGGACGCGGCCGGTCGGTGGGCAGCGCCAGCTGCTCGGGCGCGCCGGCCAGGCGGTCGCGCCAGTAGCCGAGCTGTTCGGACAGCACGCTGTCCGGGTCGGTCTCGGCGCCGAGTACGGTCCGCATCCATTCGCTGTAGTCGGCGTACTGGATCGGCAGCGGACTCCACTGGGGCGCGGTTCCGGCCAACCGGCTGGTGTAGGCCGCGATCAGATCGCGGGTCAGCGGAGCCATCGAATAGCCGTCGGCACTGATGTGGTGGACCACCACGACGAGGATGTGCTCGTCGTCGGCCACCCGCAGCAGACGCACCCGCACCGGTGGGGCGGCCGTGACGTCGAAGCCGACGGCGACGATCTCGGCGATGCGCTCGTCGATCTCGTCGCGCCGCACCGGCATCGGCTCGAGGCCGACCGGCGTGGCGGGCAGCACCTCCTGCACCGGTTCCGGTTCGCCGGAGGTGGTGCGGGCTTCCGGATACCGGGTGCGCAGGATGTCGTGGCGCTGCACCAGATCCGCGAGCGCGGCCCGAAGGGCGTCGAGTTCCAGCGTCCCGGTCAGGCGCAACGCGACCGGCACGTGATAGGCGGCCGAATCCGGGGCGAGCCGGTTCAGCACCCACATCCGCTGCTGGGCGAGCGACAGCGGTACCGGCGCGCCGGTGGTCCGGGGCCGCAGCGGTGGACGGACATCCCGCTCGGCCGCATCGATCCAGGCGGCCAGCGCCGCGACGGTCGGCGCGGTGAAGACCGCGGCGACCGGCACCCGCACGCCCGAGGCCGCACCCAGCCGCGCGGCCAGGCGGGCGGCCGCGAGCGAGTTGCCGCCGAGTTCGAAGAAGTCGGTGTCGGCGCCGATGGGCGACTCGCCGTCGGCGGACCGCCCGACGATATCGGCGAATTCCGCCGCCACCAGGCGTTCGGTCTCGGTATCGGGCGCCCGGAACTCGGCCTCGGACAGCACCGGGGCGGGCAGCCGGTCGCGGTCGACCTTGCCGTTGGCGTTGAGCGGCAGCGCGTCCAGCACCACCACGGCCGCGGGCACCATGTATTTCGGCAGCTCGCTGCCGAGCGCCGCGCGCAGCGCGCCCGCGTCGACATCGGCGCCGGGCACCGCCGCGTAGGCGATCAGGCGCGGTCCCGCGTTGCCGTCGGTGCGGGCCACCGCGACCGCGGCCTCGACGCCGGGCCGGCGCAGCAGGGCCGCCTCCACGTCGCCGAGTTCGATCCGGAAACCACCGATCTTGACCTGGAAGTCGGCCCGCTCCAGATACTCGAGCAGCCCGTCGGCGCGGCGGCGCACGATATCGCCCGTGCGGTACATGCGGCCGCCGTGGAAGGGATCGGCGACGAAACGGCCCGCCGTGAGCGCCGGTTGTTCCGCATAACCGCGGGCCAGCTGGTCGCCGGCCAGATACAGCTCGCCGGGCACGCCCGCCGGCACCGGCCGCAGCCGCCGATCGAGCACATAGGTCCGGCTGTTCCACACCGGCGCGCCGATCGGCACCACCGGCTCCGGATCGGCGCCGACCCGGTGCGAGGTGATCGAGACGGCGGTTTCGGTGGGACCGTAAAGGTTGAACAGCGTTGCGTCGCAGCGGGTTCCGAACTGGCGCGCCGTCGACTGCGGCAGCGCCTCACCGATCGCGAGGACGGCCCGCACCGTCTGCGGCAAGCCGGTCTCGTCGGCCAGCAGCATGCCCAGCAGCGAGGGCACGGTGAACAGGATGCTCACCCGGTGCCGCCGCATGAGCTCGCGCAGGTGGTCGGGATCGCGTTCGCTGCCCGGCTCGCTGATCACCAGGGCTCCGCCGCTGACCAGCAGCGACCAGAACTCCCATACCGACAGGTCGAAGGTCGCGGGCGTCTTGAGCAGCGCGCGGTCGGCACTGTCGATGCCGAATTCGCTACGCAGCCACAGCAATTGGTTGACGATCGCACCGTGCGAGATCGCCACGCCCTTGGGACGTCCGGTGGAGCCGGAGGTGAACACGACGTAGGCGGTATTCGACGGCCGCAGCGGCGCGAGCCGATCGGCGGCGGTGATCGGCGTGCCCGGATACGCGGACAGATCCGTACCGGGATCCACCATCGCGATGTCGCCACCCACGCCCGGCACCGCACCGCCGCCCAGGACGCACACCGGCCGCGCGGTCTCGACGATCTGCGCGATCCGATCGGCCGGATGGTCGGGATCGATCGGCACATAGACGCCGCCGGCCTTGGCCACCGCGAACATGGCGATCACCAGATCGACCGAACGGCGCAGCGCCAGCACCACAGTCGTCTCCGGGCGCACGCCGAGGCCGATGAGGTGACGGGCCAGGCGGTTGACCCGGACGTCGAAGTCGCGATAGCTCAGTTCGGCGCCGGCCGCGTCGATCAGCGCCACCGCCGCGGGATTCGCGGCGACCCGGGCATCGAACAGATCCACCAGCGTCGCCTCGGGAACCTCCCGCGCGGTCCGATTGCCGTCCTCGATCACGAACCGGTACTGCTGCTCACCGAGCAGGTCGAGATCGCGAATCCGGGTCGCGGGCGCGGCGGCCACCGCATGCAGGACGCGGTTCACCTGCGCGGCGATCCGCTCGGCGGTCTCGGCGGTGAACAGATCGGTCGCATAGCCGAGAGCCAGCTCGATGCCGGCCGGGACTCCGGACTCGGTGTGGTGGTCGACGGCGAACAGATGCAGATCGAATTGCGCTGTCGTGCTGTCGGATTCGACCTCGGTGACGGTCAGGCCGGGTAGTCGCAGGGTGGCGCGATCGTGGTTCTGGAACGACAGACCCACCTGCACCAGCGGATGCCGAGCGGTCGAGCGGCGCGGATTCAACACCTCGACGAGGCGTTCGAACGGCACATCGGTATGCGAGAGCGCGGCGATATCGGTGGCGCGCACGCCGTCGAGCAGCGTGTCGAAGCGCGCGTCCACATCGACCGCGGTCCGCAACACCACGGTGTTGACGAACATGCCGATGACCTCGTCCAGCGCGGCGTCGTTACGCCCCGCGACGGGCGTGCCCACCGCGATGTCGCCGGTATCGCAGAGCCGGGCCAGCACCGCCGCGAACGCCGCGTGCACGACCATGAACACCGTGGCGCCGGCGCCGCGGCCCACGCCGGCCAGCCGCCGGTGCACCGCGGCGTCGACGGCGAATTCGACGCGGCGGCCGTGCAGGCTCTGCCGGGCCGGGCGAGGCCGGTCGGTCGGCAGGTCGAGCTGATCCGGCAGCCCGGCCAGCGTCTCGCGCCAGAACGCGATCTGCCGGGCGGCCACCGATTCCGCGTCGTCCTCGGCGCCCAGCAGACGCTTCTGCCACAGCGCGTAGTCGGCGTACTGGATCGGCAGCGGCGACCAGCCGGGGCCGTCGGACCGGACCCGTGCCTCGTAGGCGCGCATCAGATCGGCGACGAACGGCACGATCGAGGATCCGTCGGCGCAGATGTGATGCAGCACCGCCGCGAGCACATGCTCGTCGGGGGCGAGTTCGAACACCCGCACCCGCACGGGCACGTCGGCGGTGACGTCGAATCCGGTGCCGAACAACTCCCGGATTCGTTGCGGCAGTGCGTCTTCGGCGACCGGCACGGCCGTCGTGTCGATGTGGACCCGCTCGACCGGCAAGATCACCTGCGCCGGTTCGCCGCCGATCTCGGGGTAGACGGTACGCAGCGATTCGTGCCGCGCCACGACATCACGCAGTGCCGCGGCGAGGGCCTGCTCGTCCAGGTCGCCGGACAGGCGCAGCGCGAGCGGAATGTTGTAGGCGGCCGAGGTGCGGTCGAACCGGTTGAGGAACCACATCCGCTGCTGCGCCGGCGAGAGCGGCAGCCGGGCCGGGCGCGCACCGGCGACCAGGGCCGGCCGGTCACCGCCCGTCAGTGCCGCCACCGCGAGATCGGCGACCCGCGGATTCTCGAACAGCGTGCGCACCGGGACGCTCACACCCAGGGCCGCGCCGATGCGGGCGACGGCCTTGGCCGCCGAGAGCGAGCTGCCGCCGAGGGCGAAGAAGTCGTCGTCGGCGCCCACCGCCCGGTCGGTGCCGAGTTCGCCGAGCACCTCGGTGAACACATCGGCCACGATCTGCTCGGCGGCGGTCGCCGGCCGACGGTAACCGACCGACTCGAACACCGGCGCCGGAAGGGCGCGCACGTCGAGCTTTCCGTTGACGGTCAACGGAATTCGGTCCACCGCGACCACGGCGGCCGGAACCATGTGCTCGGGCAGCCGCTCGGCGACCGCGCGGCGCACCGACGCCACGTCGAGGTCGGCGCCCACCACATATCCGACGATCCGGGCTTCGGCTCCGTCGTCCGCGCGGACCACGACCGCGGCCTGTGCCACCGCGTCCACCGCCAGCAGCGCTGCCTCGATCTCGCCGAGTTCCACCCGGAAGCCGCGCAGGTTGATCTGGTGGTCGGCGCGACCCAGATATTCGAGGTCACCGGTCGCGGTCCACCGCGCGAGGTCCCCGGAGCGGTAGGCGAGTGAACCCGCCGTCCCGTAGGGGTCGGCCACGAAGCGCCCCGCGGTCAAGGCGGGCCGCCGCAGATATCCGCGGGCGAGTTGTCCGCCGGAGACGTAGATTTCGCCCGGCACACCCACCGGCACCGGCCGCAGCCGCGAATCGAGCAACCGCACGGTCAGACCCGGCAGGGCGCCTCCGATCACCCCGGCCGCACCGGTGCGCGCGTCGATCGGCCGGAACGACACGTGCACCGTCGTCTCGGTGATGCCGTACATATTGATCAGCCGCGGTGTGTGCGGATACCGCGCGAACCAGTCCCGCAGCCGCGCCGGCTCCAGCGCTTCGCCGCCGAAGATCACACTGCGCAGCCGGTAGTCGGCCGGAGCGTCGGCCAGGTCCGCGCTCATCAGCTGATAGAACGCCGAGGGCGTCTGGTTGAGGACCGTCACGCCCTCATCGATCAGCAGCTCCCGGAATTGCTGCGGCGACCGGGAGGTGAAGTAGTCGACGACCACGATCCGGCCGCCGTGCAGCAGCGCACCCCACAGTTCCCACACCGAGAAGTCGAAGGCGTAGGAGTGGAACAGCGTCCACACATCGGAGTGGTCGAAACCGAATCGCTCGCGGGAATTGTCCAGCAGCCGAATCACATTGGCGTGCGGAATCTGCACACCCTTGGGTCGGCCGGTGGAACCGGAGGTGTAGATGACGTAGGCGGTGTTGTCCGGGCGCAGCGGCGAGCGGCGGTCGGCATCGGTGATCGGCGCGGTGTCCAGCTGCTGCCAGGACACGGTGTCCAGGTCGATTACCGGGCCGTCGAACCAGCCGCGGGCCGGGCCGTCCGCACCGGTGATCGCGCACACCGGCCGGGCGTCGGAGAGGATGTATTCGATCCGGTCGGCGGGGTAATCCGGATCGATCGGCAGATAACCGGCGCCGGATTCGACGACCGCGAGCAGTGCGACGATCAGGTCGGCCGAGCGTGGCAGCGCCACGGCGACAAGTGTTTCCGGACCGGCGCCGGCCGCGATCAGGCGTCGGGCGAGGCCGTGGGCCCGGTCCTCGAGTTCGCCGTAGGTGAGGGTCGCGCCGCCGGCCCGCACCGCGACGGCCGTTCGGTCCGCCCGCGCGGCCGCCGCGAAACGCGCTGCGATGGTGGTCGTTTCGGAACGATCGTCGCCGCTGACTGACCATTCGTACAGCGCGCGATGCTGTTCCTCGGCGCTGAGCAACTGGATGTCGCCGACCACGACGGTGTGGTCGTGGCTGACCGCGGCCAGCACCTGCTCGAAGCGCCGGGCCAGCTCCGCGATCGTCGACGCGTCGAAAAGATCGGCGGCATAGGTGATCTCGACCGACATCCCGCCCGCACGACCGTCGTCGTCGATGGACTCGACCAGCGTGAACTGCAGGTCGAACGCGACGGCGGCCGCGTCGACCGCCTCGGGCGTGACGTGCAGCCCCGCCAACTCGACCTCCGGCAGGGTGAAGTTCTGGAAGGTCAGCGCCACCTGGAACAGCGGATGACGGCTCGCCGTGCGGGCCGGCGCCAGCATCTCCACCACCTGCTCGAACGGCACGTCCACCTGCGACAGGGCCGAAATATCCTGCGCGCGAACGGTATCGAGCACGGTGTGGAAGTGCTCACGACTGTCGATCTCGCTGCGCAACACGATGGTGTTGACGAACATGCCGACCATCGGGTCCAGCGCGGCCTCGCCGCGCCCGGCCACCGGGGTGCCGATCGCGATATCGGAGGTGCCCGACATGCGCGACAGCAACACCGCCAGCGCGGCATGCACCGTGCTGAACAGGGTGGTCTCGTGTTTGCGGGCCAGTTCGCCCAGTTCGCTGTGCAGATCGGAGTCGATCTGGAAGCGGTGGCTGCCACCGCGGTACGACGGTGTCGCGGGACGCGGCCGATCGGTGGGCAGTTCCAGCTGTTCCGGCAGCCCGGCCAGGCGGGTGCGCCAGAATTCGCGCTGGCGGGACAGTTCGGATTCCGGATCGGCCGGATCGCCGAGGACTTCCGCCTGCCACAGCGTGTAGTCGCGGTAGCGCACCGGCAGGTCCTGCCAGCCGGGCGCGCGTCCGTCGCGGCGCGCGGCGTACGCGGCCGTCACATCCGCGGCCAAGGGGCCCAGGGAAAGGCCGTCCGCGCAGATGTGATGCAGGACCAGCAGCAGTACGTGATGATCAGCGGACAGCGCGAAAAGCTCGGCGCGCAAGCCGGTTTCGACGGTGAGGTCGAATTCGGTGGCGCAGATCCCGGCGATGCGCTCGGCCAGCGTCTGCTCGCTCACCGCGGCCACGCGCAACGCCGGGATGTGCGTCGCGGCGGGCTCGACGACCTGCACCGGCCCGTCCGCGGTATCGGGGTAGCGGGTGCGCAACGTCTCGTGCCGCTCCACCACATCGGCCAGGGCCGCGCGCAGGGCGTCGATATCCAGTGCTCCGCGCAATCGCAGCGCCAGCGGGATGACGTCGACCGCGGCGGCCGCCCGCTCGTCGGCGCGGAAGCGGTTGAGGAACCAGATCCGCCGCTGCGCCGCCGAGAGCGGCACCTGCTCCGGCAGCGTGCGCGCGGTCAGCGGCGCGCGCGCACCGGTGCCGGCCAGCAGCTCGGCCCGCGCCGCCAGCTCGGTCACCGTGGTGGCCTCGAACAGCAGGCGAACCGGCAGCTGCGTGTCCAGAGCGGCGCCGATGCGGGCCAGCACCTGGGTGGCGAGCAGCGAATTGCCGCCGAGGTCGAAGAAATCGTCGTCGCGCCCTACGCGCTCGGCGCCCAGCACCTCCGCGAAGACCTCGGCGACCACGGCTTCGGCCGCCGTCGCCGGCGCGTGATATTCGCGCGCCTGCCAGACCGGATCGGGCAGGGCGCCGCGGTCCAGCTTGCCCGAGCCGTTGAGCGGGAGCGCGTCGAGTACGACGTAGGCCGCGGGGAGCATGTAGGCCGGTAGTCGCTGCGCCAGTGTGGCTTTCACCGCGTCGATATCGATGCCTGCGCCGTCGGCGGGCAGCAGATACGCGACCAGCCGGTCACCGGTCTGCGGATCGTGGCGAACGATCACCACGGCCTGTGCGATCTCGGGCACGGCGGTGAGCGCCGCTTCGATCTCGCCCAATTCGATGCGCAGGCCGCGCACCTTGACCTGAAAGTCGGTGCGGCCCAGATACTCCAGTTCACCACGCGGGTTCCACACCACCAGATCGCCGGTGCGGTAGAGCCGCTCCCCGGTACCGAACGGATCGGCCACGAACCGTTCGGCGGTGATGTCGGGGCGCCCGACGTACCCTTCGGCCAGTTGCGTGCCGGCCAGGTACAGCTCACCGGCGACGCCCACCGGCACCGGCCGCAGCCGCGCGTCCAGCACGTACAGCCGGGTGTTGAACACCGGGCGGCCGATCGGCACGGTCGCGGTGTCGGTGTCGACGACCTCGTGGCCAGTGACGTCGACCGCGGCCTCGGTCGGCCCGTAGAGGTTGTGCAGTCGCGCACCGGTGACCGCCCGCAGGCGCTGCGCGACCTCCGCGGGTAGCGCCTCACCGGAGGCGAATACCGTCCGCAGCGAACCCGGCCGCGCGTGCGCGAGGAACACCGCGAGCATCGAGGGCACGAAATGCGCCACCGAAACGTGTTCGGCGCGAATCAGTTCGGCGAGGTAGGCGGGGTCGCGATGGCCGTCGGGCCGGGCCACCACGAGCCGGGCGCCGACCTGCAACGGCCAGAAGAACTCCCACACCGACACGTCGAAGGTCGCCGGAGTCTTCTGCAGTACGACGTCGGCGGCGGCCAGTTCGTACTCGGCCTGCATCCACACCAGCCGGTTCACGATCGCCCGGTGGCTCACCGCCACACCCTTGGGTTTGCCCGTCGAGCCCGAGGTGAAGATGACATAGGCGGGATGGCCCGGCCGCAGCGGTCGCAGCCGGTCGGCGTCGGTGAGCGGAGCCGACGAGTAGTCGCCGGTGTCGAACAGGTCGATATCGAGGACCGCGCAGTGACTGACCAGACCGCTCGTATCGAGATCGAGCCCATCGGTGGAGCGGGTCAGCACGCACACCGGCCGCGCGGTGCGCAGTACGTCACCGATGCGCCGGGCGGGATGGTCGGGGTCGAGCGGTACGTAGGCGGCGCCCGCGGCGACCACCGCGTACATGGCGACCACCAGATCGTCGCTGCGGCGGACGCCCAGGGCCACCGTGCGGCCGGGGCCGACGCCGATCGAAACCAGCAGCCGCGCCAGTCGATTCACCCGCGCCGAGAAGCCGGCATAGGTCCATTCGGCGCCCTCGAAGCGCAGAGCGACGGCATTCGGGCTGCGCCGCGCCTGCTCGGCGAACAGGTCGGCCAGTGTGGTCGCCGGCACCTCGTGGGCGGTGTCGTTCCATGCGCCGAGGATTTCTTCGCGTTCGGCGGCCGACATCGGTTCGATATCGCCGATGGGCCGTTCCGGCTGTGCGAGGAGGGCTTCCAGTACCAGGCGGAACCGGCGCGCGAATCCCGCGACGGTCGGCTCGTCGAACAGGTCCGTCGCATATTCGAAGACCGCCGCCAGGCTGCCGTCGGCCGCTTCCTCGGCCGTCAGGTGCAGGTCGAATTTGGCGGTGCCGGAATCGAGTTCGAGCGTCGTCGCGCGCAGCCCCGGCAGTCGCGGTTCGCCGGCGGCGGCCTGGCGCAGATCCAGCATCACCTGGAACAGCGGGTGCCGGGCCGCCGAGCGCATCGGATTCAGCACCTCGACCAGACGCTCGAACGGAACGTCGCGGTGGGCGAAGGCGCGCAGGTCGCCCTCGCGCACGGCGTCGAGCAGTGCGGTGAACGAGGACTCGGGCGCGACGTCGGCGCGCAGCACCAGCGTATTGACGAACATGCCGACCAGATCGTCGAGCGCGGCCTCACCCCGGCCGGCGATCGGCGTGCCGATCGCGATATCGCGCTGCCCGGACAGTTTCGCCAGCACCACCGCGAAGGCGGCGTGCAGCGCCATGAAGAAGGTGGCGCCGGTCCGCTCGGCCCGCTCACGCAGCGCGGAGACGGTCTCGGCGGGCACCGCGAAGCGGTATCGGGCGCCGCGGCCCGTCGCCGTCGCCGGCCGCGGCCGATCGCCCGGCAGGGCCAGCACGTCGGGCAGGCCCGCCAGTTCGCCTGCCCAGAACCGGATCTGCTCGGCGATGGGTGAATTCGGATCGTCCTCGGAGCCGAGCACGGCCCGTTGCCAAAGCGCGAAGTCGGCGTACTGCACGGGCAGCGGCAGCCACTGCGGCGCCCGGCCGGCCGTGCGCGCGGCATAGGCCTGCATCAGATCCCGCGTCAGCGGCGCGATCGACCAGCCGTCCGCGGCGATGTGGTGAATGGAGACGACGAGCACGTGCACATCGGCGGCGCTACGCAGCAGCGCCGTCCGGATCGGCGCCTGGTCGCGCACCGCGAAGGCGACGGCCGCCTCGGCCCGCAGGCGCTGCGCCAACTCGTCCTCGGACACCGGCTGCGGCGCCAGGTCGACCACCACGTCCGCCGGGTCGAGTACCTGCTGGAAGGGCACGCCGTCGACGGCGGGATACCGGGTACGCAGGGCCTCGTGCCGCGCCAGCACATCGCGCACCGCCGCGGCGAGGGCGGTGACGTCCAGCTCGCCCCGCAGCCGGATGGCGGTGGTCAGATTGTCGACCGCCGATTCGGTGTCGAACTGGTTGCGGAACCACATCCGCTGCTGCGCGTAGGACAGCGGCAGCCGCTCCGGCCGTGGTCCGGCGGTCAACGCGCGATGCCGGCGGGGAGACGAATCCCGCAGTCGCCGGGCAAGATTCGCGACCACCGGGTTCTCGAACAGCAGGCGCACCGCGACCTCGCGGTCCAGCGCCTCGGCCAGCCGGGCCGACACCCGGGTCGCCACCAGCGAATTGCCGCCGAGGGCGAAGAAGTCGTCGTCGAGCCCGACCTGTTCGGCACCCAGCACAGCGGCGAAGACCGCCGCCACGGCCTTCTCCTCGGCGCTCTCCGGCGCACGGAACCGTTCGGTGGCCAGTACCGGATCGGGAAGGGCGGCGCGATCGAGTTTGCCGGAGGCCGTCAGCGGCATGGCCGCCAGCGCGACGTAGGCGCTGGGCACCATGTACGACGGCAGCCGATCCCGCAGCCGGCTTTCGGCGAGGGTCCGCGGATCGCCGTCGCACACCGCATAGGCCACCAGCAGATCGCCGGCCCGATGCCGGTACACCCGCACCGCCGCCGCCTCGATGCCGGGCGTGGCCAGCAGCGCCGCCTCGATCTCGCCCAGTTCGATGCGCTGGCCCCGCACCTTCACCTGGAAGTCGCTGCGCCCCAGATATTCCAGATCCCCGTTGCGGAGGCGGCGCACGAGGTCACCGGTGCGGTACATGCGAGCACCCGCGGGGCCGAACGGATCGGCCACGAATCGCTGGGCGGTCGCGCCGGTCCGGCGGTGGTACCCCCGGGCGACCTGCGCACCGGACAGGTACAGCTCGCCGATCACCAGATCGGGGACGGGCCGCAGCTGCCGGTCGAGCACCAGAATGTGGCTGTCGCGCACCGGCTTACCGATCGGCGCGGGACCGATGCGGTCCGGCGCAACCGGCGCGTGGGTGGCGTGCACGGTGAATTCCGTGGGCCCGTACAGATTGTGCACGGCGGCATCGCTCACCGCGGCGAACGCCCGCACGGCCTCTCCGTTGAGGGCCTCGCCGGCGACGAGAACACACCGCAGCGTGCGGATATCGGCCGGGGTCACGGTGTTCGCGAAAGTCGCCAGCAGCGACGGTACGAACGAGATCATGGTCACGGCGTGCCGGGCGATGGTCGCGGCCAGATACGCGGTGTCGCGATGCCCGTCGGGCGTGGCGACCACCAGCCGCGCTCCGCTGCCGAGCGGCGCGAACAGCTCCCATACCGAAACGTCGAAGGTCGCCGGGGTCTTGAACAGCACCACGTCCCGCTCACCGATCCCGTACTCAGCGGCGATCCAGGCGATCTGGTTGTCGAGCGAACCGCGCTGGACGGCAACGCCTTTCGGCGTTCCGGTGGAGCCGGAGGTGAAGATGACGTACGCGGTGTCGGCCGACCGCGCCGGGGCGAGCCGGTCGGCGTCGGTGAGCGGGCGATCGGACAGGACGTCGAGCTCGAGCGCATCGATCGCGATCCGCGGAATGCCCAGATCGGGCGCATCCCCGGCGGTCAGCATGCATACCGGCGCGGCGGTCTCGGCCATCTGCCGCAACCGGGCCGTCGGCTGATCCGGGTCGACCGGTACGTACGCCCCGCCGGCGGCCAGCACGGCGTAGGCGGCGATCACCAGCTCGGCCGACCGGCGCATCCCCAGGACGACCAGCGATTCCGGGCCGACGCCCGCGCCGACGAGATGGCGGGCCAGGCGGTTGATCCGCGCCGACAGCTCGGCGTACGTGTATTGCCGCTCGCCGTCGACCACGGCCACCGCATCGGGCCGCAGGAGGGTCTGCCGCTCGAACGCGGTGAGCACGTCGGGAGCCGTTTCCCCCGCGCCGCGGCGGCCGGCGTCGATCGTGCGCCGCAACTCGGCGGCGTCGAGCAGCGGCAGCCGGCCCACCGCACGAGTGGGCTCGGCGACCACATGGACGAGCAGTTGCCGCCACCACCGCGCATACGCCGCGATGGTGTCCGACTCGAAAAGATCTGTGGCGTAGGTGAACTCCGCCGTGATCCCCGCCGGTGCCGGACCTTCCCCGGGACCGGCACCGGCGAAGCTTTCGGTGACCGTCAGTTGAAGGTCGAACTTGGTCACCGCCGTGTCCAGGGTACTCGTCCGCACGGACAATCCGGGTAACTCGACGGCGATGTCCTGAGTGTCGGCCACACCCAGCATCACCTGGAACAACGGGTGGCGGGCCTGCGAACGGACCGGGTTCAGCGCCTCCACCAACTGTTCGAACGGCAGATCGGCGTGCGCGAAGGCGCCCAGGTCCACCGCCCGGACCCGTTGCAGCAGAGCGGTGAACGGTTCGTCGGCCGCCACTCGGGTGCGCAGCACCAGCGTGTTGACGAACATGCCGATCAGATCGTCGAGTTCGCGGTGACCACGCCCGGCCACCGGAGTGCCGATCACGATGTCGTCGCCGCCCGAGATCCGCGCGAGCAGCGCGGCCAGCGCGCCGTGCAGCACCATGAAGGTCGAAACACCTTGGGCACGGGCGAGTTCGGAGATCGCCGCGTGCAGGTCCGCGGGTAGGTCGAAGCGATAGGTGGCGCCCCGGCCGGCGGCCACCGCGGGCCGCGGCCGATCGGCGGGCAGGTCCAGCTGGTCGGGAATACCCGCCAGCGTGTGCGCCCAGTAGCCGAGCTGCTGGGCGGCCAGGGATTCGGGATCTTCGGAGATACCGAGCCGATCCCGTTGCCACAGCGCGTAATCGGCGTACTGCACCGTCGGCAGCGCCTCGGGGGCGTCGATACCCGACCGGCGGCGGGTATAGGCCGCGGCCACATCCCGCGCCAGCACCGGCAGCGAGAGTCCGTCCGCGGCGATGTGGTGCAGCACGATCGCCAGCGCGACATCATCGGCGGCGAGTTCGAAAATCGTCGCTCGCAACGGGATTTCGGCGGTCAGATCGAACCCGCGTGCCGCCAGCCGCGTCAACTCCGCGTCGAGGCCCTCCGCCGCAACGGTTTCCACCGCGAAGGACTCCGGCCCGACCTGCCCGGCGGGGAGAATATGCTGCCGGGCCACGAGCTCGTCGTCCGCCGGAAAGACGGTGCGCAACACCTCGTGGCGGGCCACCACATCGGCCAGGGCCGCTCGCAGGGCCTCGGTGTCCACCGCGCCGGTCATCCGGACCACGAACGGCATGTTGTAGCCGGCGCTGTCCTCCTCGAACCGGTTGAGGAACCAGATGCGCTGCTGCGCGGGCGAGAGCGGCAGCACCTGCGGTCGCGGCCCGGCGACCGGCCCGGCGCTCTCGTACATGTCCTCGGTTTCGAAGGCGCGGTCGATCAGCTCGGCCAGCGCCTCGACCGTGGTGGCCTCGAACAGTTCCCGCACGGTCAGCGCGCAGCCGAGGTCGGCGTTCAATCGTGCCGCCACCTGCGTCGCGACCAGCGAATTACCGCCCAGGGCGAAGAAGTCGTCGTCGAGTCCGAGGCGCTCACGGCCGAGCACCTCACCGAACACCTCGGCGACCGCCCGCTCCGAGACCGACTGCGGGCGGCGGTACTGTCCGGCCGTCCGCTCGGGCGCGGGAAGCGCGGCCCGATCGAGTTTGCCGGAGGCGTTGACCGGCAGCGATGCCAGCATCACATATGCCGCCGGCACCATATAGCCGGGCAACTCGCGCGCGGCCGCGCCGCGCACGCGCGCCACGTCGACCGCGCCGGCGGTGGTCTCGACCAGATAGGCCACCAGTTGCGCACCGGTGCCGGCATCGTCGCGCACCACGACCACCGCGCGCGCGACCCCGGGCACCGCGCCGAGCACCGCTTCGATCTCGCCGAGTTCGATCCGCAGCCCGCGCAGTTTGACCTGAAAATCGGTGCGGCCCAGATACTCGAGCTCACCGTCGGCCGTCCAGCGGACCAGATCCCCGGTGCGATACATCCGCGCCCCGGGGCCGGCCTCCGTCTCACTGTCCGCGAACGGATCGGCGACGAACCGTTCGGCGGTCAGCTCCGGCCTCCCGACGTAGCCCCGGGCGAGCTGAACCCCCGACAGATACAGCTCACCCGGAACGCCGACGGGCACCGGCTGCAACCGTGCGTCGAGCACGTACAGCCGGGTGTTGAAAACCGGTGCGCCGATCGGCACACCGGTGGTATCGAGCGGGCCCACCTGATGCGCGGTGACATCGACCGCTGCCTCGGTGGGTCCGTACAGATTGTGCAGCCGCGCGCGCGGCGCCGCGGCCCGCAGTCGCTGCGCCAGCGGTCCGGGCAACGCCTCACCGGACGCGAACACCGCACGCAGCGAACTCAATTCGGAGGCGTCGACCACGCCGCCGAGGAAGGCCGCCAGCATCGAAGGCACGAAATGCGCGATGGTGACACCGAATTCGGCGATCACCGCGCGCAGGTAGGCCGGGTCGCGATGCCCGTCGGGCGTCGCCAGCACCAGGCTCGCGCCGACCTGCAACGGCCAGAAGAACTCCCACACCGACACGTCGAACGTGGCGGGGGTCTTCTGCAGGACGACGTCCGTGGCGGTGAGCCGGTAGGCACTCTGCATCCAGACCAGCCGGTTGACGATCGCGGCATGGGTGACCGCGACGCCCTTCGGCCGCCCGGTGGAGCCGGAGGTGAAGATGACGTACGCGGGATGCTGCGGCCGCAGCGGCGAGATCCGCTCGGCGTCGGTTACCGGCCCCGCGGACAGCGCCGAGAGGTCCAGTTCGTCGATGTCGATCCACCGGGTGTCACCGTCGCCGTGATCTCCGGCGGTGGTCAGCACGCAGACCGGCTTCGCGGTCTCGAGCACGTAGCCGATGCGTTCGGCGGGATGGTCGGGGTCCAGCGGCACATACGCCGCACCCGCCGCCAGTACCGCGTACATCGCGACCACGAGCTCCGGGGAACGCCGAATATGCAGTGCCACCGTGGTTTCCGGTCCGGCGCCGCGCGCGATCAGATAGCGCGCGAGCCGGTTGACCTCGGCCGCGAACCCGGCGTAGCCGAGGGTCCGCGATCCGCGCAGCGCGACGGCCTCCGGGGTCCGCGCCGCCTGGCGCTCGAACATCGACACCAGGGTCGCGTCCGCACCCGCAAGCGCGGCGATATCCACCTCGGTGGCATTCCAGATCCGGAGGCTGACCTCACGCTCCAGATCGGTCGTGACCGCGACCGACGACAGCGGCCGCTCGGGATCGAGGTCGACCAGCCGCTCCAGGAACCGCACGAAGCGGGCGTGATGGCGGGCGATGTCGTCGGCGCGGTACAGATTCGGGTTGGCCTCGAAGTCGACGTGCACCCGGTCGCTGTCGCCGTAGTAGACGTTGAGGCTCATATCCTCGACCGGCCCGGTCGAGAGCACGTGGTAGCGGCCGGTGGTATCGCCCAGGGTCAGGTCGCTGCGGAACAGCATGATGTTGGCCAGTGGCCCGAACAGCGCGCGGCGGGTGGCCAGGCCTTCCATGCCGGCGTCGCGGCGGATGTCCTCGTGCCGGTAGCGCTGATGCCGCAGGGCACCGGCGACCTCGACCCGGGTCTGCTGCAACAGCTGCGCCCAGGTGGCCTGTCCGACCCGCAACCGCAGCGGGACGATATTGGAGAGCATGCCGGCCGAGCGCCGCATCACGGCCGTCGTGCGGGCGGTCACCGGCAGGCTCAGCACCGCCTCGTCGCGTCCGGTCAGCCGGGCCAGATAGGCCGCGAAGGCCGCGAGCAACACCACGGCCGCAGTCGAATCATGCGCTGTCGCAAGGTCGTTCATTCGGGTGGCGATCTTGTCCGGCAGCCGGCGGCCGTAGACCAGGTTTCCGGCCGCGCGGGGTGCGCTGCGGCCGTTGAGCGTGGTCGCGCCGTCCAGATCGCGGACCCGCTCGCCCCAGTACCCGCGATCGGAGCCGAACCGGGTGCTGTCGCGGTAGCCGCGTTCACCCTCGACCAGCGATTCGAGGCTGCCGGCCTTGGCGGGTTCGGGTTCGATGCCGCGCAGCTCGGCGGTGTAGCGCTCGGCGACGCGCATGGTGTTGGTCAGGGCGCCGAATCCGTCGAGAACGATGTGGTGGGCGCGCAGATACCAGAACCAGCGCCGTTCACCGACCCGCAGCACGGCGCCGGCGAACAGCCGGTCCGTCAGCAGATCCACCGGCCGCGTGTAGTCCGCGCGCATCCAGTCGTGGGCCGCCGCGACCGGATCGGGGGCGTCGCGCAGATCGACCGGCACGATGTCGACGGGAAGCCGCGGGTCCACGCACTGATACGGCTCGCCGTCGACTTCGCCGAGCCGCACCACCGTGGACCCGAACTCCCGGGCCGCCTCGACCGAGACCTTTTGCAGCACTTCGACATCGAGGTCTCCGTGCACGTCGACGTACTGGGCGATGTTGATCGGAGTCCGCGGATCGAGCAGCTGGGCGTACCAGACGCCGAGCTGCGCCGGCGTCAACGGGAACGGCGACGGATCCGATGTGATCTCGGCGCCGTGACCTTCACCCGGACCGAAACCGCTCAACTCCGAACTCTGCACCAGAGCCTCCTCGTTTGACGAAATACCCAGCGACCGAACGCTTTTCGGGCAGCACGAAATAAGCCCCGGGCCCCGCGCGACGGCGCGGACCCTGGCTTTGCCACGGATGGTTCGGCGAATACACCTCACGCGATCGCGTAGGTGTGAAAGAGCGAAATGGTTTGTGTCTCAGTAATTTCGGTGAACCGGTGCGGTCACCAACTCATCCTCGAACTCGACTTCCTCCAACATCGCGGCCCCGAGCTCCCGCGGCCTCATCTCCTGCATCGGCCGGTGGCGACCCGCGCCACCGTTCATGCAGCGAACACTAGGCCGAAGACTAATAAAAAGGAATCAGTTCCTTCAAAAAAACTCGGACTAGCGTCCAATTCGGTCGATCTCGGGGCAGAGATGTGCCCGAAACCACACTGTGACCTGTTTGTGTGAGTCAGGACACTTTCAGACGCGGAGCCTACGAGCCGAAACGTTGCATCTGCGTTGCATCGGCGCCCATCCGCCGGTCGAGCACCCGAATTTTGGCCTCGATCTGGGCATACAGAGCGGAATCGCGATCGGCGGTGGCTCGATAGGCCACCCATGCGGCGGCATCGTCACGCCCCTCGGCTCCCGAGGTCCAACGGCTCAGCACGGCCGCGTCACCGGAACGTAACACTGCGGTTCGCAGCCGCACCCGCAATTCATCGCGAATGTCTATAACTCCGGGAGCGGTCGAACGGGGCAGCACCGGTCCGGTGTAATGACGGACCGCACTGTGCACATCACCGGAGTCCAGTGCCGCGCGCAGCGCCTCCACATCCGTGGACACCGGCACCCGCAACCGATACGGCCGCGAGCCGAAGACGTCCGGGCCGACCACCGAGCGCAGCCGCGACATGGCGGCGCGGATGGTGGCGTTGTCGAGGTCGGTGTCGTCGAGCAGCAACGCCAGATGATCGGCGGACAGACCTTCGGCGTGTTCGGCCAGCAGCAGCAGGATCTCGGCATGCCGCTGCGACAACGCGATGCGCTCGCCGTCGACCGACAACTGCGGCTGGCCCAGCCCCAGCACCTCCAGCGCCAGCCGGCCGGCGGTCCGCGGCGGCGTCGAATGCCCCACGGACGCACGGCGATCCGCGCCTCGTTGTTCGGTGCGCACGGCCGCGAGGACCAGATCCATTTCCGCCGCGGTCGCGGCCGCCTTCACCAATGCCAGAATCTCCGGGCGCGCGACGCGCACGCCGCCGGCGATCATCAGCACGCCGACCAACCGGCCGTCCGGATCGTGGACGGGCGCGGCCGCCCCGGTGAGCTGATGCATCCGGTGCAGAAAGTGTTCGGGGCCGTGGATCCAGGTGGCGCGCCCGGTGCGGACCACCAGTCCGACCGCGTTCGTGCCGATGCGGCGTTCGGACAGGTCGTCGCCCTCGCGCAGGCCGACCTCGGCGGCGGCCTCGACCCGGTCGGGATTGCCGTGCACCGACAGCACCCGGCCGAACTGGTCGGCGACGACCACGATCAGGCCGATGCCGGTGGCGTCCTGCAGCAGCAGCTTGTCGACCAGTGGCATCACCGCGGCAATCGGATGGTTGTCGCGGTAGCGCTGCAGATCGGCGCCGCGCAGACCGCGGCCGTCGAGTACGTCCATGGGGTCGACCCCGCCGCGCAGACTGCGCAGCCAGGACTCCAGAACCAGCGGACGCAGCAATCCGGGCAGCTGATTGAGCTGATCACCCCCGACGCTGAGGTAACCGTGGGCCTGAGCGGCATAGGCTTCCAGCGCACCGAGCTGTGTCCCGGGCTCGACCCTGCCCTCGGGACGGTTATCGCCTGTGAGATTGCTGACCATTTGCCTTTCTTTCCCGTCCCACACTGTACCGGCGGGTCAGGAAGGGCATGGGCGAAGCATACGGTTTGTCCGACAGGTCACACCAGCATCGGAGCGCGGCGAAATGTGAGGTAGACGGCATATCGGGGCCCACTGTGACCCCGGCCATCAATGCCGCGGAACGGCCGGGCGCAGCGCGGCCACGTTGCGAGCACGCAGCGCACCCGACCAGAGGCCGGTCCCGTAGGCGAGGTCGTCGAGCCGCTTGCACATCAGATACCGCACCGGATCCAGGCCGCCGGCATCGCGGTGGGTGAACCAGTCGGCCAGTCCGTCGGCGATCGCCAGCGCGATCGCCAGCCGGCGGATGCGCCGGGAGGCGATCATCGCCAGCACGGTCACCGGCCAGTAGTGCCGGCACAGCGCCGAGACGATCCGCCACACCCCGGCGGAGAATCCGCGGGCCAGATGGATGGCCGCCACCCGCGTCGGATTGTCGAGTTCGGCGAACACCCGCCGCAGCCGGATCAGCGCGGCGAGCAGCGTGGCGAGCCCGCCCAGGATTCCGGCCCGCGAGGCGGTGGCCAGCAGCGCGGTCGCGGCGACGGTCCAGAACGGCACCGACAGCGGGGCGACCATCCCGGCGTGGCGCCGGGCCAGCGGCGCCGCGGCGGCGCCGTGAGAAACCTTGCGCCCGAACCACTTACCGAACGAGGCCGGTTGATCGCAGGCGACGTGCGCGGCGGGCTCGTAGCGCAACCGCCAGCCGGCGCGCTCGAGTCGCCAGCACAGATCGATATCGGCGGCCGAGCGCATCTGCTCGTCGAATCCGCCCTCGGCCAGCAGGGCGTGCCGCCGCACCAGCAGGGCCGCGCCCGGCGCGTACGACACCGAGCCGCGCGAACTGACCGCGGTTTCCCGGCGGCCGAAATCCAGCGACGACCGCGCGCTCTCGTAGCGGCCCAGCACACTGGCATCCGGCTCGCGCGCGACGATGCGGGGCGCGACCAACGCGACCTCGGGATCGCTGAAATGGCCGAGCATGACCTCCAGCCAGCCCGCGCGGGGGACCACATCGGAATCCAGGAATGCGACGAATTCCGTTGTCGCCGCCCGCAGTCCGGCATTGCGCGCGGCGACCACGCCCTGGCGTGCATCGTGGCGGAGCACCGTGACGCGACAACGGCCGCCGGTGCGCGGAATCCGAACCGGCCGGTCCGAACCGTCGTCCACGACCACCACGCTGTGCCCGCGCAGGGTAGAGAGCAGCCGCTGCAATCCGGCGGCGTCGTTGCAATGCGGCACCACGACCGTGACCTCTTCCGGGGAAGGAAGCAGGCGCGGACGCGGGTTGGCCACCCCGGAGTCGAGCAGCCGTCTGGCAACCACTGCGGACTGGGGATCCGTCACTTCGAGATACCCGTCACCGATCAGGGCGGCCGCTTCCGGAGCAAGTTTCAGCAACCTCGTCGGCGAGCCACCGACCAAGAGCCGTCCACCGGAATAGGTGCGCACCCGAGGATCGATTCGCACCCCGAACCCGTTGGGCAGTCGATCATGGCGCATTCCAAGAATGCTATGCGCTAACCGCCCTCCGGGCATCCCGTGTCGAAAAAAACGGACCGAATTCGATACGAATCCGGCGGCAACCCACCGGCTCCGGCGTTGCGTGGGTGTCAATGACCATCGACGCTATCTGGCTATCGCACGGCAACATTCGCTTCATGATCAACGAGATTCCGCGTGGGACGCGATAGTTCATCTCCGGCTACTACCGCGTGAGATGCGGCGTCGCCGTGTGCGCCGATCTCCTCCACGTACCGGGCCGCGACCACGAACGCGCACTCTAGACTGCGGAAGGCAAGCACGTTGAACAGCAGATGACGGGTGGCCGTCGGGCGGGCTGCGCAGGTCTAGAGGTGGCATGGGAGTCGGACGGATGCAGACGAGCGGGGGCGGCAACACACTCTCGGAAGCCGAGATAGTCGAGGCCGCATTGCGTGTGGTGCGCGCCGACGGCGTGGAGAAGCTGTCGATGCGCCGGCTCTCCCGCGAACTGGGCGTCTCGCCGATGGCGCCCTACTACTACGTCGCCGACAAGCGCGAATTGCTCGATCTGGTGGCCAGCGCGGCCCTGACCGGCGTGCGGACCCCACCGCCGGAATTCGGCACCTGGCAGCAGCGCCTGCGCGAACTCATCGATCAGATCGACGAGAAGCTGCGCAAACATCCGGGCCTCGGCGATGTGCTGATCGAACAGACGCTGGGCAAACAGCTCGATCTGATCGCCGCTGTGATGGAAATCCTGTCCGATGCGGGCTTCGACGATCGCAATGTGCTCGCCGCCTATGCCACCATTCACACGTATCTGTTCGGCCGCGCCCGGGTCAATCCACGGGACCGATCCGCGCTGGTCGACATGCCGCTTCCCGAAGCCGTCGAGCGGGCCGTCAAGCACATGGGCGATCTGCGCGGCAAATACTCCTACGACTTCGGTATGGATGTGCTGATCGCGGGGCTCGAGGCCCAGCTTGTCCGGCAGCGGGACGGCCACGTATCATAAATTAGAACACGTTCTAGTTTACCTGCTCCAGCGCCCGGCCCCGAGAGGACACCATGACCACCGCCGATCCCGTCGTACCGCACAGCTCACGATCGGCCGTGCTGCGGGTCGCCGCTGTCGTCAACGAGACGGCCGACGCCTGTTCGCTGGTCTTCGACGTGCCCGAAGAACTGCGCGAGCGCTTCGCCTACCAGCCCGGCCAGTTCCTGACGCTGCGCATCCCGAGCGAGCGCACCGGTTCGGTCGCGCGCTGCTATTCGCTGGCCAGCTCACCGCACACCGATGTGCAACCGAAGGTCACCGTGAAGCGCACGGTCGACGGATACGCGTCGAACTGGGTGTGCGACAACGTGCAAGCCGGTGACGAGATCGAGGTGCTGCCGCCTTCCGGCGTCTTCACGCCGAAGGATCTGGACGAGGACCTGCTGCTGTTCGCCGCCGGCAGCGGTGTCACCCCGGTGATGTCGATCCTGAAATCGGCGCTCGCCCGTGGTACCGGCCGGATCGTGCTGGTCTACGCCAACCGCGATCCGGAATCGGTCATCTTCGCCGACGAACTGCGCGAACTCGCCGACAAGAATCCGCAGCGGCTCGTGGTGGTGCACTGGCTGGAGACGCTGCAGGGCCTGCCCACCGCCGACGGACTGGCCGCGCTGTGCACCCCGTACACCGGTTTCCGCGCCTTCATGTGCGGGCCGAAGGCGTTCATGGACCGGGTGCACGACGCACTGGCCCAGCTGGAGGTGCCACGCAACCGCACCCACGCCGAGGTCTTCAATTCGCTGTCCGGCGATCCGTTCGCCGCCGGCGCCCCCGTCGAGGTCAGCGAGGAGGACGCCGCCGACGCGGCCACCGTGGAGGTCGAACTCGACGGCCAGACCCATTCCATGCAGTGGCCGCGGCGTCAGACCCTGGTCGACATCATGCTCGCCAAGGGCCTGGACGTGCCGTACTCCTGCCAGGAAGGCGAATGCGGCTCCTGCGCCTGCACCGTGCTGGAAGGCAAAGTGGAGATGGACAATTCGGAGATTCTCGATCCGGAGGACATCGAAGCCGGGTACATCCTCGGGTGCCAGGCGCATCCGGTCACCGATCATCTGAAGATCCAGTTCTGAGGACCGCCGCTGCCGCAGCCGACCGCTGGGCCGTGCGCGGCAGGGGAATCCGCCGCGGTGCATGGGCGCCGTATCGGCACCGCGGCGGACACCGCGTAGTGGGCGGGCCGGCTTACGGCGCCTGCCGTTGCGCCCGATAGGCCGCGCGCGTCTCGGGTTCCAGATGTTCGGTGGCGTAACTCAATGCCGTGCGGCCCATATCGTGGGCACGGCGGTCCAGGAATTCGGTGAGCAGGGCGCGGTCCACCCGTTTGCCGACTTCCCGCAGCATCCATCCGACCGCCTTCTGAATCAGGTCGCGCCGATCGTCGAGCAGCCGTTCGCACAGTGCGAACGTGGTCGAGGCGTCGCCGGCCTTGATGAATGCGAAGGTCGTCAGCAATGCGACCCGTCGTTCCCACAGCGATTCCGACCGCGCCAGTTCGTCGAGCAGATCGCGCGGCCGTTCCAGTAACCACGGGCCGAGGATGTTCTCGGCCGACACGTCGACCAGATCCCAATTGTTCACGCGCCCGCGGCGCACCGCCGCCAGATACATCTCCACGATTTCCTGTTGCGCGGCAACGTCGTACGTGCGCGGTTTCCCCGCCTTCGCCATGGCATTGTTCGCGATCACCAACGCCGCGAGCCGATGTTCGTGCACCGGACTCCGCAAAAGCTCAGCTATCTCCGAAACGGGCAGTGCGGAAAATTGTTTCGCGACCTTGCGGGTCTGCGGCACAGGGACTCCGAGGAAGACGTCGCCCTCGCCGTAGTCCCCGGGCCCGGTTTTGAAGAACCGCCGCAACTCGAGGGCGCGGCCGGGATCTCCCAGCTCGTCCATGGCACGGGCGACATCGGCGGCGGTCGGCGCGGAGTTCATGCCCGCACTCCGCCGACACCGCCCGACGCCGAATGCCGATCCTCCGGATGATGCGCAACGATCATGTACGGCAGTATCACTCACTCTTCACCCGATTCCCGACGACAACGTGTCCGGCCGCGGCCGGACACGTGCCGTTGCGGATCTAGTTGGCGAAGGTGCGCTCCCCCCGCGCCGGAGCGTGCGCGGACACCGCTCCCGCGGGAATGACGATGCGCCAGCTCGGTTGTTTCCGAACCGGAAACGGCGGGAGTTCGGCGGCGCTCGGTGCGGGCTCGTGCCGCTCCGCGGTGATATCCCCGAATTCGACAACGGGCGCCGGGGGTGTCGCCGGTGCGGGCGGTGCCGGATTGGGTGCTGTCGGAGCCGGGTGCGTTGCCGCCGGCACCGGATTGGCAGCCGTCGGCACCGGCTGCGGTCCCGCCGGCGCCAAAGTGGGTGCGGCCTGGACCACCTGCGATGCGGCCGACGTCAAATGGGATGCGGCCGGAACAAGCTGCGTTGCCACCGGAGCCAGCGGGGATGCGGCCGGAGCCGGGTGCGGTGCCATCGGCATCGGATTGGGGGCGGTCGGCACCGGCTGGGATGCGATCGACGCCGGATAGAGCGCGGCCGGCGCCACATGAGGTGCGGTCGGTACCGGCTGCGATGCGGTCGCCGCAAGCGACCCCAGTCGCGGTGCGGCCGGCGCCACATGAGGTGCGGTCGGTGTCGAGGGGTGTGCGACTGCGACCGATCGCGTCGTCGGCCGGGCAGCGGTGCGCACAATCGGATTGTCGCGCAGATGATTCGTCAGCACACAGGCCGCGGCGCCGAAAGCCGTGATTCCGGCGAGCATCGCGGCGAAATCGAGATGGGCCCCCGCCAGTTGATGCGCGGCATGTGCCCCACCGAAGAGACCGCGGAGGATGCCGGAGAAACTGCTGTCGTCCGCGACCGCCGCGCGCATCTCGGATTCCTTGTTGTCGAGGTACAGCACATCCGCGAGGACGAACACCGCCACACCGGTCCCCGCCACCGCGGCCGCGGCGGAGAATATCGACGCGCGGGTGCGCAGATACGCCACCGCGGCGAAGATCGTCGCGAGCACCGCGACACAGGTCAGCACCGCCCACGTGCCGCTGATATCGGTGTCGCGCAGCCCGGCACCCGCCCAGTCCTGTTGGGACACGGTCGTACCGGTCAGCCTGCCGAAGGCATCCGACCGGATCGCGCCGCCCGGTCCGGAGGCCGACAACCAGGGCTGGAACAACAGGACGAGAGTCGCGGCGCTCAACACGGCCCCGCACAGGTATCCCCAGCTCAGACGGCGACCACCCGGTGGCGTCGGTAGTGAGCCGGACGATTCGAGGTCGCCGGTTCCGGGATGAACATCGCTCCAAGGCGTTCGGGTAGCCATAACTCCGGGTCTGTCTGTTACCGATGCGCCGGCCTCGTGGCGGCCGGCCCGGTAGGGGTGGGTGCGGAAATGCGTCGACGACCGCGCTGTACGTCTGCGAAAAATCACGGTAGAACCGCGTCCGAGTACGGGCCACCAGACCTCCCACGGCTGACTGGGGCGCAGGTCACAGCCATTTTCCGGAGCACCGGCGAGATGTGGCGAAAGAAGTTGTCCCGGAACAGGTTTCGATCGTCGGCACCGGCGCCGGTAGTGCCCGGCCGGCGGGAAGCGCGGGCGCGAACGTGACCGGGTCGACACCGGCTACGCCGAGTGCCCCCGCGAAGCTAGGCGGTCGGGCACGCGGTGTCGACCGCTCCGAGCACACGGCCGGATTCGAAGGCCGCGGCACTCGCGGGCAGTTCACCGGCGCGGCCGCTGTTGTAGACCGTCACCGTGCCGGCGCCTGCGGTCGGCCGGCCCAGGGCGTCGATACGCCGAAGTGTCTGGCCCGCAACGGCTTCCGCGCTGTCGAACAGCCGGACGCCCGAGGGCAGCGCGGCCACGATGGAATCGAGGACCAGCGGGTAGTGGGTGCAGCCGAGGACGACCGCCTCGGTGCCGGCGGGAGTCTGCTCGGCGGCGCGGGCGATGGCGTGCTCGACGGCCTGGAGATCTCCGCGGTCGATCGCGTCGGCGAGGCCGTGGCACGCCACACCGGTCACATCGGCGTCACCGCCGAAGCGAGCGATGAGATCGGCCTGGTAGCGGCTCGCGGTCGTGGCCGCGGTCGCCCACACCGCGACCGAGGCACACGCGGCGGCCGCCGGTTTGATCGCGGGGACGGTGCCGATCACCGGCACCTCGGGCCCGACCTCGGCCCGCACCTGTTCGAGTGCGGTGACGCTGGCGGTATTGCACGGCAGCACAATGGCCTCCGCGCCGAGCCGCAACGATCGGCGGGCCGCATCCAGCACCCGATCGATCACCCACTGCTCGGGTTTGGGCCCCCACGGCGCACCATCGGGATCCAGTTGCAGCAGCAGATCGAGGTCGGGACGCAACTTGCGCAGCCACGCCCCCGTCGGCAACAACCCCAGTCCCGAATCGATGAGCGCAACGATCACCCAGCCACTGTATTAGCGTCGCCACGAACCCTTACGCCCGACCGGGGTATCGACCGGACCTGTTCCGCGCGGCGCTGGCGTGCCGTCGCACCGACCGATCCGGGCGGCACGGCCCGTTGCGGGCGTTCAGCTCGCGGGTGCGGCGGACCTGGCGTTGGCTGCGAGTTCGGCGCGCATCTTCATCACCTGCGCGGTGCGACCGCCGCCGACCACGGCGGTCAGGACTCCGCCGTCGAAGTAGTGCGCCAGGAATTTGCGGCCGTCGTCCTCGACGATCCGGATCTCGTCGGCGCCCGCCGGGGTGCCGAGGACCTGGATCTTCAGGTCGTACTGGTCACTCCACACGTACGGCACCCGCGCGGCCGTGGGAACGTCGCCGCCGAGCAGCGCGGTCACCAGCAGCCGTGCCTGCTCGCCGGCGTTGGTCCAGTGCTCCACCCGCTTGTGCCGGCCGTTGTCGTGGCGCCACGCGGCGACATCGCCGACCGCCCACACCCCCTCGACCGAGGTGCGGCCCACCTCGTCGGCGAGGACACCCCCGCCCGCCTGCGGTTCCGCCAGCGGGATGCCGGATCCGGCCAGCCATTCGGTGATCGGCGCGGAGCCGACACCGATGACCACCAGATCGGCGGTGACCGTAGTGCCGTCGGTGAGGGTGGCCCCGGTAACCGCGCCGTCGTCGACCTGCAACGAGCTCAGTCCGACGCCGCAGCGCAGGTCCACCCCTTCGTCGCGGTGCATGCGCCCGACCAGGCGGCCGACCGCCTCGCCCAGCGCGGCGGCCAGCGGGGTGGGCTGTGGTTCCACCAGCACCACGTCGACGCCGCGGGAACGGAAGCTCGCCGCCAGCTCGCAGCCGATGAATCCGGCGCCGACCACCAGCGCCCGGCGCGCGGTGGCCAGTCCGTCGCGCAGCGCGGCCGCATCCTCGTGCCGCCGCAGGACGTGGACACCGGCAGCCTCGGGCAGACCCGGAATCCGCTTGGGGCGCAGGCCTGTTGCGATGATCAGCTGTCCGTACTCGAGCACGGAGCCGTCGTCGAAGGTCACGGTGCGCGCCGCGGTGTCGACTCCGGTCGCGGCCAGGCCCAGTCGCAGCTCGATGTTCTTCTCGGCGAAGAATTCGGCGGGGCGCAGCGTCGTATCCTCGGTCTCGCCGCGCACGAACTGCTTGGACAACGGCGGCCGATCGTAGGGCAGGCGCTGTTCGTCACCGACGAGGATCACTCCGCCCTCGTATCCGGCGCGGCGCAATTCCTCCGCGGTACGCAGGCCGGCCAGACCGGCGCCGACGATCACGATCGGGGCTGTCATCGCTGCGCTCCTGGCTCGGTTCCCACTGCTGGCACGTATTGCTGCACCAATCCACCATAAACTAGAACACGTTCTAGAATGCGGTGACGGGCGCCATATCCGACGCGAGTGCAGGAATTTTCCGGAACAAGTATTGATCGGGCGGTCAATCAGAGTTATACCGAGATCAGAACATAATTCCGCCCCCGAGGAGGCACCCATGCTCACCGAAAACCGCACCCTGAGTTCCGTGGCCGTGGCACTGGGCGTCTATACCGCCCTGTCCCCCATCTGGACCGACCACAGCAACCGCGCCATGTGGACCCTGATCGTGCTCGGCGTGCTGATCGCCCTGGCCGGCCTGGTCCAGTTCACCCGTCCGGGCATCGCCGGAACCGATTACGCGATGGGCCTGTTCGGCGTCCTGCTGTTCATCTCGCCGTGGGTGATGAACTTCAGCTCCTTCAGCGCGGCGTCGTGGACCGCGTGGATCGTCGGCGTACTGACCGTCGTGGTCGCCCTGGCCGCCCTTCCGCAGGTATCGGCACGGATGCATGCTGCTCACTGATGCAGATGCCCAAACCCCGTCGAGCGGGGCGTCGCCGCAGCAGCAAGGTCGACGGCGACGCCCGCGCCCTGATTCTGGATGCCGCCGAAAGCCTGTTCGCGGCACACGGATTCGACGCGACCGCGACGGCTGCGATAGCCGCCGCGGCCGGCGTTCCGAAGGGGCTGGTCTTCTATTACTTCCCCACCAAGGACTCGATCCTCTCGGCGCTGATGGCCGAGCGAATTCCCGCGCATCCGATCGACGACATCGCCACGGTGGTCCGGCCCGGCGATCCGGCGACCAGCCTGGTGAACCTCGACGCGGCGCTGAATCTGCGCGACCACCATTCCTCGGTGCTGCGCGTGATCATGTGGCGCGAGGCCGATACGCATCCGGATGTGCGAAAACAGGTGCGCCGCATGCGCGATCAGCTGCTCGACGTCACCGCCCGGGTATTGCAGGCGAGTGCGCCCGGGCAGGTACAGCCCGGAACCCTCCGGGCCTGCGCAGCCGCCTGGGTGTCGGCCATGCTCACCATCGCGAGCACCGACCGGTTGCACGCACTGGACGGATTGACACTCGCCGGCGCCGAGGAGATCACGAACCTCTCCCGGGTCGTCGCGGCCGGCATGACCAGCCTGGGCTGAGCCGGCGCCGCCGGTTCAGCGAGCCGGCAGCAGACCATCGACCAACGCGCGCAATCCCTCCGCGTAGGTGTCGGCCGCGGTGAGCGCGCCCCACCGGTCGGCCACGGCCGCCAGGCGCGGAAGTTCGCCGGCATCGATATCGGCGAAGACGCGCTCCCGGAACACCGGCCGGTCGTCGTCGCGCCGCCGGCGAGCCGCGGCCCGAATCAGAATTTCCCCGGCGGTGTAGTACCAGATCGTCCGATAGGCGTGCACCGCCCGCTCGGCATCCAGTCCGGCGTCCATCGCCGCGTCCAGAATCGTCTCGGGATACCAGAGCGCGGCCGGTGAGAGCAGGTCGTCGGCGGTGAGCACCTCGGTGATCCACGGAACCGGGGCCAGGATGTCGTGCATCGCGCGGGCCGCGACGATCAGGCGTTCCCTGGGGTCGTCCGGCAGTGGCGGATGGACCGCCCCCGTCGCCACGTCGTCGAGCAGAAGCAGCAGCAGCGCATCCTTGTCCGGTACGTGGTGATAGAGCGCCATCGGCGTCGCGCCGAGTTCGGCGGCCAGGCGCCGCATGGTCAGCGCCTGCACGCCGTGGGTCTCGATCAGCTCGCGCGCGGCGGCCACGATCTGCGCGCGGGACAACCGCGGCGGACGTCCGGTTCGGGTGCTCACCCGGCCATCTTGACACGAGGTCTCGACAGCGAGCATCGCGGTCGGTTACTTTTTATACATGTATAGAAAATGCGCACCGGGCTCCGCTCCGGCAGCGATCACGCCACTCGCGGCCGGATGAAAGGCACCACCATGCACCTCGCACCTGTCGACCTGTTCGCCCGCGGCATCCGAATGCTGCCCGACGGCCGGGTTTTCGACGAACAACGCCGTATGTCCGGAGATATGGAGGGGTGGACGCTGGCGACTTTCCGGGTGGCCACCGACGCCGACGTCCACGGCGACCACTGGGAAATGCATCCGAGCGGAGAGGAGTTGGTGGCGGTGCTCTCGGGCGGAATCCGGATGTATCTGCGTGAGCCCGGCGACGCGGCGGGACCGGTCTCGCTGCGCGCCGGACAGGCGTTCATCGTGCCGCGGGGGTGTTGGCATCGGATCGAGGTGGACGAGCCGAGTGAACTGATGTCGCTCACCCTGCGCCGCGGTACCGAACTCGCAAAACGGACGGATTGAGCTGCGGCGCAAGGGCGGCGGGAACCGTCGCACACCCCCGCGAACTCGCACCCCGAAACGTGAGCGATAAGAATGGAGTGTATGACGGATCCCGCCAATGCCCGTTTCGGAGAACCCCATACTGCACGAGAGGGGCACCGACTGACCCGCTCCGAGGAGGAGCCGGGCCAGCAGACGGGTGGCGGCGGTCCCGCGCACGGCGGTGCCGAGAAGTTCGGACTGCGCTGGGACAGCGCCGAATTCGGTGAGTCCGGATCGGGTGAGAGCGTTTTCGGCCCGCCCCCGGTCGCCTCGCCCACCGATGTCCCTTCCTTTTCACCCGACTACCTCGCCGGCACCGCGGTTCCGGCACCTCCCGCCGCACCGCCGCTGCCGGTCCGCGACACATCGGCCCGCACGAACATCCCGCCGCTGGCCACCCGAGAACCCGCGCAGCGCAGCATGTTCGCCTCACCGTTCGATGCGGATTACGAGCAAGGTGCGGCGCAGTCGCGGAACAATCCTGCGGCAGACGACGAATCCGCTCCGACCTCCAGTTTCGCGGTGAGCGCGGCGGAGACGCCGCCGGTGGATCCGAGATCGGGTGTCCTGGGATCGTCCACGGCTCCCGGCGACAACGAGAACTCGACGCCGGAGAAGGCAAGCTGGGAAACCGAACTCGATGCCGGAGCCCAGGATCCGGAGGACACCGTCCGCCGCATCGCCGAGAGCCTGGGCATCGACCCCGGGCGGCAGAGTCGCTCCCGTACCGCCGAAATCGAGCCGGCCGAGGCGTCCGCCGAGCCGCCGGAACCGCGGCGATCCGATCCGGTCGAATCCGGTGCCCCGTCGACCGCATCCGTCCCGGCTCCGCCGAAACTCCCGATGCGGCTTCCCACTCCCGCTCACGGCATCGTCCGGACCGAACCGGCCGGTGCCGGAACGGGTCTCGCCGCCGACGCGACACCGGCGAGCACCGACCCGCGCCCGGACACTCCCCGCCGGCCCATTCCCCGTGCGGCTCGGCGGGCACGCGGCGACGAGCAGCCCGCCGCGAACACCGCCGCGGCCCGGCTGCCCGGCGACATCGCGGCAACCGAATCGGCAACCGGTGAGCAGCACACCACCGCGGTGACCGAACCGGCATCCGCCGGCAACGAGCCGCCCGCAGCCGCCTCCGGGAGCGAGAGTGAATCCCGCCCCGCGACAGCGGAAGGTGTGAACCGCACGGCGATCGGTCACGCGACATCGGCCGGCGGCGACGCCGATCCCGCACGGCTCGCCGCGACCCCACTGACCGACCGGTCGCCCGACGAAGCCCTCCGACCCACCGCGACCACCGAATCGGCAGCCGGGAGCGAGCACACACCACACCCCATTACGCGGGCCGAATCCGTCGCCGAGAGCGCCCAGGCCGCCGAACACACCGTCGCCGAGGCGAATACGGGCACAGCGGAGGACGACAAGGGTGAGCCGGCGACCCCCGCGGCGCGGCTGCCGCACCGGCATTCGAACGAGCCGGCACACTCCCACCGCGCGGAGTCGACGCCCCCGGCCCACTCCGATCCGGCCGACCGAACGGACGAAGCCGGCTCCGGAGATCCGCAATCGTGGCAGAACACCGACATGCTCCCGGCGATCCGCAGCCGCGCGGACAACGCCCACGCCGCTTCCCACCAGCTTCCCTCCCGCAACGGGGCGTCGGTGGGCCTGCGCTCGGCCCCGACGAGTACCCTCGCCGAACAGTCCGATACCGACGTCCTGCGACGACGCGCCGCGGAAGCCCGGGTGGCGGAGTCCGTTCCGACCAGCCGGCACCGGTCGCTCGCAGCGGAAACCCGAGCCGACGACTCGACGACCGAGGCCCCGGAAGACGGTGCGACACAGTCGGATTCGGCGATCGGCGCCGCCCACATCGAATCGTCCACCAGTGCAGCCGGTACCGGCGGTCGCCGAAATCGTCGCGCCACCGGGGATCAGCACTCCGGTGACACACCGGACGACATCGCTTCGCGCACCGGCCTGCCCCCCACCTCCCGCCGCGCGGCCCGCCGCCGGGCCGAGACCACCGGCGAACCCCCGGCCATCGACGTCGGCCTGGTGATGCAGTTACTGCTGGCCAGCCACACCCTGGAAAATGTGGCTCGCAACGCCGAAGCCGGCAACGTCGACCTCAACGGCCTCATCACCGCCGCCCACCGAACCCGCACCGCCGCAGTCGAACTCGTCACCACCTGGTTCGGCGGCGCCGACCAGATGCGCGAATTCGCCGAAGCTCTCCTGGCGGCGACCGAGAACTGAGCCAGCGACGCGAAAAGGGCCGCTCCCCGAGGGGAACGGCCCTTTTCATGCTGTCACATGTCGTGACGGCCGATCACAAAGTCACTTGATGACCTTGGTGACGCGGCCGGCGCCGACGGTGCGGCCACCCTCGCGGATCGCGAAGCGCAGGCCCTCTTCCATGGCGACCGGCTGGATCAGCTTGACGCTCATCTCGGTGTTGTCGCCCGGCATGACCATCTCGGTGCCCTCGGGGAGGGTCACGACGCCGGTCACGTCGGTGGTGCGGAAGTAGAACTGCGGGCGGTAGTTGTTGAAGAACGGGGTGTGGCGGCCGCCCTCGTCCTTCGACAAGATGTACGCCTGGCCCTCGAACTCGGTGTGCGGGGTGGTGGTGCCCGGCTTGATGACGACCTGACCACGCTCGACATCTTCGCGCTTGATACCACGCACCAGCAGACCGACGTTGTCACCGGCCTGGCCCTGGTCCAGCAGCTTGCGGAACATCTCGATGCCGGTGATGGTGGTCTTGGTGGTCTTCTCGCGGATACCCACGATCTCGACCTCTTCGTTGACGTTGATCACGCCACGCTCGACACGACCGGTGACCACGGTGCCACGACCGGTGATGGTGAAGACGTCCTCGATCGGCATCAGGAACGGCTTGTCGGTCTCACGGACCGGGTCCGGGATGGACTCGTCGACGGCGTTCATCAGCTCGACGATCGACTCGACCCACTTCTCGTCACCCTCGAGGGCCTTCAGGCCGGAGACGCGGACGACCGGAGCCTCCTCGTCGAACTCCTGGGCGGCCAGCAGCTCGCGGACCTCCATCTCGACGAGCTCGAGGATCTCCTCGTCGTCGACCATGTCCGACTTGTTCAGCGCGACCAGGATGTAGGGCACGCCGACCTGACGGGCGAGCAGCACGTGCTCACGGGTCTGCGGCATCGGGCCGTCGGTGGCGGCCACGACCAGGATGGCGCCGTCCATCTGGGCCGCGCCGGTGATCATGTTCTTGATGTAGTCGGCGTGACCGGGGGCGTCGACGTGCGCGTAGTGACGCTTCTCGGTCTGGTACTCGACGTGGGAGATGTTGATCGTGATACCACGAGCCTTCTCCTCCGGAGCCTTGTCGATCTGGTCGAACGCGAAGCTCTGGTTCAGGTCCGGGTACTTGTCGGCCAGCACCTTGGTGATGGCGGCAGTCAACGTGGTCTTGCCGTGGTCGACGTGACCGATGGTGCCGATGTTGACGTGGGGCTTCGTCCGCTCGAACTTCGCCTTCGCCACTGTTGTCCTCCTGGACTAGTTAGTGCGTGCTTTTGTGCAGCAGTGCGGTTTGTATTTACAGGGGGTCGTACGCGACCGAACGGGGCGGATTCTCGCAAATCCGCCCCGACTGCGATTACTCGCCGGTCGCCTTGGCGATGATCTCCTTCGCCACGTTGGCCGGAACCTCCGCGTACGAATCGAACACCATGGAGTAGTTCGCCCGGCCCTGGGTCTTCGACCGCAGGTCACCGATGTAACCGAACATCTCCGAGAGCGGAACCAGCGCCTTGACGACACGGGCACCACTGCGTTCCTCCATGGCCTGGATCTGGCCACGGCGGGAGTTCAGGTCGCCGATCACATCGCCCATGTAATCCTCGGGCGTGATGACCTCGACAGCCATGAGCGGCTCGAGGATCACCGGACCGGCCTTGCGGGCCGCTTCCTTCAGAGCCATCGAACCCGCGATCTTGAACGCCATTTCCGAGGAGTCGACCTCGTGGTAGGCGCCGTCGAGCAGGGTGGCCTTCAGGTTGACCAGCGGGTAACCGGCGAGGACACCGTACTGCATGGAGTCCTGGATGCCGGCGTCCACCGACGGGATGTACTCGCGCGGAACGCGGCCACCGGTGACCTTGTTCTCGAACTCGTAGGTCGCGCCGTCCTCGCCGGTGAAGGGCTCCAGGCCGATGATGACGCGGGCGAACTGACCCGAACCACCGGTCTGCTTCTTGTGGGTGTACTCGAGCTTCTCGACCTTCTTGGTGATGGTCTCGCGGTAGGCCACCTGCGGCTTACCGACATTCGCCTCGACCTTGAATTCGCGCTTCATCCGGTCGACCAGGATGTCGAGGTGCAGCTCGCCCATACCGCCGATGACGGTCTGGCCGGTCTCCTGATCCAGCTTCACCGAGAAGGTCGGGTCCTCTTCGGCGAGCTTCTGGATCGCGGTGCCCAGCTTCTCCTGGTCGGACTTGGTCTTGGGCTCGATCGAGACCTCGATGACCGGGTCCGGGAAGGTCATGGACTCCAGCACGATCTGGTTCTGCGGATCGCACAGGGTGTCACCCGTGGTGGTGTCCTTCAGGCCGATGACCGCGTAGATGTGGCCGGCGGACGCCGAGGGAACCGGGTTCTCCTTGTTGGAGTGCATCTGGAACAGCTTGCCCAGACGCTCCTTCTTGCCCTTGGTCGAGTTGATGACCTGGGCGCCGGAGTCGACCTTGCCCGAGTACACGCGGACGTAGGTCAGCTTGCCGAAGAACGGGTGCACCGCGATCTTGAACGCCAGCGCCGCGAACGGCTCGTCAGCGCTCGGCCGACGGGTGATGACCTCGTCCTCCTTGCCGGGGACGTGGCCTTCCACGTTCTCGACGTCCAGCGGCGAGGGCAGGTAGTCCACGACGGCGTCGAGCATGGGCTGCACGCCCTTGTTCTTGAACGCCGAACCACACAGCACCGGGTAGAGCTCCGAGGCGACGGTCAGCTTACGGATGGCGCCCTTGATCTCGTCGATCGTGAGCTCCTCGCCGCCGAAGAACTTCTCCAGCAGCGCCTCGTCCGACTCGGCGACGGTCTCGAGCAGCTCCTGGCGGTACTGCTCGGCCTTCTCCTTCAGATCGGCCGGGATCTCGGTGACCTCGTACTTCTCACCGAGCTTGGTCTCGCCGGTCCACACCTTGGCGTTCATCTCGACCAGGTCGACGATGCCCTCGAAGGAGTCCTCCGCGCCGATCGGCAGCTGGATGACCAGTGGCTTCGCGCCCAGGCGGTCCTTGATGGTCTGGACGGTGAAGTAGAAGTCCGCGCCCAGCTTGTCCATCTTGTTGACGAAGCAGATACGCGGCACGTCGTACTTGTCGGCCTGACGCCACACCTGCTCCGACTGCGGCTCGACGCCCTCTTTACCGTCGAACACCGCGACGGCGCCGTCGAGCACACGCAGCGAACGCTCCACCTCGACGGTGAAGTCGACGTGGCCGGGGGTGTCGATGATGTTGATCTGGTTCTGGTTCCAGAAACACGTCACCGCCGCCGAGGTGATGGTGATGCCGCGTTCCTGCTCCTGCTCCATCCAGTCGGTGGTCGACGCACCGTCGTGGGTCTCACCGATCTTGTAGTTCACACCGGTGTAGAACAGGATTCGTTCGGTAGTGGTCGTCTTGCCGGCATCGATGTGAGCCATGATGCCGATGTTGCGGACCTTGTTGAGGTCGGTGAGCACGTCCTGTGCCACGGAAATCTTCCCCGCTCTGCTCTGTTAGCGATCAGCTAGTTGGGATTTTCGGGAACGGCCCGGGCGGTTCCGCTTCGATGCGGGCCCCTGGCCATCACTATGTCAACGTCGGGTGCGGCTGATTGGTGCCCTGCTGAGCACGTGCCGCACCCGACTGTGACTCGCCTCCCGGCGCCGTTCCTTCACCGGCGGACCGGGTGACCAATCACCAGCGGTAGTGCGCGAACGCCCGGTTGGACTCGGCCATCTTGTGGGTGTCCTCGCGACGCTTCACCGAAGCGCCCAGACCGTTGCTCGCATCCAGCAGCTCGTTGGCCAGACGCTCGATCATGGTCTTCTCACGACGCGCGCGCGAGTAGTTGACCAGCCAGCGCAGCGCCAGGGTGTTGGCGCGACCCGGACGAACCTCGACCGGGACCTGGTAGGTGGCGCCACCGACACGACGCGGCTTCACCTCGAGGGCGGGCTTCACGTTGTCGAGCGCACGCTTGAGGGTCACGACCGGATCGGTGCCGGTCTTCTCGCGCGCCTGCTCGAGGGCACCGTAGACGATGCGCTCGGCGGTCGACTTCTTGCCGTCCAGCAGGATCTTGTTGACCAGCTGAGTGACCAGCGGCGATCCGTAGACCGGATCGTTGATCAGCGGACGCTTGGGTGCGGGGCCCTTGCGTGGCATATCAGCTCTTCTCCTTCTTGGCGCCGTAGCGGCTGCGGGCCTGCTTGCGGTTCTTCACACCCTGGGTGTCGAGCGAGCCGCGGATGATCTTGTAGCGCACACCGGGGAGGTCCTTCACACGACCACCGCGAACGAGCACCATCGAGTGCTCCTGCAGGTTGTGGCCCTCGCCCGGGATGTAAGCCGTGACCTCGACCGCGCTGGTCAGGCGAACACGCGCGACCTTACGCAGCGCGGAGTTCGGCTTCTTCGGGGTCGTGGTGTACACGCGGGTGCACACGCCACGACGCTGCGGGCTCCCCTTCAGGGCCGCAGTCTTGGTCTTGGCGACCTTGTCGCGACGACCCTTGCGGACCAGCTGGTTGATGGTTGGCATATACCGGCTTTCCTTATTCAGTAACCAGGTGTCTGGAACTCTTCGATGTCTGTTTGTCGGCGGTGCTGCCCGATTCCCCGGAGTTCACACCGACGTCATAGAGCTGTCACCACTTGCCCGGATCGCGTTTCCACGCGTCCCGAGGTCGGGCGTGTCGCGCGCAGTACATGCCTACTTTTCCGGGCACGCTGAAACGGTCGGCCGCTCTCGCTGGCTTACGTTCTACGCACAAACCTGCCCGCACGCTTCCGGGCACAGCGATCCACGATACCCGTCGGCGCGGCGGGGGGCAAAAGTGGGGTCCGGCAAGCACGCTTCACCACTCACGATGCACAACAACTATCTCTCGAGCGCTCCCCGGCCCCACAAGCGGGCACTCGAGGCAATACATCTACCCTGCCGGAGCGAAGCGGAGGCCAAAATTACCGCGCCAGGTTCAAGGTCAACTCCGCCAGCTTCTTCGACCCGGCGCACGGATCCGGATGACCACCCGGCCGGTAGTTCACCCACCAGCCGATGATCCCGGTGTCCGCGGCCGGCGCCATCACACCGCACGAATCCGGATCGCCCGGCCGCTGCACCTGCAGCGAGCGCCGGCCCTGCACGTTCACATCGGTGGTGGTGTAGCCGAGCCGATCGTTGTTGGCCTTCTCGTTCGGCAGCGAACCCATCTCGTACCAGTTCAGCGTGGCCATACCGTCGCCGCCGGGCGTACCCGACAGATCCCACATGCACACCGCGCCGTTGAACGAACCCTGCGCGTCCTGAGCACCGGTCGCCTTGGCGATGTCCTCCTGTTTGACGACCTCGCATTCGCGCAGCAACTTGTCGAAGTTCATGTTCACGCCGCCGCCGCTACCCGCCGGCAACGCGGTTCCCGAGACCGTGCGACCACAGCCGCCGACCGTCAGCCCGACCGCGAGTGCGAGGACCGCGATCCCGCCCGCCCGCACGCCGCGCCGGACGCGGCCCTGATCACGCATGCCGCTGCTCATTTCAGCCGCCCTCACTTCAGCCGCTGCACGGTCAGTTCGGCCAGTTTGCGGTTCTTGTCGCACGGTGTCGTCGACACCTGCCCGAATGCGCCGGCCGAGGTCGACCATTCGAAGAAGTCGTCGCCCAGCTGCACCGCGAAGTCACAGATGGTGCCGTCCGGGCTCGCGTCCTGGAAACCCTGATGCCCGCCGACCTCGATCGACTCCGGATTGCGGCCCTGCGCGGTGACCCACGCCTTCTCCCGCCCGATCGGACTGCCCCGATACGACGCGAACGTCACGCTGGGACCGCCGATTCCGCCGGCCTGCCAATTGCAGCCGACCGAATTCTTGAACACCTGCGAGATCTGACCGAGCCCACCCAGATTCCGGACCTCGTCATCGGTGACATGCCCGCACTCCCCCACGAACGGGCCCAGCGCCGCCACCTTCGCGGGCGGACGAACCGACGGGGAATCACTGTCGGACTTGTCGCCCGAACCGCAGCCCGCCAGCAGTGCCGCGAGAGCCGTCCCGGTGACAATCGCCGCCGTCAATCGCATGATGGGCACTCTACTGGTTTCGGCGTCCTGGGCCCGGGTGTCGCGTAGCACAGGGCCACCACCTCAGTCGGCGGTCGGGTCGGCCAGGCCGTGGCGGTAGCCGTAGCGGACGGCGTCGGCGCGGTTGCGGGCGCCGATCTTGGCGAAGGCGTTGTTGATGTGAGTTTTCACCGTCGCCGGCGAGACGAACAGGTGGGCGGCTATTTCGGCATTGCTCAGTCCGCGCGTGATCAGCGCGACCACCTCCGCCTCGCGAGCGGTGAGGCCGTCGGGATTCGGCGTACCGGCGGCAGGGGCACTCGGCGCCGGCCGGTCCCGTGCTCCGATCAGGGCGTCCACCAGCCGCTGGGACACCGTGGCGTCGAAGGTGGACTGCCCGGCCGCCGCGGCACGGATGGCGGCGACGATCTCCGCCCGGCCGGCGTCCTTGGTGAGGTAGCCGCGCGCGCCCGCGCGCAGCGCGCTCACGATCGAGGCGTCGTCGGCGTAGGTGGTCAGTACCAGTACCGCGGTGCCGGGATGGTCGGCCGCGATCCGGCGGGTCGCCTCGACGCCGTCGAGTACGGGCATCCGCAGATCCATGAGCACCACATCCGGGCCGGTCTCGGCCACCGCCCGCAGCGCCTGTTCACCGTCACCGGCGGCGCCGACCACACGCACCTCGTCGACCAGGCCCAGCAGTGCGACCAGACCCTCACGCATCACCTGCTGGTCGTCGACCACCAGCACTCGGAGCGGTTCCTGTCCCTCACTCACATCGGAACCTCCGCTGTCACAACCCATTCGCCGTCGGCCGCACCGGACGACAGCGTGCCCCCGGCCAATGCGATCCGCTCACGCATCCCGGTCAGACCGTACCCGCCGCCGGGCAGCGGCTCGCGATTCTTCTGCTCCGCGAACGCGTTTCGCACCGACAGTCGCACCTCGTCGGCCGCGAACTCGAGCGCGACATGCACCGGCCGGCCCGGTGCGTGCTTGGCGGCATTCGTCAGCGCCTCGCGCAGGGTGCGCAGCAGCGATACCGCGGCACCCGAATCCATCGGCCGGGCGCGACCGTCGCAGCGCAGTTCCACTGTCATCCGGTGATCGCGCCGATAACTCTCGACCAGTTCACGCACGGCATCCGGCAGCGGTGGCACGTCGCCGCGCAGCGCGGCCACCGCACCGCGCGCCTCGATCAATCCGTCGCGGGCCAGCCGGTGCGAGCGCCGCACATGCGCCAATGCGCCCGGTATATCGCCCCTTTCGTCGAGCAGCAGCTCCGCGACCTCCAACTGCATACTCAGCGCTCCCAGCGAATGTGCCAGTACATCGTGCAATTCCCGCGCGATCCGGGCACGTTCGTCCAGCGCGGCCGCCCGGGCCTGTTCGTCCTGTGCGCGCCGCGTCTGTTCGAGCAGCAGCTGGGTCTGGCGTACGCGCAGTCGATGCTGTCGGCGATACAAACCGAGCAGCAGCAGTATGACGAGCACGCCGACGTAGGTCAGCAGGTCGCCGAGGCTCTTTCCGGCCGCCGCACAACCGGCGATCAGAACCGCGACCTGTGCCGCGAAGCCGAGCAGGATGATTCGCGTAGCGGACCGGAACTGCTGGGCGAGCACACTGGCCGCCGCGCACAGCATGATGAACGCGGAAATGTCCGGGGCCGCTCCGACGACCGCCGCGCTCGACAAGGCGCACCAGGTCAACGCCAGGGTGGCCACCCGGGGATACCGGGATTCGACCACCGCGAACACGAGCCACCCGGCATAGGCGGCCGCCAGCACCGCCCACAGCCACGCCGCCGGCGCTCCCCGGTGGTTGAACACCAGATTGGCCGCGAGCAGCGTCGCGCCGATCGAACGCATCAACGGGCTGGCGTCGGGATCGTTGCCGATCAGCCTTCGCCCGAACTCCCGCAGCCCCTCTCGCATAACCCTCCTGGTGGCATGTCGTGCCGGTACCACGACGGTAGGCGCGGTCGAATCGTTGCCGGAACGACCGCCGGGCCGAGATTCGGCCCGGCGGCTCCACCCGTGGGTGGAGATCCCGTGGTCCATCTCCCGGCCGAGGCGCGCGCAAGACCGAAATCCCTAGCGTGTCAACGACATAGCGCCAGTACTCACAGGGGAGATTCCGATGACCGACACCGCCACATTCACCGCCGCCGACACCGGGAGCGAACCACGCCGGCTGTGGCGGGTGCTCGGATTCGCGGCCGATATCGGCCTGTCGCCCGCGACCTACTATCTGCTGCTCGCGGCCGGGTTCACCAGCTATCGAGCGCTGGTGGGTTCGACGATGGTCGCGGGCGGGTGGGCGCTCGCTGTCGCGGCGGCGCGCCGCAAGGCCGACGGCATCGCCGTGTTCGTCTTCCTGCTCAACGCACTGGGCCTCGTCCTGGCCGTACTCGGCGGTGACGAGCGAATGATGCTGGCCAAGGACCCGATCACCTCCGCCGTGATCAGTGTGCTGCTGGCGGGCAGCTGCCTGCTGGGCCGGCCGGCGATGTTCGCGATCTCGCAGCGCATGCACGCGCTCGGGCCGGATTCCGCCGTGCACTGGGAGACGTTGTGGCACAACGACTCCGTCGTGCGCCGCGCGTTCACGATCGCCACGGCGGTGTGGAGCGCCGGACTCGCGGTCGATGCGGTGGTGCGACTCCTGGTGATCTATTGCCTGCCGGTGCCGGCGGCCGTCGCGCTGATGAACCCGGTGCAGTGGACGATCATCGCCGCGCTGGCCGTCTACACCGTGCGGTCACGACGGCGCCTCGACATCAAGGCGCGCCTGCGCGCACTGCCCGACGCCGGGTGAGGACGCGCGCCCGGTCACAGATTGCCGCGCGCGTGCTGTTCCCGCTCGATCGCCTGGAACAGGGCCTTGAAGTTGCCCTTTCCGAAGCCCAGCGAGCCGTGCCGCTCGATCAATTCGAAGAACACGGTGGGGCGGTCGGTGAGGGGCTTGCAGAAGATCTGGAGCAGGTATCCGTCCTCGTCGCGGTCGACCAGGATGCCGCGCGATCGCAGTTGTCGTACGGGGACGCGGACGTGGCCGATGCGAGCGCGCAGATCGGGATCGTCGTAATAGGCGTCCGGGGTGTCGAGGAATTCGATGCCCTCCCGGCGCAGGGCGTCGACGGTGCTCAGGATGTCGCCGGTGGCCAGCGCGATGTGCTGGACGCCCGGGCCGCCGTAGAACTCCAGATATTCGTCGATCTGTGAGCGTTTGCGCCCGGCGGCCGGTTCGTTCAACGGGAATTTCACCCGGTGGTTGCCGTTGGCCACGACCTTGCTCATCAAGGCCGAGTATTCGGTGGCGATATCGTCGCCGACGAATTCGGCCATATCGGTGAAGCCCATGACGCGCCGATAGAACTCCACCCATTCGTCCATCCGCCCGAGCTCCACATTGCCCACGACGTGATCCACGGCCTGGAACAGCCGATGCGGCGCCCGCGGCTGATAATTCGAACGGCGCGCGATATATCCCGGCAGATACGGACCGTGATAGCGCGACCGGTCGACGAGGGTGTGGCGGGTTTCGCCGTAGGTGGCCAGGGCAGCGATGCGGACCGTGCCGAATTCGTCGGACTCGTCGTGCGGCTCGACCAGGATCCGCGCGCCCTGCCGCCGGGCGTGCGCGATGCAGCGGTCCACATCGGGCACCTCGAGCGCGATATCGACGATGCCGTCACCGTGCCGGTCGTGGTGGGCGACAAGCGGACTGGCCGGATCCACCGCCCCGCACACCACGAATCGCGCACTGCCGCTGCGCAAGACGTAGGACTTGTGATCGCGGTTGCCGGTCTCCGGTCCGGAATAGGCCTCCAGCGCCATCCCGAAGGCCTGCAGGTAGTGCGTGAACTGGGTCGCGTTGCCGACCACCCACACCAGCGCGTCCCAGCCGAGAACGGGAAACGGATCCGCACCGGGATCGTGGTCGACCAGACCGACGAGCCGGCGCAGCTCCGCATCGCTCGCCACCGCGGGCCGGGTGTCGCGGGAGATGTCCTCGATCGTCATGCATCCAGATAATCTCCGAGCCGTGGTGCTGGGCAATATCGAGGATTTCGAGTAGACACCCTGGCGTAATTGGTCACCATATGCCGCCGAGTGCTGGACAATTTGAATAGCTGCACCCGGGCCTCGTCCGGTGGCGCGGCGCCGGACCGAATACAGGAGACGACGATGACGCGCACCCCGGCCAAACTGGACGAACTGGATCTGGCGATCCTCACCGCCATGCACGAGTACCAGAAGGCGGGCGTACTCGAGCTGTCGCGACGAACCCGGGTGGCGCGGGCGACCGTCCAGTCGCGCATCGCGCGCATGGAGGAGGCCGGGGTCATCGCCTCCTACGATCCGCGGGTCGACGTCACCGCCGCCGGATTCGATGTGCAGGCCTTCGTGAGTCTGGAGATCGCGCAGGGCGCGCTGGACGCGGTGACCACCGATCTGGACGCCATCCCCGGCGTGCTCGAGGCCTACGCGACCACCGGTTCCAGCGATGTCCTGTGCCGCATCGGCGCCGATTCGCATTCGGGCCTGCAGGCGGTGCTGCTGAGTATCGACCGCAGCGCCGCGGTGGTGCGCTCGCACAGCGTGATCGTGCTGTCCACGGTGGTCGCACATCGGACGCTGCCGCTGCTGCGCACGCTCACTCCGGCGGGGACGAGCAAGGCTCCGGCATACCGGAATTCGACGGATCGGACTGCTGCACGCCCAGGTGAATAGTGGCGCGCTTGACGTTCCTCCCAGAGTCGACTCCGGGATTCCAGTTCCGGCTGGAGCTGGGCAGTAATTCCTCACGGTTTCCTGCTGGTTCCTGCTTCGCGGACCGACGGATGTCGAGGTCTCCACAGGCTGTGACCGCCAGTCCGGCGGCCAGAATATTTTTCGCGGCGTTAAGGTCCGCGTCTAGCGTGGCCCCGCAGTGAGTGCACCGAAAACACGCTTGGCTCTCACGCGATTTCGGGTCCACAACGCCACACGCACAACACGTCTGGGACGTGAAGGCCGGGTGGACCTTCACGATCCTGCTGCCCGTATACCGAGCTTTGGACTCCAGCGCGAGATAGAGCTGATGCCATCCTTTGCCGAGAATGGCGCGGTTCAATCCCGCTTTCTGCCGGACGTTGACACCAGGTGTTTCGACCGTACCTCTCGCCGAGCGAGTCATGTGCCGAATCCGCAAATCCTCCATGGCAACGACTGCATTCGCCGACGCTAGCCGATGCGCAGTCTGTGCCGTGAAATCTCTTCGACGACATCGTTCTTTGCTCCGCAGGTTACGAATCCGGGCGATAGTCTGGGCGCGGTTGACCGAATCCCTTTGCTGTCGTGCCAGCTTCTGCTGCAGGCGGCGCAAGGTTGCGACCTCACCACCAGTCACGCAGGCCCGGTTTAGCATGACCCCATCCGAGCACGCGACCGCCACCCGCACGCCACGATCGATCCCGACCCCAGTACCCGGCTGGGCGTGCCCGTCCGGCGTGGCGTGCCCGTCGTCGATGAGAAACGACGCGACCCAGTGGTTCCCATCACGCCTCACCGTCGCGGACCTGACACTTCCACCGAGCGGACGCGACCAACGAAACCGCACCCACCCCAGCTTCGGCAGTTTCACTCTGCCCACTCTGCGACCCAGTCGCTGGACCTGGATTTGCTTCGCATCCGGAAAGCGGAACGACGGGGCCGACCGCCGCCGCGAACGCCAACGCACCTTCCATGTTCCGTGTAGTCGACATGCTCTGTCCAGATCCATCAGGGTCTGCTGCAGCACATGAGAGGGCGCCTGCCTCAGCCACCCATTCTCCACCTTCGCCGCAACGAGTTCACTCGCCTGCTCGCGGTAGTTGATCCACGCCCCACGCGACCGATAGATGCGCCGCTGCTCCAAACCCGTGTTCCACACCGCCCTGCAAGCGTTGGCGAACATCTCACACTGTGCATGCTGCTCAGCCGTGAGCTCAAGACGGTAACAGCGCCCGGTCAACACGACGCACTTCTTATCAGCACCCACTGACAACAAACGTGAAATGCCCACTCCCACAAACGACCGGTGCCGTAGGCGCCGACAGATCGCCTCTTCTCAGCGGACGGTGACGACGACTTTGCCCTTCGCCGAACGGTTGTCGAGCGCGGCCACCGCGGCCGCCGTCTCCGTCAGTGGGTACAGCACGGGCTGCGGCGCCGCGATCTTGCCCGATTCCAGCAGCGGCGCCACCTCGTCCCACTGCTCCTGCAGATACCCCGGATGGGTCATCACCCATTCGCCCCAGGCGGCGCCGACCACCTCGACGTTCTTGAGCAGCAGGCGATTCACCTTCACGGTGGGGATCTCGCCCGCGGTGAAGCCGACCACGAGCAACCGGCCGGCCGGGGCCAGCGAGCGAATGCTGTCGGTGAACCGGTCGCCGCCGACCGGGTCCAGCACGATGTCGACGCCGCGTCCGCCGGTCAATTCCTTCACCGCGGCCAGCCAGCCGTCGGTCAGCACCACATCGGATGCGCCGTTGGCCCGCGCGACCTCGGCCTTCTCCTCGGTACTCACCACGGCGATCACCCGGCTCGCGCCCAGCGCCTCGGCCATGCGCAGCGTGGAGGTGCCGATGCCACCGGCCGCACCGTGTACGAGCACGGTCTCGCCCTCGGCCAGCCGGCCCCGGTTGCGCAGGCAGAAGTGCACGGTCAGATCGTTGAACAGAATTCCCGCACCCGCTTCGAGGGAAATGTTGTCCGGCAGCCGGAACACCATTTCCTTCGCGGTCACCGCGGTTTCGGCGACCGCGTTCCCCAGCATGGTCAGCGCCACCACCCGGTCGCCCGCCTTCACGCGCGCGTCCTCGGGGGCCGAGCGCACGATTCCGGCCACCTCGCCGCCGACCACGAACGGCAGTTCGGGTTTCATCTGGTAGAGCCCCCGGGTCATCAGCACATCCGGGAACGCCACCCCCGCGGCATGGACGTCGATCACCACGCCACTGGGGAATTCCGCCGGTTCGGGGATGTCCACGACCTCGATGGATTCGGGCCCCTCGAGCTTGCTCACCTGGGCTGCGCGCATGAAACGACCTCTCTGTCCGCGGCTGCTTTCCAACAAGTTAACCGGTCTTCGCGCACCCCTGTCCACAGGTCCCCGATTTGCTACGCTTGGGCCCGCTGAACTGAGCGAAGAGGGGGATTTCTCATGGCCGGTCCCAACGATCCACCCGCGAACGCGATGAAGATCGATCCCGCGGCCCTGCAAAGTTTCGCGAAGACCCTGCGCGACGAGTCCGATGCCATCGGCAAACTCGACTCCGGACTGGCCGACGCGGCCGGCGCGCTCCCGGGCACCGGCTGGGACGCGGCCTGCACCGGCGCCAAGGATTCGGTCGAGAACGCGTTGAAGCGAATCGGTTCGCGCGTAACGCATATCGCCGACACCGTCGAACAGGCCGGCAAGGTCATCATCGATACCGACCAGCAGTTGCGCGACGATCTGAACAAGATCGGCATCCGCGCATGAGCGGCGCGGCATTGACCATCGGCGATGTCGAAAAGTGGGACCCCGACAAGCTGAACACCGCCGCGACCGCCGTCGGCAAGCTCTCCGGTGACCTCGATCAGGCCGTCATCACCGCCGTGAACAGCACGCAGAAGCTGGGTCAGGACCAGAAATGGGGCGGCGGCGCCGCGCAGGCCGCGGACGGCCGGATGCAGGTGGAGAAGGGCCGCGCCTCGACCGTGAGCCAGGCGATCCTGGGCTTGCAGACGGCGCTGAACCAACAGGTGGAGAACCTGAAGAACGCCAAGATCGCCGTGCTCCAAATGCGCGACCAGGCGACCTTCGTGCCCGCCCCCAGCCTCATGCCCGCATTCGAAGTCAATCCCGACGGCACGGTGAACCCGCAGAAGCGGCTCGACTGGCTCGACCAGCACCGCGACAAACTCAACGACATCGAGTACACGGCGAAGACCACCGAGATCAAGACCGACGCCGCCACGCACGAGTGGGCGATCGTCAACGCGCTGAAAAATGCGCAGACAGTGGCGGATTCGGCGATTACCGCCCTCAACGGCGCCAAGGCTCCGGTGGATGCCGCGTTCGCGGGGCTCGGCGACCCGGTCACCGGCGCGGGCGCCGCACCTCCGGCGCCACCCGCTCCCACCGCACCCGCCGCGGCGGCGCCGCCCGCCGCCCCGGCCGCCACACCGGTCGTGAGCCATTCGGGCACCCCGGCGTCCTCCAGCCTGATGGGCAACTCCCACCACGGCGGCGGCACCAGCTCCTACAGCGGCGGCAGCTACGGCGGCGGCAGCTACAACGGCCCGACCAGCGGTCCGCCGCCGACCGCCCATCCGTCCGGTGGTGTGCAGCAGTGGATCGCCCAGGCCAAGCAGGTCCTGATCGAGATGGGCTATCCCCCGGAATCGATCGACGAGAACGCCATCGCGCTCATCATCGAGCACGAATCCGGCGGCGATCCCAACGCGATCAACAACTGGGACAGCAATGCGGCGGCCGGTCATCCGTCGAAGGGTCTGATGCAGTGCATCGACAGCACCTTCAACGCCCACGCGGCCCCGGGCCACACCGACATCTGGAATCCGGTCGACAACATCGTGGCCGCCACACGCTACTCGATCGATCGCTACGGGTCGCTCGACAATGTGCCGGGAGTTTCCGCGGTCTCCGGTGGTGGCGGCTACGTCGGCTACTGATCGGCGGCCGGAAGCCGGTGGCCGCGACACAACTGGACATTTGCTACGTGTGAGTAGAGCCATCTCGACGTAACAGTGTGACCTGCGCCCCGTAAAGTCATGTCACAAGAAGCACCGCATGAAGTACGCGGCACACCGTGCAGCGCGAGGAGCACCAGTGTCACTCGATCAGCCACTCGCCCCGCTTCCCCAGGAGGGCATGGGCTTCGCCTCGGCGTGGCCCATCCGGGCTGGCGATGTAGATCCCTACAGCCGGCTGCGGCTCGACGCCGTGGCTCGATATTTGCAAGACATCGCGTGGGAAGAGTTGCACAGCACGTTCTTCCACCGCACCGACCCGGCATGGATCGTGCGCCGCACCGTCATCGACGTAGTGCGTCCGATCGTCTGGCCGGATCGGGTGCAGTTGCGACGCTGGTGTTCGGCGATGTCGACCCGCTGGACGAATATGCGGGTGCGGATCACCAGCGACAGCGGCGGCCTAATCGAGACCGAGGGCTTCTGGATCAATATCAACGAGTCGACGAATATGCCGACCCGGATCAGCGACCAGGGATTGGCGCATCTGGCCCGGACCACCGACGAACATCGGCTGCGCTGGCGGCCGTGGCTGACCGATGCGGTGCCGCCGGAGTCGGATACCGATCTGACGTTCCCGGTACGCGCGACCGATATCGACCAGTTCAACCACGTCAACAACGCCATGTACTGGCAGGCGGTCGAGCACTTCCTGGTGGACTATCCGAAGCTGGTGGCCGGGCCGCATCGCGCGGTGATCGAATATGTGGCGCCGGTGCTGGCCCGTCAGCACATCAGCGTGCGCAGCCGCTACGAGCCCGGTGACCGCAACGGCCAGCCGGTGCTGCGGCTGTGGTTCATGGTCGGTGGCACCATCACCACCACCGTGCGGATCGGCGCGTTACCGACCTGAGTGTGGATAGCGGAGAGTTCGCGAAGGAGCCCCGCCGAGGTCCGGACCCTCCCCGCGGGGAGGGTCCGGACGCACCGGTGTTCAGCCGCGCGCGGCTTTGAGCAGATCTTCGATGGTGGTGAACTTGACCCGCGGGCGGCCGCCGGACTTGCCGGCGCTCTTCTCGGCCGCGTCGATGGCCTTCCAGCCCTCTCGGCCGACGGCGTCGGGCTGGCGCTGCGCGAGCAGGGCCTCGAGCGCGGCCCGATCTCCTTGCGGGGCAGCCAGTTTGCCGGAGGTGAAATCCTCGAGCAGCTGTTCCACGGTTTCGGTGGCATCCACGCGGTTGGAACCGATCACGCCGCGCGGACCGCGCTTGATCCAGCCCGAGACGTAGACGCCGGTGACGTGAGCGCCGTCGGCGACCACGCGGCCGTGCTCGTTGGGCACGATCCCGGCGCGCTCGTCGAACGGCAGATCCGCGATGGGAACACCGCGATAGCCGATCGAGCGCAACACCATCGACGCCGGCAGCGTCTCGGTGCGATCCGACGCCCGCGCCACGACGCGGCCGTCCTCGCTGACGAGTTCGTTGTGCACGAACTCGAGCTCGGCGACGTGACCCTCGCCGCGGATCTCGGTCGGTGACGCCAGGTAGCGGAACACGATGCGCTTGTTGTCCGGGTTCGGGGCCTTGGCCGCGTACTCCTGCGCCAGTTCGTACTTCAGGCGCAGCGAGGGCTCGATATCGGGATCGTCGAGCAGCGCCTGGCTGGCGGGATCCAGCTCCAGCTCGGCGGGGTCGATGATCACATCGACGCCCTTCAGATGTCCCAGCGCCAGGAACTCCGCCGAGGTGTAGGCGGCCTGCAGCGGACCGCGCCGGCCCAGCACCACGACCTCACGGATATTGCTCGAGCGCAGCGCGTCCAGGGCGTGGTCGGCGATATCGGTCTTGGCCAGCTCGTCGGGCGACAGCGTCAGCACGCGTGCGACGTCGAGGGCGACGTTGCCGTTACCGACGATCACCACGCGCTCACCGGACAGGTCGAAGCTGCGCTCGGCGTAGTCGGGGTGGCCGTTGTACCAGGCCACGAATTCGGTCGCCGAATGGCTGCCGGGCAGATCCTCACCGGGCACGTCCAGGCGGCGGTCGGTGGAGGCGCCCACGGCGTAGATCACCGCGTGGTGATGGGCGGCCAGTTCCTCGTGCGAGATGTGTTTGCCCACCTCGACATTGAGCCGGTACTGCAGGGTGTCACGCCGGAACGCGCTCTCGAACATGGCAGACACCGACTTGGTCCCCGGATGATCCGGGGCCACACCGGCGCGCACCAGACCCCACGGGGTGGGCAGCCGGTCGAACATCTCGACCTCGACATCGGCGCGGCGCAGCAGCTCGTCGGCGGCATAGCAGGCCGCCGGACCGGCGCCCACGATCGCCACCCGCAGCGTGCCCAGCTCCTTGGGCGGGCGTGCCGGGGTCACCAGCGGGTCGAAATTCGACTCCAGCGGGTGGCGCTGGAAGTAGGCGGCGTTGATATCGCGGAAACGAGCCAGCGACGCCGTCAGATCGTCCTCGGAGAAGATGGCCTCCACCGGGCAGGCATCCACACACGCACCACAGTCGATACAGGTGTCGGGGTCGATGTACAGCTGCTCGGTCGTCGCGAACTCGGGTTGCTCCGGAGTGGGACGAATGCAATCGACCGGGCACTCGGGAACGCAGCTGGCGTCGTTGCAACAACGCTGCGTGATCACGTAGGCCATATCTCGCAGATCCTCGAAACATCATGGGACGTCCCCACCCGGGTTTGGACAGGGCGTGCATCGCACCGGTTGCCTTCGGCCCCGCTGTGACACTACCTTCAGTGTGCCTCGAGAGTGAGTTACATCTCTCATCAGGTAGCGATTTAGATAACACCGTTTACTTTCTGCGGCGCTACGGTATTGCTCATGGCGCGGACGCTGATCCTGATGCGACACGGTAAATCCGCATATCCGCCGGGTGTCGACGACCACGATCGGCCGCTGGCGCCGCGGGGGCGGCGCGAGGCCGCGCTGGCCGGCACCTGGCTGCGCGAGACCCAGCCGGCGATCGACGCGGTGTGCTGTTCGGACGCGGTCCGGACCCGCGAAACGCTCGACGCGACCGGCATCGACGCGCCGGTCGTCTACGAGCATTCGATCTACGAGGCCACGCCGCACACGCTGATCGAATTGATCCAGTTGACCGGCGACGAGGTGGAGACGCTGCTGCTGATCGGCCACTCTCCGGGGATGCCGTGGACGGCGTGGGAGCTGGCGGCCAATCGCGCCTCGCTGCCGGCGGAGGAGCTCAGCCGCAAATTCCCGACCTCCGCACTGGCGGTGCTGGAATTCGACCGGCCGTGGTCACGCGCGGACCCGGGCACCGGCGAATTGGTCCGGTTCCACGTGCCGCGCTGACGCGCTGGTGTCGAAAAGGCTTGTCAGCGTAGGAATTTGCCGCGCACGACGACGACCGCGCCGAGCAGCACGAGCACCAGCAACGCGACGAACCAGTTCGTCAGCGCCCAGACGACGCCCAGTACGACGATCACCGGGACCGCCGCGACGAGGGCGATGAACGGGCTTTCCTTGACCGTTTCCAGCGCCGACCGCGCCCGGACCCGATCGATTTCCTTGGCCATGTACTCAGAGTAGGTGCTCGGCGCTGGTTGCGCCCGAATTGTCCGGCAACCCGGATTGTCGGTGGTCGATGAGATGCTCCTCACATGGATTGGAAAATCGAACTCGTCGCCATCCCGGTCACCGACGTCGACCGGGCGAAGGACTTCTACACGAGCATCGGATTCAACGCCGACCACGACGCCAGCCCGACCGAGGACATCCGGTTCGTGCAGCTGACTCCGCCGGGTTCGGGGTGTTCGATCTGCATCGGCAAGGGCATCACCGACGCCGCGCCGGGCAGCGTGGTCGGTATGCAGATGGTGGTGTCCAGCGCCGAGGAGGCCTATCGACAACTGGTGGCCGCCGGCGTGGAGGCCACGCCGGTCAAGGACGAGGGCTGGGGCCTGTTCACCTATTTCGCCGATCCCGACGGCAACAAGTGGGCCGTGCAGGAATTGCCGCAGCGGGGTTGAGCCGCCGCCGAGTCGAGCCCGGCCGGTACGTTCCGATGCGCTCGGGCTTGCATAGAGTGCACTCCAGGTGGGTACTGTCGAAGCGCAGATCCGGCGCAGCCGGTGCGGGTCGGGAAGCGGCTCAGGAAGGCGAGGGGCGATGACGGCAACCACGGCGAATCCGCTCGAGCACACCGAGGATTACGAGCGCCCGAAGTATTCGATCGGCGATGTCGCGGAGCGGTCCGGCCTCACCCGCGACACGCTGCGCTGGTACGAGCGAATCGGACTGATGGACTACATCGGCCGCGATTCCAGCGGCAAGCGCCGGTTCAGCGATCGAGACCTGAGCTGGCTGCACCTGATCGGCTGTCTGCGAACCACCGGGATGTCGGTCGCCGATATGGTCCACTACGCCGAACTGGTGCGCGCCGGCGACGAGACCACTCCGGAGCGGCTGGAGATGTTCCGCAAGACCCGCGAGGGCGTGCTCGCCCAGATCGAGGACCTGCACAGCACACTCGCCGTGCTGGACCGCAAGATCGGCCTCTACGAGGGCAGAGTGGCTGCCATGCAAGACATCTGAACCCGCGTGACGTCGCATACATCCCGCGCAAGGTGACGCAGCGCACGGTTAGGATGCCTCCGCTATGCAAACCCCCGCCGCCGATGCCCGCATCTGGATCGACAAACAGAGTCCCGAGCCCTTCCGCGCGCTCAACAGCGTCGCACTGGCCGTCCGCAACGCCGCCGCGGCCGCCGGTCTCGACCGCTCCGTGGTCGAGCTGGTCAACGTGCGCGTCTCGCAGATCAACGGATGCGCGTACTGCCTGGATCTGCACTCCCAGGCAGCGCTGAAGGCAGGCGTGACCCGACAGCAACTCGACGTGTTGCCGGCCTGGCGGCGTACCGAGTTGTTCACCCCGTCCGAATGCGCCGCCCTCGCACTCGCCGAGACGACCACCACGTTGCCCGATGAGGACACCCTGCAACGTGTGTACGCCCATGCGCGGCAACAGCTCTCGGACGAACAGGTTTCGGTGATCGTCTGGGTCGCGACGACCATCGGCGCGTTCAATCGCGTGTCGATCATGAGCAGGCATCCGGTGCGGGAACGGAAGGAGTAACCCGATGATCGATCAGGCCGCGACCGCAGCAGTCGTCCGCAACGACGCGCAGCACCGCTACGAGGTGTGGTACGGCGACAAACTCGCCGGATTCGCCGAATATCGCGACAACGGCGAGGACACCACCTTCATCCACACCGAGGTGGATTCGGAGTTCAGCGGGAAGGGCCTGGCCGGCACGCTGGCGCGGCACGCGATCGTGGACACGATCGACCGCGGCCGTGCGATCGTGCCCCGCTGCTCGTTCATCAAGAGCTGGCTCGACAAGCACCCGGACTACGATGCTCGCGTAGTGGGCAAAGGCATTCAGCGGTAACCGCGCCCGGCATCAGCGGTGACCCCGGACCGGAGGTGGCCGATGAGCGATCTCGAGGCGAATCCCGCCGAGGCGCTGTGCGAATCGTCGCCGGCGCCCGGCCCGCGGGCGGATTTCTATCCGGCGCGGGAGGTGCCACTGGGCGGCGTGCGCGGCGTCACGGTGATGCGGGTGCTGCCCCAGCGCGATCTGCCGACGGTCGGGGCCTGGTGTTTCCTCGACCACTTCGGTTCGACCGAGACCTCGCATCGGCTGCCGCCGGATATCGATCCCCATCCGCATATCGGATTGCAGACGGTGACCTGGCCGTTCGACGGCCGGATCCGGCATCGCGACAGCGTCGGATCCGATGTGGAGATCGAACCCGGCCAGCTGAATCTGATGACCTCCGGACGCGGTATCGCGCATTCGGAGTACACCGTGCCCGGTGCGCCCGCCGGGCAGGGGCTGCAGTTCTGGATCGCCCTGCCGCACGCGCACCGCGATATCGCCCCGCACTTCGAGCAGCATCGCGAGTTGCCCGTGCTGGCCCGCCCGGGACTGCGGGCGACCGTGCTGATCGGCTCGCTCGGGGATGTGCGCTCCCCGGCGATCACCTACTCCCCGATCGTCGGCGCGGACATCACCGTCGGCCCGGGCGCGGACGCACATCTGCCGCTGGCACCCGAATTCGAGCATGCGGTACTGGTGATGTCGGGTGAGGTGCGCATCGACGACGTACTCGCCGAACCCGGTCCGCTGCTGTATCTGGGCAGCGACCGCGCCGAACTGCGGCTGCGCAGCGCATCCGGTGCGCGGGTGGTGCTGATCGGCGGCCAGCCCTTCGGCGAGGATCTGGTGATGTGGTGGAACTTCGTCGGTCGCAGCCACGACGAGATCGACGCCGCCCGCACCGCATGGGAGAAGCACGACACCGAACGCTTCGGCGACGTCGCGGGACATACTCCGCAGCAACGCATTCCGGCGCCGCCGCTGCCCAACCTGCGGTTGCGACCGCGCACCCGCCGCACGTTCCCGCCCCGCTGATCAGCCCCGATCGAAAACCGTGCTGCCCGAATCGGTCTCGTCGGTCATGGTCTGGGTTCCGATGACACGCAACAGTTCCAGCCGCTCCTTGGCGTCGGTACCGGGGCGCGGATAGTAGACCAGCAGATGCTGGGCGGCATTCGGCGTCACCAGCGTTTCGCAGACCAGGTCGAGCAGCCCTACCTGCGGATGCCGGATCCGCTTGGCATCGCTGATCCGGACCGCCACCTCGTGCGCCGACCACAGCCGTTCGAATTCGGGACTGACCGCCCGCAGCTTGGTCACCAGTTCCGTCACGTCGGGGTCGCCCGCCCGCCGCGCGGCGGTCGCCCGCAGATCGGCGACGTGCCGGCGGGTCAGCCGGTCCCAGTCGGCGTCGGGGAACGTCTCCCGGCCGGCCGTATCGGTGAACCAGCGCCACAGCAGGTAGCGATCCATGCCGGTGAAGCGGGTGTGGTCACCCATCATGTTGATGTGCATGCGGTTCTGCGCGAGGATCTCGCCGAGATCCGACACCACGCACGCGGGCGTGTCCTCCAGCTTGTCCAGCAGGTAGAGCAGCCCGGGTCCGACGTGCCGGTCGCCGCCGCCACGATGGGGCGCCGCATGGCCGCACAGGTGGTAGAGATGGTCGCGCTCGTCGTCGGTGAGCCGCAGCGCGCGGGCGAGTGCGCCGAGAACCTGCACCGAGGGCCGCGGGCCCCGCGACTGCTCGAGACGGGTGTAGTAGTCGGTGGACATCCCGGCGAGCAGGGCGACCTCGTCGCGACGCAGGCCGGGAGTCCGGCGGCGGGTACCGGGCAGCAGTCCCACATCGGCGGGCTGTAGCTGTTCGCGCCGGCGCCGCAGGAAATCGGCCAGTTCATCGCGATCCATCACTCCACTGTGCCCCGGCGCGGCGGCCGCAGCCAGGGATCGCCGATCCCCCGATAAACGATCTCTGCCGAAGGCGGCGGATCGAGGCGCAGGATTCGAGCATGACTATCGAGCAGACACAACTGGGCGCGACGGGCCCGAAGGTCGGACGCATCGGTCTCGGCGCGATGGGGATGTCGGGCGCCTACGGGAAATCCGACGAGACCGAATCCATCGCCACCATCCACGCCGCCCTCGACTCCGGCGCCACCCTCGTCGACACCGGCGATTTCTACGGCGCCGGACACAACGAAATGCTGATCCACCGGGCCCTCGCCCAGCGCCCGCGCGAGGACTACCAGCTGAGCGTGAAATTCGGCGCCCTGCGCGGTCCGGACGGCAGCTTCGGCGGCGTCGACACGCGCCCCGAGGCGATGCGCAACTTCCTGCACTATTCGCTGCAGCGGCTGGGAGTGGACTACGTCGACATCTACCGTCCCGCACGGCTGGATCCGGCGGTTCCGATCGAGGACACCGTGGGCGCGATCGCGGAGATGGTGCAGGCCGGCTATGTGCGCCACATCGGACTGTCCGAGGTCGGCGCGCAGACCCTGCGGCGTGCGGCGGCAGTGGCACCGATCGTCGATCTGCAGATCGAGTACGCCCTCATCACCCGGGGCATCGAGCGCGAAATCCTGCCCACGGCACGGGAACTCGGCATCGGGATCACCGCCTACGGTGTGCTCTCGCGCGGCTTGCTGAGCGACTCCATGCGCGCGAACCAGACCTTCGCCCCCGATGATTTCCGCGCCCACAGCCCGCGATTCCAGGGCGAGAACCTCACCACCAATCTCCGGCTGGTCTCCGCGCTGGCGGAGATCGGCGACCGGCACGGCGTGAGCGTGGCACAGCTGGCGATCGCCTGGGTCCTGACCCGAGGCGCCGATATCGTCCCGCTGATCGGCGCGCGCCGGCTCGACCGCTGGACCGAAGCGGTTGCCGCACTGGATATTCGGCTCTCCGAGTCGGAGCTCGCCGCGATCGAGGCGGCGGCGCCCGCCGAGGCGGTCGCCGGTGACCGCTACGCCGCCCCGCAGATGGCCATGCTGGACAGCGAGCGCTGAATCTCCTTCACCGCCCGCGTATTCGCGGCGCGGCTACTTGCGGCGCGGCCGGATCACCGCGGTGAACGTGGCCGCGGCGACCGACTTGCCGATGCTGTCGGTGATGTCGACGGGCATCGCCAGTTCCACCGGCTGCTGCGCGGCGATAGCGGCGCGGGCCTGGTCCAGTTCCGCCGCGGTCAACTCCGAGGTGGCGCGGAACGGGCCCGCCTCGCCCTTGGCCCGGGCCAGATATTCGATCCGGCCGTCGCGCGCGACGACGAACGTCTCGCCCATCAGGTCGACGATGCCGGAAATGGAGGCGCCCATCGCGGCCGTCTCCGCGAGGCCGAACAGGATCGCGGCATGCACGTCGCCGTTGTGATTGAGGTGTTCCGGCTTCGGCGCCATGCTCACCACATTGCGGCCGGGCAGATATTCCACCCCTTCCACCCCCGCGAACTGGATGAATCCCAGCTTCTGAAATCCGGCCATCACCAGCTCGCCCATGGCAGCGTGGTCCATTGCGTCTCCCGTCGCACCCAAAATTGAAACGTGTTCCACTTTTTTACTCTGGACGAGGAAACCTGTCCACAGCACGCCGCCGCACCGATCCGACAGGAGTGCCCGAAAAATCCGAAAAGAAGGTTGTTCAGATTCGGCTGATTTTGGTTAAGCTTCATTCCACTGCGCTGAGCACGGCAGGACAACCAACCGGGTCCGCGGACCCATGATGCACGAGGAAGCAGTTCATGAACGCCTTTATCGCCCTGATCGACTCCAACTCCGCCGGCACAGTGAACTCGAACAGCGTCTTCACCAACATCATGAACCTGTTCGTGACGGGGTCGGCGGGGTCCGCCACCCAGGGCGGCGGCATCTTCAACTGAGCCGCGCTCCGCAACCTCGGCCCGCCCCCGACCCCATGCACGGAGGCGGGCCGTCGGCATTCCGGCGGACTACCGGGATGTTCAGGCGCGCAGCTGACCGGGAGTGGTGTGGAAGCGGCGGCGGAACGCCTTGGTGAAACTACTGGCCGAACCGAATCCCAGATCCGCGCCGATATCGGCGACGCTGCGCTGCCGGTAAGCCGGATTCCGCAGGCGGTCGCGGGCGATCTGCAGCCGCTGCTCCCGGATGACCTCGCTCGGCGTGGTGCCGGCCTGACTGAAGGCGAGTTGCAGCTGGCGCAGCGACCAGCCGAGGGCCGCCGCGACGCGCGCGCCGGTGAGCTCCGGATCGCCCGCATGCGTGCGGATGTAGCGCCGGGCACTCACCTCCACCTGCGCCAGCTGGGCGGGCGCACTCGGCGGTTCCCCGAGAATCTGCATACACAGCAGATCCACCAATTGTTCTGCGACCGTGTCGAATTGGTGGTCGGTGAGCGCTGCGCGCTCGGTGTACAGGGTGCCGGCCACCGCCCCGGCGACGCCGCCGATCCCGGTGCTGAGATCGAGCGGCCGCGGCGGTGGCTCCCGGCGGTTCAGACGATGCCGGATGTCCTCGCGCGCGATCGTGACGATGAGCCCGTGCGAGCCCTCACACATCGACATCTCGAAGGGTTCGTCGGTGGAGACCAGGCACGCGCTGCCGGGCGGCAGGGAACCGGTGTCGTCGCCGTGGCGGAAGGCCAGGGTCCCGGTGATCGGTACGAGCAGACGATAATCGTGGTCGGGGTCGGTGCGAATGAGCCGCGCACTCCGGAAATAGGTGACGGCATCGGATTCCCAGCCGACGAGTTGATACGACTCGGTACGGCGCAGCGAGGTCCGGCCGTGAAAGTCCGCGGAAGTCGGGAACCGGTAGCCCAGCGCACACTGGTACGAGCTGATCAGATGAGCCCAGTAATCGACCCGCTCGTGCGGCTCGATCGCACTCGTCGTCTCCGATTCGGCAGTGGTCATCGTGGATATCATCGCCGGTTTTCCGATTCTGCGCACGCGAACAATGGCCGTGCGTTTCAGGACACGTGGGCACGCCCCGGCGCTCGCTACCGTGCCAGAGAGCTGATATCCGGAAACGGGCTGTACAACGGCGGAATACGGTTCCGGATCAGCGCGGAATGGATGAGGATCAGGAGGTTTTCATGCGCAGGATCGTGGTCGGGGACGACGGCGCCGGACAGGGCACAGTACTTTCCGACGAGAAGGTCGAGCCGCTGACGCTGGCATTGTTGCCGGGGGCGCAACTGCATCGGATGTGGGAGGTCGACGAGCTGCCCACGCTTCCCGTCGACCGGATGCCGCCCGATGCCGACACCAGCTACTTTCCCGGCCCGGGCGGAGTGCGCTTCGGATTCATCTCCGTCCCACCGGGTTTGAGTTACGAGCCCGACGCCGAGCTGTCCGAGGCCGAGATGGCGGCGGTGGCGGCCGAGGCGGAGCAGAAGCTGCCGGGCATGATGGCGGCCTTCGACCCGGCTCGTCCCGGCGTGCACGCCACCGAGAGCGTCGACTTCGTGGTGGTGCTCAGCGGAGAGGGCCGCCTGCGGATCGGCGACGGTGAGGATGTGGCACTGCGACCGGGCGATTGTGTTGTGCAGCACGGCGCCCCGCATGCCTGGTTCAACGACGGCACCGAGCCGTTCGTGTTCTGCTACACCCTCTGCGGCGTCAAGCGGACCACGCCGGCCGCACCGTGAGGCGAGCGCGACGATGAGAATTTCCGGAAGTCGTTGGCGCAGCTTCGAATACACGCCCGTCGACGCCGGTCCGTGCGCGGTGGAACTGCCCTCCGCCGCCGTGGGCGTACCGCGGCGATTCTTCGACTGCCTGCTGGTGCGCATCGTCGTCGAGCCCGGGGACTGCCCCATCAGTGGTGACGCCGTGCGCGCGGTCCGGCAACTGTGCGCCGACAGCGACGCATCCTTCGTCGTCCTCGCCGGCAGTCCGTTCTGCGTGGCGGGCGGCAGTCGTTTCACCTTCGCCTCCGGTCAGGCCGACGTACTGACCCATCTCGCCGACACCCTGGACGTGCTGGCCGAGTTCGCCGATCGCCTGGAGGAACACGGCGAACGCGCCCACGCGATTCCGTTCGGCTGGAACGTCGCGTGCCGGATGGAGATGCCGGCGCGGCCGTGGACGTCGACGCTGACGCTGCGCGCACCGGCCCCGCCGCTGCGCTTCGACGGATTCGCACCCGCACCCCGCGGCCGTCCGCATTGCCCGCACGCCCTCGTGTCGGCGCATTCGCGCACCTTCCGGCGGTGAGGTCGAGCCACCGCTCGTGAAATTCACCGCTCTTGACCTTCAGGTCGGCTGAAGCTTCATGATGGGGCGGTGGCGGAATCCGGAATGGTGACGATCGGAGCGTTCGCGCGGGCCAGCGGGCTCACGGCGAGCGCACTGCGGTTCTACGCCGACTCCGGACTGCTACCGCCCGCGATCGTGGATCCGGTGTCGGGATATCGGTACTACGCCGACGACCAGTTGGAACGGGCGGTGGCGATTCGCGGTTTGCGCGAGATCGGCATGCCGCTGGACACCATCGCGGCGGTGCTGGCGGCCGGGGGCGAGAGCGCGGGACAGCTCATCGACGAGCACGTCGCCGGGCTGGAACAGCAGGTGCGCCGCGCTCGTGGAAGGGCAGCCGAGATCAAGGCGACGCTCGGCACCGGGCGCGGGTGGGCGGTCGCGACGGTCAGTGGTCCCGTCTTCGCGACGGCGGTCGAGCAGATACTCGCCGCGACCGTGCACGAGCCGGAGCATCCCGTCTTGAGCGGTGTCCACGTCGAGGTCTCGGCGGAGGCGCTGACGCTCACGGCCACCGATCGCTTCCGGCTCGCCACCCGCACCCTCGTCCCCGAGCGGCCGAGTTCGACCGAGTGGGCCGCGACCGTCGACGGTGACGATCTGCGGCTGGCCGTGCCGCGGATCCGCCGCCACCACCAGGTCCGGCTGGATGCCGGACCGCATTCGGTCCGGTTCCGGGCCGGTGAGTCGCCGGCCGGTACGTGCCGCATCCTGCCGGGACCGTTTCCCGACCACCGCATGCTGCTGGGTTCCATCGACACCGCCCGCACGCGCGTCGTGACGCCGAGGGACGCACTCGTCCGGGCGGTGGAATCGCTACGCGCACGCCATATCCGGCTGTGCGTCCGCACCGGGGCGATAGCGCTCACCGGGGCCGGTTCCGATGCGGCCGAACAGATTTCGGCCGCGGTCACCGGACCGGATGTCGAGCTCACCTTCGACATCACCACCCTCTACCCGGCGATCGGCGCTGCCATCGGCCCGGACGTGATGATCGACATCGCCGGTCCGAAGCAGCCCGTCGTCATCCGATCCGCGGACGACGGCGACCTCACCACTCTGGCGATGCCCGTCGCCCCTGCCCAGTTCGAGGAATCATGACCGACACCGTTGCCCACGACCCCACCATGGCGGCCATCGGCGCGGCCGTGGAACGCGGCCGGCAGGGCGAAACCGACTCCGCCCGAGGGCAACTCGCCGAACTGTGGGAGACGATCGGACCGGTGGGCGATCCGCTGCACCGCTGCACCCTCGCCCACTACCTGGCCGACCTCCACACCGATCCGGCCCGGGCACTCGTGTGGGACATACGGGCCCTCGACGCGGCCGACGCCCTCACCGAGGCGCGGGTGCAGAGCCATCACGCGAGTCTGCACATCGCCGGGTTCTACCCCTCGCTGCATCTGAACCTCGCCGACAACTACCGGCTGCTGGGTTCGTTCGACGCCGCCGCGGAGCACATCGCCGCGGCGCGCGACCATGCCGGCGCGCTGACCGAGGACGGCTACGGCCGGCTCATCCGCACGGCGATCGACGAGGTCGGCGCGGCGATCGATCGACGATCGACCCGGCGCCGCGATTCCGCGCCGTCGCCGTCGTGACCGAAAGCCGCGGGGCCGCAGCCACTATCCGCCGACGACCACCGGTACCAGTTGTTCGTCGTCGGTCCACGCGCCGTGGTGGCCGAGCAGTGTCGATTCGACAGGTTCGCGACCGGGGCAGACGAGCACGCTGCGGTCGCGTGCCACCGCGATGATGTCGCCGATCCGTTCGGCGATCGCCGGACCGGGCGGGGTGGGCCCGAACCAGTGCTCGGCCAGCGCCTGGTCGCGACTCACCACACGTGCGTGCCCGGCCAGTTCCTCGGCCCACGCGGCCAGCACATCGGGCAGCGCGCCGGGACGTTCCAGGTAGACGTGCCGCGCCCGGGCCTCCCCGCCGATCAATCGCACCTCGCGATGCAGGTCGGCGCGTGCGTCCAGATCGACGACCTCGCCCGCGCGAATCATGCCGTGATCTCCGGTGACGATCAGCGTGCACGTCGCGGGCAGTTCGGTCAGCAGATCCGCCACGAGCGCATCGATCCGAGCCAGTTCCGCCAGCCATTGCGCCGATCCCGGACCGTACAGATGTCCGTTCGCGTCCAGCTCCGGATAGTAGGCGTAGGCGAATCGGGCCCCGGAGCCGGAACCGGCTGCGACGGAACGGATTCCGTCCCGGACGCCGTCCAGGTCTTCGGCCGGGTGCAGCGTGCCCGGGGCGCGGAAGACGGCACGCGTCAGACCGGATCCGCCCTGATATCCGGGAACGACGTAGTGCACCTCGACGCCGTGCGCGGCGAGGTCCTGAACCCGGCTGCGAGCCGGCTGTATCTGCTCGGGCGGGTACTGCTCGCGGGCATCCGGACCGGTCGCACTGTCCAGACGCCAGCGCAGCGCGTTGAGCAGTCGCGGCCCCGCATCGGCGGGCACGGCGAAGCTGTAGCCGATGATGCCGTGGGTCGCGCACGGTGCGCCGACCGCAAGGCTCGCCAGGCCGACCGCGGTCGTGGCCGGGAATCCGGTGGCCACGGTGGTTGCCACATGTGCGGCCAGCGTCGGCGCGGTGTCGCGGTGGCGGGCGAGCAGTTCGGCGCCCAACCCGTCGACCAGCAGCACCACGACATCGCGGTTCGGCCTCAGGCCCAGCGGGTTGTGCACATCCATCCCCAGGGCGGCGGCCACCGAGGGCAGGATGTCGGCGAGTGAGTAACGCATCATCGCCCATGGTGCCGCATCGATTCCGCTGCGACGAGCCGATTTCCGAGCCGACCCGCGGCGGCTCCGGTTTCCCGCTCAAGCGAGAGGTTCGCGCAGTTCCCGGACGACGATGGCATTGCCGCCCCGTTGTTTCGCCCGATACATGGCGGTGTCCGCGAAGCCGAGAAGCCGCTCGGGCGAGACACCGTCATCGGTCGCCGCACCGAGGTCGACGACCACCACGCCGATGCTGGCGGTGACCGCGGCCCCATCGCTCGAATTCTCGACCGCCCGCCGCAGCCGCTCGGCCATCGCCCGAGCGGCTCCGGCGTCCAGCGGACCGACGATCGTGAACTCCTCACCACCGGTGCGCGCGATGGTGGCAGTGGGGTCGGCGGTGTCGCGCAACCGTGCCGCGATTCTGGCCAGCACCCGGTCGCCCTCCTGATGCCCGAAGGTGTCGTTGACCTCCTTGAATCGATCCAGGTCGATGACCATCGCGCAGAGCGGCGCGCCGGGGGCGAACACTCTCGGTAGGTGGTAATCGAGGCCGCGCCGGTTCAGCAGGGTTGTCAGCGGATCCGACAACGCGTTCGTGCGCAGCACCCAATAGAAGAACTGCAGCGTGGGGAGCACGAAAACGACGGCGAGGACCATGATCAGCGCGGTGGCCATCGCAAGGGGGACGTCGCGATCGGAGTCGGAAGAGATCATCATTCGTCCCGTGACCAGCAGCACCGAGAACAGCGACCACCCCGCGTGCACGGCGAGAGCCTTGGCGCTGTGGAAGAGCGCGAGGTAGCCGCCGGTCAGGATGAGGGTGGTCGCGTTGATCATCGCCACGCGGCCGGAGACCAGCAGGCTGCAGATCGTGATGGCGATATCCGCGACTGCTATCAACGCCAGGGAAACCGAAGCAGTCGGCCAGGGCAGTAGATACCAGCGCAGGGCCGCCAACAGCGCCACAACGGCGAACAGGCCGATCACCGCCCGGCCGAACGCGCTCTGCGGGCCCTCGGGCGACAGCAGAAGCATGAGGGCGACGAAGCACAGGCCCAGCCCGGATGTGCCGATCGAGAATTTCAGCAGGCCGAGCGCCCCCTGGTTCCGGAGCGTGCTCAGCAACCAGCGATAGTCGATGGGTTCTCGCCACCACATCCGCACGGCGCGCAGTCCGCCGGAGTTCAGCGCGTCGGCGACACGTGTCCGCGCGGACACGCCCCTGCTGCGGCGAGGCTCGACGCCGACCGGCTCGGGTGCAGCCATCCGACAACGTTAGGACCGCGTCGGACGCCCTGTGAAGTGCCGCAGGACCAGCGATCGATGGCCGTAATGCCCTCCTCCGCCCAAACCTCGAACGAGCCGGCTCGGTGCCGGGGTCAGTTCCTGATTTCCCGGATGAACACCCGGCCGTCACGGGTGGTGGTGATGGCGGTGTAGGCGCGATAGAGGAAACCGCGGTCGGGGCGGCGCTCGAACACCTGCACCCGGTAGCGGTCCGGGACATCTCCACCGGTCACGTGCACGCAGTGCTGGGTGCCGACGGGGACCTGGTCGATCTGCCTCTGCAGGGTTTCGGCGGAGGGGACGGCGGTCGATTCCGGAGCGACGTATTCCCGGGCCGCCGAACCGCTTCGGGTGTCGTACCGCGCGTATTCGTAGCCCAGCACGGCGTCCGGGCCGGATGCGGTGCCGCCGGGCGCGTCGTCGTTGACGTCGGTCGCGGTCCGGGTGGCGTAGCACCACGGAACGCTGTCGGGCGCCGCGGCTTTCGCATCGGGGGTGGCTGTCGCATCCGGCGCGGCGACCCCCATCGGCAGCTGCGGCCACCAGCGATCGTAGATCTCCAGCGCCGCATGTTTGGTCCAGCGCAGGCCGAGGACGAATCGGGAACGCTGCGCGTCCCGGGGGAACAATGTGTACAGGTCCTGCGTCCCGGTCGAGTCCGGCGTCGGCAACACCACATCCAGCGGATCCGCGAAACCTGGATGCTTCGCCAGCAGGTCCCCACTGTGTCTACTGGCGTCCGCGGCGAATTCGACTGCGGCATCGCTATTTTCGAGATCGACGATCTCCACGCGCAGATCCCGATCCGGATTCTCGCAGGCGACGGCCGCTCGCTCTCCCGTCGTCGCATCGACCGCGCACCGGGTCCCCGACCACCCCGTCTCCCCGGGCCGATCGGACAACAACTGCGGGAAACTGTCCACGATCAGCCGATGTTTCGCATCCCAGCCGACAGGAGCCGAACCCCGGCCCGACAGCTCCCCGATCGCCAGCCCCGCTCCGGCCACGAGGACCGCGACTACGGCGACGGCCGCGCCCCGCCGGATCCACCTCCTCGGCCGCGCCCCGATGGGAACCGCCGGCGAAGCGATCGACGGCTCGCCCCGCGTCGGTCGATGCCCCCGTCCCGGCACGTCGAATGCCTGCCGCACCGGAAATCCCGCCTGCGTGACTGCCGCCGCCCCTTCCTCCTCGGCACGGTCCGGGGCGTGATACACATCGCGTACCGAACCAGATCCTCTGCCGTGGAAGGCATTTCGTAGATCGGCGGCGAATTCCCCACAGCTGCCGTACCGCTCGCCCGGGTGTTTCGCCATCCCCCGCACGAGCACCGCGTCGAGCGCCGGCGGCAGGTCCGATCGCACCGCGGTCAGCCGGGGAATCGGTTTGGTGACGTGCCCGGCGACCACCTGCCCGGGATTGGTCCCGGCATAGGGCGGCCGGCCGCACAACAGGGTGAACAGGGTGCAGGCCAGGGAATACTGGTCGCACCGATGGTCGAGCGGTTCATCGGAGAGCTGTTCCGGGGAGGCGTACGCGAGAGTGGCGGTGAGGGTGCCGGTCACCGTGAGTTCGGTATCGGCGTCCTGTAATCGGGCGATGCCGAAATCGGTGAGGACCGCCCGTTCGGCGCGACCGGCGTCGGGTGACTCGAGCAGGATGTTCGCCGGTTTGATGTCGCGGTGCAATACCGCCTTGCTGTGCGCGTAGTCCAGTGCCGCAGCGGTTTCGGTGACGATGCGCAACACCCGCTCGGTGGTGAGAGCCCGCCGGTCCAGCCGCGCCGCATCGGTACCGTGCACATACTGCATGGATATCCACAGGTGTCCGGCATCGGCGCCGCGGTCGTAGATCCGCACGATGCCCGGATGTTCCAGGCGGGCAACGATATCGGCTTCCTGATCGAACCGGCGGCGGCGCTCTCGATCGGCGGAGACCTCGCGGTCGAGCAGCTTCAGTGCCACCCTGCGCGGCAGCCGCGGATGGCGGGCGAGATAGACCGTTCCCATTCCGCCACGGCCGAGGACGCCCTCGATGAGGTAACCGGCGAACGTCTCGCCGATCGCGAGTGCGGCCACGGTCCCCCTTCTGGTCGAACCCACCGAGGCGTCAGCAGCTTACCGGGCGGATCCGCCGGCCCTCGCCGGGCGGTGGCTCCTCCGATACCGTGGATATCCAGCGTCGCGTATGTCGATGAAGGTGGTGAGATCGCAGTGTTCGACCCGTTGGCCGATATCGACCGGGCCCTCGCCGACCGGGCCGGATGGACGTGGTTCGACGACCACCTGCTGTACACCTGCGGGGTGCTCGATCTGCTGCGTCGCGAGGAGTTGGCGCGGATGCCCGTCAAGTCCACCCGGATCCGGATCGACCCGGGCGAGGTCTGTATCGCGGAAGGCCCGGCGACCTGGTCGTTCTGGCGGGCGCCCGGGGACGGCAGCTGGACCCGCAACAACATCTACGTCGCGGGCAGCGCCTCCTTCGTCGCGGCCGCGCAACTGGGGAACGCGCTGGTGAATCAGGCCCGGCGCCAGCGTGCGGAGGCCGCGTCGCAACCGCGCTGGATCGCCGAACGCCCCGGTTCGGTGATGATCTCCGACCGCCGCATTCACCTCACCAACCCCGACTACTCCTTCCGGATCCGGTGGGCATCGCTGGAGACGATCGACCTGACCGCCGCCGATCAGGTGGTCGCGCGCTACGTCGACCGCGATCGGACCTTCCACCAGTGGCAGGTCCGAACACCTTGGGCCGTACTGATATTCGTCGTCGCCGCCCATCTGCACTTTCCGAATCATCCGCTGCTGCTGTCCGGAAATTGGCTACCCGCGGGTTTCGAGGACAAATGCCATCTCGCGGGGAAGAAATGCCCACCGGTCCGAGAGCGCTGACCTCGTCCGCCGCCACCCCTCGTCCCGCTCGTGGTGAGGGTTGCTGGGCAATGTCGGCGCCGCGTGGCACCATCGCGGTGTGAGCAGCACACCTGCCCCCGACCCGCGCCTGCGCGATCTCGCCCGGCTGCGCAAGGTCCGCGACCGCATCGACCGGGAGTATGCGAAGCCCCTGGATGTGGAGGCCCTCGCGCGCGATGTGCACATGTCCGCGGGGCATCTGAGCCGGCAGTTCCGCCTCGCCTACGGGGAATCGCCGTACGGATATCTCATGACGCGGCGAATCGAACGCGCGATGGCGCTGCTGCGCCGGGGTGATCTCAGCGTGACGGAGGTGTGCTTCGAGGTCGGCTGCCAATCGCTGGGCACCTTCAGTACCCGCTTCACCGAACTGGTCGGAGTGCCGCCGAGCGTCTACCGGCGCGAGGCCGCCGACGCCACTCTGGGCATGCCGTCGTGTGTCGCGAAACAGGTGACCAGACCGATCAGGAATCGAGAAGCGCAGGTTACCGAGTAGGAATTAGCGTGAGCGACATGGACATCACCATTCACGACACCTTCCTCCCGCAAGACGATCCGGAGGCCGCGCTGACGTTCTACCGCGACACGCTCGGCTTCGAGGTGCGCAACGACGTCGGCTTCAAGGGCATGCACTGGATCACGGTCGGCCCCGCCGGACAGCCGGACATCTCGATCGTGCTCTACCCGCCGAACGCCACCCCCGGCGTCACGGAAGAAGAGCAGCGCACCATCTCCGAGATGATGGCCAAGGGCACCTTCGCCAGCCTCAACCTGGCGACCAAGAACGTCGACGAGGTGTTCGAGCGGCTGCAGGCGAACGGAGCCGAGGTCGTGCAGGAGCCGACCGACCAGCCCTACGGACTGCGCGACTGCGCGTTCCGCGACCCCTCGGGCAATCTGCTGCGGATCCAACAGGCCTCCTGAGCCGACCCCGACAACCGAGCCGGCCCGGCGGACCAGGCCGCCCACCCTGAATTGGAGAAACCATGAGCAAGGCCTCGACGCCGGACCGGCACGTTGCCGACACCCACGACCTGATCCGCGTACACGGTGCGCGGGTCAACAACCTCAAGGACATCAGCGTCGAAATTCCCAAGCGTCGCCTGACCGTCTTCACCGGCGTCTCGGGATCGGGGAAGAGTTCGCTGGTCTTCGGCACCATCGCCGCGGAATCGCAGCGGATGATCAACGAGACCTACAGCGCCTTCGTCCAGGGCTTCATGCCGACGTTGTCGCGGCCGGAGGTCGATTTCCTGGACGGCCTCACCACCGCGATCTCGGTCGACCAGGAGCGGATGGGCGCCAACCCCCGCTCCACGGTCGGCACCGCCACCGACGCCAACGCGATGTTGCGCATCCTGTTCAGCCGCCTCGCCCAGCCGCAGATCGGCTCGCCGAACGCCTATTCGTTCAATGTGCCCTCGGTGACCGCCAGCGGTGCGATCACCGTCGAGCGCGGCGGTAAGACCAAGGCCGAAAAGGCGACCTTCCACCGGCTCGGCGGTATGTGCCCGCGCTGCGAGGGCATGGGCTCGGTCACCGATTTCGACCTGACCGCCCTCTACGACGAGAGCCTGTCGCTCAACGAGGGTGCGCTCACCATCCCCGGCTACAGCATGGACGGCTGGTTCGGCCGCATCTACCGCGGTTGCGGGCTGTTCGACCCCGACAAGCCGATCCGCAAGTACAACAAGCGGGAACTGCACGACCTGCTCTACAAGGAGCCGACCAAGATCAAGGTCGAGGGCATCAACCTCACCTACGAGGGGCTGGTCCCGAAGATCCAGAAGTCGATGCTGTCCAAGGATGTCGATTCGCTGCAGCCGCATATCCGTGCGTTCGTCGAGCGTGCGGTGACCTTCACGACCTGCCCGGAATGTGAGGGCACCCGGCTCAGCGCCGAGGCCCGGTCCTCGAAGATCGGCGACCAGAGCATCGCCGACGTCTGCCGGATGCAGATCAGCGATCTCGCCGAATGGGTGCGCGCTCTCGACGAGCCGTCGGTCGCACCGCTGCTGAAAGGTCTGCAGCACCTGCTCGACTCGTTCACCGAGATCGGCCTCGGCTATCTGTCACTGGATCGGCCGGCGGGCACGCTCTCCGGCGGTGAAGCCCAGCGCACCAAGATGATTCGCCACCTCGGCTCGTCCCTGACCGATGTCACCTACGTCTTCGACGAACCCACCATCGGCCTGCATCCGCACGATATCGAGCGAATGAACAACCTGCTGTTGCAGTTGCGCGACAAGGGCAACACGGTGCTGGTGGTGGAGCACAAGCCGGAAGCGATCGCGATCGCCGACCATATCGTCGATCTGGGTCCGGGGGCCGGAAGCCAAGGCGGCACAGTCTGTTTCGAGGGCGATATCGAGGGGCTGCGCGCCAGCGACACGATCACCGGCCGCCATCTCGACGATCGGGCGAAACTGAAGGACGCGCCCCGGAAGTCGGCCGGCGCGTTGGAGATTCGCGGCGCCTCCACCCACAACCTGAAGGATGTCGACGTCGACATCCCGCTCGGGGTGCTGTGTGTGATCACCGGCGTGGCCGGATCCGGTAAGAGTTCGCTCATCCACGGGTCGGTCGCCGACCGCGACGATGTCGTGGTGGTCGACCAGGGCGCGATTCGCGGATCCCGGCGTAGTAATCCGGCCACCTACACCGGACTGCTCGAGCCGATCCGCAAGGCATTCGCCAAGGCCAACGGCGTCAAGCCGGCGCTGTTCAGCGCGAATTCCGAGGGCGCGTGCCCCACCTGCAACGGCGCCGGCGTGATCTACACCGATCTGGCGATGATGGCCGGCGTCGCGACCACCTGCGAGGAATGCGACGGTAAACGCTTCCAGGCGGCGGTTCTGGACTATCACCTCGGCGGGCGCAACATCAGCGAGGTGCTGGAGATGTCGGTGGCGGAAGCCGAGGAGTTCTTCGGCGCGGGTGAGGCGAAACTCCCGGCGGCACACAAGATTCTGCAACGCCTCGGCGATGTGGGCCTCGGCTATCTGAAACTGGGTCAGCCCCTCACCACGCTGTCGGGTGGTGAACGCCAGCGCATCAAACTCGCCACCCACATGGGCGAGAAGGGCGGGATCTACGTTCTCGACGAGCCGACCACGGGCCTGCATCTCGCCGATGTGGAGAACCTGCTCGGCCTGCTCGACCGCCTCGTGGACTCGGGCAAATCGGTGATCGTCATCGAACACCACCAGGCGGTCATGGCGCATGCCGACTGGATCGTCGACCTCGGTCCCGGGGCCGGCCACGACGGCGGGCGCATCGTCTTCGAGGGAACGCCGGCCGATCTGGTCGCCGATCGCTCGACGCTCACCGGCGAACACCTCGCCGCCTACGTCGGCGGGTAATTCGCGACCCCCCGCGACAGCGATCGCTTTTCCGAGCGCCTGCCGGTTCCGGTCGACCGGAACCGGCAGGCCGGGTGCGTCGGCGCGGGCGGCTCAATGCTGCGCCGACGCGGTCTGTGGTCGCCCGAATCAGCGAGCGGGCGGGTAGGGCGTCATGCGGTGTCCCCACCGGTGGGATCGGCCAGGCCGCGTTCGTAGGCCGCGCGGGTGGTGGAACCGCGGGTCGCGGCGACCTGATCGGGAACCATGCGCCGGAAGGTCAGATCGCGCAGGCGCTGCGGGAGCAGTTCGGCGAGCCGGACGAGCGGACCGATGTATCGCGGCACGGTGACCTCGAAACGAGGGTGTTCGAGGGTCCGCAGCACCGCGCGGGCGACATCGGCGGGCTGGAGCAGTTTCGCGGCGCCGGTGGCGGTTCCCGCGGCCAGTTCGGTCGCGACCACCCCCGGCATGATCACCGAGATCCGCACGCCGCTGCCGCGCAGTTCCTCGCGCACGCCGGTCAGATAGCCGAGCACCCCATGTTTGGTCGCGGCGTAGGTCGATTCGCCGGGCGGAGACAATCGCGCGGCGGCCGAGGCGATCGTGACGATGTGGCCCTGCCCGCGCGCCCGCATGCCCGGTGCGACCAGCCGCACGCCGCGGATCACGCCGTGCAGATTGACCTCCAGCATGCGCACGGTCGCGACCTCGGGTTCCGCGTCGAACGGGCCCACCCACATCACCCCGGCATTGTTGACCAGCACGTCGATCGGACCCCACAGCGATTCCACGGCGGCGACGAAGCCGCGGAAGGAGTCCGTGTCGGTGACGTCGAGCGCGAAACCGCGCACGGTACCGGACAATTCGGCCGCGGTGGCGACGGCCGCCGGTTCGTCCCGGTCGCCGATGGCAACCCGGGCACCGGCCTCGGCGAGCACGCGCGCGATCTCCCGGCCTATGCCCCGCGCCCCGCCGGTCACCGCGACGACACGACCGGCAATCGGTGAGGTCATGGATGTTCTCCATTCTGACATGCCTGCGTGTCAGCAACGATGCTCTAGTGTGCCATAGGCCGGGACGTAAGGACAGGGGCATGTCGGGACGGAAGTATCAGGGACTGATGCCGGACGAGCGCCGCGTGCAGCGGCGCGCGGCGATCCTGGACGCCGCGTTGGAGGTTTTCGGCACCACCGGGTATGCGGGCAGTTCGGTCAAACAGATCTGCCGGGTCGCGCGGCTCACCGAACGGTATTTCTACGAATCCTTCGCCGACCGCGAAAGTTGCCTGGCCGCCCTGTATTCCGAGGTCGTGGACCAGGTGCGCGCCGCCACCACGGCCGCGATGATATCGGCGGGCGACGACATCGACGACCGAACCCGTGCCGGAATACAGACGTTCATCGAATATCTGACCGAGGATCGGCGACTTGCCAGAGTGGCCCTGATCGAGGCCGTCGGCGTGTCCTCCACCATGGAGGAACGCCGCCATGAGGTACTGCGCGAATTCGCGGAGATCGTCACCACCACCTGGGCAGCCGCCCGCTCCGAACCCCTGTCGGCCAAACAACATGCGGCCGCGGTCGCCCTCGTCGGCGGCGTCAACCACCTACTGGTCGACTGGCTGATGAGCGGCACACCCCACACCCCCGCCGCACTCACCGACGTCTGCACCACCCTGTTCATCGCCGCCCGCCACACCCTCGAAGCGGAAGCCTGATCGGCGAACCGACCCGCCGGCGGGTTTCCGTGGCCGCCTACCAGGTTATTTCGGGCAGTTCCACGTCGATCGGGAAAGGCTTCTCGATGCGCAACTGTTTGCGGAAGACGCCACTGGGCGCGTAGCAACCGCCCTCGGGCAGCAGCTCGAACGTGTAAACGACCATCGCGTCATCCTCGTTCTCGACGCGCCAGAAGCACTTGATGCCTGCCTCGGCATACTGCGCGGGACGAAGTTTGCGATCCTTGGTCTTCGTGCTGGGCGAGACGATCTCTACGGCGAGATGCACGTCCCCCGACTGGTAGACCGACGTATGCGGCCCGAACGCGGCCCGCGACACGATCAGAACGTCCGGCTCCGGCACGGAATGGCCCAGGTCGATGCCCTTCTCGGAGATCACGACCATCTCCGTCGGCAGGATCGGTCGTAACGCGGCCTTCAGCGTGTCCCGGACCTCGTCGTGCCAGGGATCAGCAGGGGCCATCATCACGACTTCACCGTCCAGCAGCTCGAAGTTGCCATCGACTACTTCCATCAAGCGAGGTAGATCTTCGGCGGTGAACCCGCCGGGTGGCGGCGTCGGCAACAGCACCATCCGACCGCGGATCGGTTCGTCGTGGTGATGGTGGGCGACGGTCATACCTGAAGGCTACCCGCTGGATCGATCGTGATCGGGTCCGTTTCCTCGCTCATTCGACTCGGTTCCACCCGAAGGCGCTCGCACCGAGCGAACCGTGAATACGATTCGGCCCCCGTTCCGTTCGGAACGGGGGCCGAATGTGGTTGTCCTCTACCGGATTACCGGTAGTCGCTGAAACCGTAGTCGTCCAGCGGGACCGCGGCACCGGTGGTGGTGCCGAAGCCCTCCGGGCTGTAGTAGGTGTCGTCGTAGGACGGCACCGCGTACGCCGCGGCACGGGCCTCTTCGGTCGGCTGCACCTGGATGTTGCGGTAGCGGTTGATACCGGTACCGGCCGGGATCAACTTACCGATGATCACGTTCTCCTTCAGGCCGATCAGCTTGTCGGAGCGGCAGTTGATCGCCGCGTCCGTCAAGACACGAGTCGTTTCCTGGAAGGAGGCCGCCGACAGCCACGAATCGGTGGCCAGCGACGCCTTGGTGATACCCATCAGCACCGGACGACCCGACGCGGGCTCGCCACCCTCGGCGACGACGCGGCGGTTGGACGCCTCGAACTCCGAACGCTCCACCAGCGAACCGGGCAGGAACTCCGTCGCACCCGAGTCGATGATGGTCACGCGGCGCAGCATCTGGCGAACGATGACCTCGATGTGCTTGTCGTGGATGGACACACCCTGCGACCGGTAGACCTCCTGGACCTCGTGGACCAGGTGGATCTGCACCTGACGCGGGCCCATCACACGCAGCACCTCGTGCGGATCGGCCGAGCCCTCCAGCAGCTGCTGGCCGACCTCGACGTGGTCGCCGTCGGCGAGCAGACGCTCGGAGCCGTCCTCGTGCTTGAACACCCGCAGACGCTGACGCTTCGACAGCTTGTCGTAGACCACCTCGTCCGAACCGTCGTCCGGAATGATCGTGATCTTGTAGAAGCGGTCGTCGTCCTCGAGCCGCACCCGGCCCGAGACCTCCGCGATCGGCGCCTTGCCCTTGGGCACACGAGCCTCGAAGAGCTCCTGCACGCGGGGCAGACCGCCGGTGATGTCGTCACCCGCGACACCACCCTGGTGGAAGGTACGCATGGTCAGCTGGGTACCGGGCTCACCGATGGACTGGGCGGCGACGATACCGACGGCCTCACCGATGTCGACCAGCTTGCCGGTCGCCATCGAGCGGCCGTAGCAGGTCGCACACACGCCGGTGCCGGTGGTGCAGGTGAGCACCGAGCGGACCTTGACGTCGGTGATGCCGGCCTCGAGCAGCGCCTCGATGGCGGGGTCGCCGAGGTCGTGACCCTTCTCCACGATGACGTTGCCTCCTGCGTCGACCGCGTCGGCGGCCAGCGTCCGGGCGTAGGTGCTGGTCTCCACGTGCGGATCGCGGATGAGCAGGCCGTCGGGCTGCTTCTCGGCGATCGCGACGAGGATGCCGCGCTCGGTGCCACAGTCCGTCTCGCGCACGATGACGTCCTGCGACACGTCCACCAGACGACGGGTCAGGTAACCCGAGTCGGCGGTACGAAGCGCGGTGTCGGCCAGACCCTTTCGCGCACCGTGGGTGTTGATGAAGTACTCCAGAACGGTCAGGCCCTCACGGAACGAGGACTTGATCGGCCGCGGAATGAACTCACCCTTCGGGTTGGTCACCAGACCCTTCATGCCCGCGAGGGTACGAGTCTGGGTGAAGTTACCCGTGGCGCCCGAATCGACGATCGTGATGATCGGGTTGTCGGCCGGGTAGTGCGCACGCAGCGCCTTACCGACCTCTTCGGTCGCTTCCTGCCAGATCTTGACCAGGGCGTTGTTGCGCTCCTGGTGGTCGAGAGCACCACGCTGGTACTTCTTCTCGATCTGGTCGGACTGCGCCTCGTAGCGCTCCATGATCTCGGCCTTCTCCGGCGGAACGAGAACGTCCGACATGGAGACGGTGACACCCGAACGCGTGGCCCAATAGAAGCCGGCGTCCTTGAGCTTGTCGACGGTCTGCGCGACCACGATCATCGGGTAGCGCTCGGCGAGATCGTTGATGATCGTCGCCTGCCGCTTCTTCGGCATCTGCTCGTTGATGAACGCATAGTCCGCGGGCAGCAGCTCGTTGAAGATGACCCGGCCCAGGGTGGTCTCGCACAGCCACGCGTCGCCGCGCTGCCAGCCCTCGGGGAACAGCTCAGCCTCGATGTCCTTCGGCGGGCGCTGATCGGTCAGGCGCACCTTGATCAGCGAACGAACCGTCAGCTCGCCGCGGTCGACGGCCATCTGGGCCTCGGCCGGCGACGCGTAGACGCCCTGCTCGGGAGCATCCGCGGTGGCAGGCCGGTACTCGCCCTTGGCGCCCTCTTCCAGGCGGGTCAGGTAGTACAGACCGGTCACCATGTCCAGACGCGGCATGGCCAGCGGGCGGCCGGACGCCGGGGACAGGATGTTGTTCGACGACAGCATCAGGATGCGGGCCTCGGCCTGCGCCTCCGCCGACAGCGGCAGGTGCACGGCCATCTGGTCACCGTCGAAGTCGGCGTTGAAGGCCTCACAGACCAACGGGTGCAGCTGGATGGCCTTACCTTCGACCAGCAGCGGCTCGAAGGCCTGGATACCCAGGCGGTGCAGCGTGGGCGCACGGTTCAGCATGACCGGGTGCTCGGCGATGACCTCTTCGAGGACGTCCCACACCTGGGCACGCTGCCGCTCGACCATCCGCTTGGCGGACTTGATGTTCTGCGCGTGGTTCAGGTCGACCAGACGCTTCATCACGAACGGCTTGAACAGCTCCAGCGCCATCAGCTTGGGCAGACCACACTGGTGCAGCTTCAGCTGCGGACCGACGACGATGACCGAACGGCCGGAGTAGTCGACGCGCTTACCGAGCAGGTTCTGACGGAAACGACCCTGCTTACCCTTGAGCAGATCGCTCAGGGACTTCAGCGGGCGGTTACCGGGGCCGGTCACCGGGCGACCGCGACGGCCGTTGTCGAACAGCGCGTCCACGGACTCCTGCAGCATCCGCTTCTCGTTGTTGACGATGATCTCGGGGGCGCCGAGGTCGATCAGTCGCTTGAGGCGGTTGTTGCGGTTGATCACGCGGCGGTACAGGTCGTTCAGGTCGGAGGTGGCGAAGCGGCCACCGTCGAGCTGAACCATCGGGCGCAGCTCCGGCGGGATCACCGGAACGGCGTCGAGGACCATGCCCATCGGCGAGTTGCCGTTGGACTGGAAGGCCGCGACAACCTTCAGGCGCTTGAGCGCGCGCAGCTTCTTCTGGCCCTTACCGGTGCGAATGGTTTCGCGCAGGTTCTCGGCCTCGGCGTCGATGTCGAAGTTCTCCATCAGCTTCTGGATGGCTTCGGCACCCATCGCGCCGGTGAAGTACTCGCCGTAGCGGTCCTGCAGCTCGCGGTAGAGAACCTCGTCCACGATCAGCTGCTTGGGAGCCAGCTTGGTGAAGGTGGTCCAGATCTCGTCGAGCCGGTCCAGCTCGCGCTGGGCACGGTCGCGCAGCTGGCGCATCTCGCGCTCGCCGCCGTCCTTGACTTTGCGGCGGACGTCGGACTTGGCACCCTCGGCCTCGAGCTCGGCCAGGTCGGCCTCGAGCTTCTGGGCGCGGGCCTCCAGGTCGGCATCGCGCTGGTCGGCGATCGCCTTCTTCTCGACCTCCATCTCCGCCTCGAGCGTGGACAGCTCGTTGTGGCGCAGATCCTCGTCGACGGTGGTGATGACGTAGGCGGCGAAGTAGATGATCTTCTCGAGATCCTTCGGCGCCAGGTCCAGCAGGTAGCCGAGGCGGCTCGGCACACCCTTGAAGTACCAGATGTGGGTGACCGGCGCGGCCAGCTCGATGTGTCCCATCCGCTCGCGACGCACCTTGGCGCGAGTCACCTCGACGCCACAGCGCTCACAGATGATGCCCTTGAAGCGCACGCGCTTGTACTTGCCGCAATAGCACTCCCAGTCCCGGGTGGGACCGAAGATCTTCTCGCAGAACAAGCCGTCCTTCTCCGGCTTGAGCGTGCGGTAGTTGATGGTCTCCGGCTTCTTGACCTCACCGAAAGACCAGTTGCGAATGTCTTCGGCGGTAGCCAGGCCGATCCGGAGTTCATCGAAGAAGTTGACGTCTAGCACGTAACTTCCTTTCCCCTGTTCGGGTTCAGTATCGAGCAAAGTTCGCTAGTTCTTCCGCCGGAGCGGACCGCTGCCACTTCCGCGGAGCGGGAAACTATGCCCCGGCGCCCAATGCGGGCGCCGGGACCGATCGGCTACTGCGCGAGGTCGTCGACCGTCGCAGCCTCGTTGCGGGACAGGTTGATGCCGAGGTTCGCCGCGGCACGCTCGAGGTCCTCGTCGTCACCGTCGCGCATCTCGATCGCGGCGCCGTCGGAGGACAGTACTTCGACGTTGAGGCACAGCGACTGCAGTTCCTTG
>NZ_JBMVFU010000012.1:0-226375 GCF_049538315.1 Nocardia sp. AB354 | reverse complement strand
TGTCGCCACCGGTGCGCTGGCCACCCTGTTCGGCCTCGGCCCGCTCGGCGGCTGTGTCGCCGGCGCCGCCGCCGTCGGCTTCCTGGGCGTGCTCGCCGGGCAGATCTTCATCACCGCCCCGGTCGCCATCGGCGCCGCGATCCAGTACTTCGCGACCGTCAGCTCCCCGTTCCACCCGGCGACTCCTAGCAAGTAGACACACCCGCCGCCACGGCCTTCGGCCGGAGCCGATTCCGGCACTACTTCCAAGCGGCCCGGTCGGAACCGAGGTTCGGCGACGATGCCCGCACAGCAACTGCTGTGCGGGCATCGTCGTGTACATGTTGGGCGGCGGACGAAGTGCCTCGTTTGCTATGGGGTGGTTGCGGGTTGAGCTATGGGGCAACGATGTTGGTGCCCTGCGCACGCTGGAGCAGCTGACTCGCCCGCGGCGCTACTCGTTGCCGCCGAGCACTGCTGCGTGCACGTCGCGGTGTTCGTTGCAGCGCGTGATCGGTGTCGTTCGTCCGAGCCGGTCAGCCGGACATGTCCGTGGCAAGGCGGTGCACGGTGCCCGGTCCGTGTTTTCGACCAGGGTGGTGGTCGAGCCATTGGTGGGTGGCGAGTTTGACGCGGTCTTCGACGAGGAACCAGAACATGGCATAGCCCCACACGACGGCCGCCCACCCCCACCCCAAGGGGGTCATGAGTGCGCCGTAGACGGCAATGAGAGTGGCGATCGTCTGGGTGCCGATAACCGCGCCGAGCAGGATCGGCGCGGGAGCTGGCGAGGACCAGAACTGTCTGCGGGTGCGGGTGACGAACACTGTGAGATGCCCCGAAACCGACAGTTTCAGGTAGATGAGGGTGCGGATCAGGTCCTGGTTCAGCCCGAAGACGTTGTGCGCCAATGCGAACAACAGGAAAGTTTCGGCAACGCCCATGATGCCCAGCGCACTGGCAACGGTGAGCACGCGGCGCATGTCCCAGGCAGCGGGCCGGGTGGCGCCGCGGACGTGGTCGTAGGCGATGGCCAGGATCGCGCAGTCGTTGAGCAGAGCCAGGAAAACGATCATGATGGCGGTGACCGGGAAGAAGTTCATGAACACGATCGCGAGGGTGATCAGCAGCAGCACCCGGATGGTCTCGGCGATGCGGTAGGTGGCATAGCTGGTCATCCGAGCGAAGATCTCCCGGGCCTGGCGAATCGCATCCACGATCACCGACAACCCGGGAGCCAGCAGCACGACATCGGCGGCTGCGCGCGCGGCATCGGTGGCGCCGGCCACGGCGATGCCGGCGTCGGCTTGTTTGAGGGCGGGGGCGTCGTTGACGCCGTCGCCGGTCATGGCCACGATGTGGCCGCGCGACTGCAACAACTGGACGATCCGGTACTTGTGTTCGGGAAAGACCTGCGCGAACCCGTCGACCGCGTCGACCCGAGCCGCCAGCCGACCGGTCTCACCGGAGTCATCGAGCACCTTCGCGTCGACGATATGCTCGCCGAGCCCGATCTGGCGGGAGATCTCACGACCGATGGCGACCTGATCGCCGGTCACCATCTTCACCACAATTCCCTGCTCCCGCGCGGCGGCCACGGTGGCGGCCGAATCCTGCCGGGGCGGATCGGCCAACGCCAGCACACCGAGCAGCCGCCACGATCGGTCGCTTTCGGCGCGGGCGACCCCGAGCGAACGATGCCCGCGCGCCGCGAAATCACGGACCACACCGTCGATGCCGGTCATCGTGGTGTCACCACAGAGCGCGGCAATGACCTGAGGGGCGCCTTTGCTCACCCGGAACCGCTGACCGTCGACGGTCCGCAGAGTTGCCTCGGTGCGCTTGCTCACCGGGTCGAACGGGACGAACTGCTCGACCTCGAGGCCGGGGAGATCATCGACGGCGGCCAGCACGGCCGCATCGATCTGATCGCGGTCTTCAGCGCGTGACGCCTGCGCGGCGGCGACAAGCACCTGACGTTCATCGACGCCGGGCGCGGTCCAGCAGGCGGCCAGTGCCAGCCGGTTCTGGGTGAGGGTGCCGGTCTTGTCCGAGCACAACACGTCCACTCCGCCGAGTTCCTCCACCGCGGGCAGGTGGCTCACCACCGCCTGGTGGCGCGCCAGTGTTCGGGCGCCCACCGCCATGGTCACCGACAACACGGCAGGCAGCGCCACCGGCACCGACGCGATCGTCACCACCAACGCGAACTCCAACGTCTCCAGGACAGGATTGCCGCGCGCCAGCGACAGGGCCACCGTCAAAGCGACCAGTGCCGCCGCCATCACGATCAGGTAGTTACCGATCCGCAGCACCGCCCGCTGAAAATGACTCACCGTGCCCGCGGTCTCGACCAGCGACGTTGTCCTGCCGAAGTAGGAAGCCGCTCCGGTCGCGTAGACCACGGCGTCGGCTTCGCCGCGCACCAGCACCGAACCCGAATACAGCACCTGCCCCCGGCCGCGGGTCACCGCGAGCGATTCACCGGTCAGCGCCGATTGATCGACTCGCAGCGAGACATCGTCGAGCACTCGCAGATCCGCCGGCACCACATCACCGAGCCGCACGCGTACCACGTCGCCGGGGACCAGTTCCCGAGCCGGCACGGTTGTCCAGCTGTGTTCGCGCAGCACGCGCGCCGTACCGGCCAGCCGCGTCTTCAAGGCGGCGATCGCGCCGGCGGCTTGATGTTCCTCGGTGAAGGCCACCAGCCCGTTCATCGCCAGCAGCGCCGCGATGATGGCCGCGTCCGCCCAGTGCCGCGCCGCCAGCGACAGCACCAGAGCCGCCTCGATCATCCACGGGATCGGCGCCCAGAAATACCCCAGAAACACCAGCACCGGATTGCGGTGTTGCTCGGCGATCTCGTTGGGGCCGTAATCCTGCAGCCGCAGCGATGCTTCGGCTGCCGTCAAACCCGTTGCGGAACTGCCCAGTTCGTCCAGGAGGCGCGACAACGGCAGTCGTGTCAACTCATCGATGCTCGCTGCCAAGGGATGCACCCCAAAAGGCCGATGTTCTGCAATGCGCGGTAGTGCGACAACGCCGCCGAGAGCTCCGACGTGTCCAGTTCAGATTTGCACCCTCTGCCGATACCAGGAACAGGCGGTCGGCCCTCGAGAATGTGACAGTCGACCTCTATCTGCAATGGTCCGACGATAGGCGTCGACTACTACAGCTGAGCGCACTGTTCCGGGTGGGCTTCGCCGCGCCTATGGACGATTGTGGCGGGTTCCTCGATTTGCTCCGGCCCAAGTTTTTGCGGCATCTTTACACCTGGTGTGCCGGGAAGTCTGGTCGGCGAACGCTACCCGCGACCGCGGGCGGCGGTCTCGGACGACCCTGGAGATGCGATGAGCGAACGCCCGGTCGAACCGATCGCGACGGCAGCACCGATCACCAGTGCCCGCGACGTATCCTGCTGGAGTGCACGCATCCCAGATCGCCGAGCAGTACCCGGTGGTCGGCCTCGATTCCGACGCGCTCGACGCGGCGCGGCTACTGGCCGAACATCGCCTGCCCGGCATCGTGGTCACCGACGCCGAGGGCACACCGAAGGCGGTGTTACCAGCTTCGCAGGTGGTTCGGTTCATCGTCCCGCAATATGTGCAGGACGATCCGAAACTGGCTGCGGTGATCGACGAACCGATCTGCGACCGGGTCGCCGCCAAGCTGCGCGGCAAGAAGGTCCGCGACGTCATCCCCGAACATCTCACGAAGATCCCCGCCGCCCAGGCCGACGACACCGTGATCGAAGTCGCCGCCACCATGGCGCGGTTCCGCAGTCCGCTCGTCGCGGTGACCAGCGGGACCGAATTCATCGGCGTCATCACGGCGTCACGGCTGTTGGAAGCGACACTGCGCAACTGCTGAATCCCGTCCGTCCGATCGGGAGGCGCCGATGACGGCCTTCGTCGCGGTGGCCGTGTTCGTCGTCGCCTACGTCGCGATCGCCACCGAACGGATACACAAGACCAAGGCCGCTCTCATCGGTGCGGCCGTCGTCCTGGCCCTCGGCGTGGTCGGGTCGGCGGACAGCTTCTTCTCCGCCGACACCGGCATCGACTGGAACGTCATCCTCCTTCTGCTCGGCATGATGATCATCGTCGGCATCCTGCGACAGACCGGCATCTTCGAATACACCGCGATCTGGGCGGCCAAGCGCGCCAAAGGATCTCCACTGCGGGTGATGATCCTGCTCACCCTCATCACCGCAGTGGCGTCGGCGTTCCTCGACAACGTCACCACCGTTCTGCTCATCGCCCCGGTGACACTGCTGGTATGCGAACGCCTCGATATCGGGCCCGCACCGTTTCTCATCGCCGAAGTACTCGCCTCCAACATCGGCGGCACCGCGACCCTCATCGGCGACCCACCCAACATCATCATCGGCAGCCGAGCCGGCCTGTCGTTCAACGACTTCCTGCTCAACGTCGCACCGCTGGTGGTGCTCACGCTCATCGTGTTCACCCTCGTCCTGCCGCTACTGTTTCGCCACTCCTTCACCGTCGACCCCGCACGAGTCGCCGATGTAATGGCCTTGAACGAGCGCGAAGCGATCCACGACCGCGGCCTGCTGATCAAATCCGGCGTAGTCCTCGCCGCGGTATTCGCCGGCTTCATCGGGCATTCGCTGTTCCACATCGATCCCTCCGTCGTCGCGCTGCTGGGCGCCGGTGTGCTCGTGTTGATTTCCGGTGTGTCGCAAAGCGATTACCTGTCCGCTGTCGAATGGGAGACGCTGCTGTTCTTCGCCGGACTGTTCGTTATGATCGGTGCCCTGGTGAAAACCGGTGTAATAGAGCATCTTTCGCGCTGGGCTGTCGACGCCACCAGCGGGAACGCCCTCACCGCCACCATGCTGATCCTGATCGTTTCGGCGCTGCTGTCCGGCATCATCGACAACATCCCCTATGTGGCGACGATGAGTCCATTGGTCGCCGACCTCGTCGGACAACTCGACCACGAGTCCAACGCCCATGCGCTGTGGTGGGCGCTGACCGTCGGCGCCGACTACGGCGGCAACCTCACCGCTGTCGGCGCCAGCGCCAACGTCGTCATGCTCGGCATCGCCCGCCGCGCCGACACCCCGATCTCGTTCTGGGAATTCACCCGCAAGGGTGCCGTCGTCACCGCGATCACCGTGGCGATCGCCGCGCCCTATCTGTGGCTGCGATACTTCGCCTTCAGCTGAGACGACCCGGAAACCCTCGCCCGCCGAAATGTGGAGGACCCCTGCTCGTTCAACTCCTGGGAGCCGTGGCCGGGCTACTCGTCTTGACCTACGCGGCAGATCAATTGGTACTGGGCTCGGCGCGTCTGGCACGACACCTCCGCATCTCCGCCGCAGTGGTCGGGGTGGTGGTGATCGGGCTCGGCACATCGGCGCCGGAATTCCTGGTCTCGGGTACCGCCGCCACCACCGGTCAGGCAGACATCGCCATCGGAAACCTGATGGGCTCCAACATCATCAACGTCACGCTCGTCCTGGGAACCGTGGCGGCGTTGGGTGGCGTATGCACGACGGCCACGGTCATCGCGCGCGAGATCACGCTCTCCGTGGTCGCGGTCGCGCTGTTCGCCGTGGCCGCAGCGATCGGTCTCACGATTTGGACAGGGCTCGCGCTGCTGGCCCTCGTGGTTCCGGCGCTCGCCACCCTGGTCCACTGGTCACGCTCCGATCGGACGGCAGGTCCCATCGCCGAACAAACCACCGAACTCACCGCCTCCGACGACCGTCCCTCGGCGGCCGCACACACGTGGCCGGAATCACTAGGCCGGGCGGCGGCCGGTCTGATCGGAGTCCTGGCCGGTGCGCAGTTGCTGGTGTCGAATGCGGCGACGATCGCCACCGCTTTCGGTGTTCCGCCACTGGTCATCGGCTGCACACTCGTAGCACTGGGCACCTCACTGCCCGAACTGGTCACCGCGATCCAGGCGCAGCGGCGGGGTGAAGCCGACCTGCTGGTGGGAAACCTCTTCGGCTCCAACCTGTTCAACAGCCTCGCCGGCGGTGGAATCGTCGGCATCTGCAGCGGAACCCACACGAGCCCGGCGGCCGACCTGCCACTCCTCGCGGTAATGGTCGCGGCCTCCGCATTCGCGTGGATTCTCCTGCGCCGCAACCTGTCCATAGGGCGCCCCGGGTCGATAGCGCTCCTGATCACCTACGCATCGACGGTACCTCTCCTGCTCACCACCTGATGAACTCCCGCACGACTACCGGAGCGTGACTCGGCTCCGCCCTTGTTTCGCCTCCACGGCTCCGGGCACCCGCCAGTTGGATACGACGATAGGAGGAGGCGTCGATGGTTCCGACCTGGCTGACCGTGCTGGCATGGATCGCGATCGGCGCAGGCTGTGTCAGCGCGGCGGTCATCCTCTACGACATCACCGTTGCCCGGCACCGGCAGTCGATGGCGATCATGACCGCCGTCTGGCCTATCACCGCACTGTACTCCGGGCCGCTGGGCATCCTCGGGTACCTACGGTTGGGGCGCGCAGCACCGAAAGACACTCCCGCGCAGGAGGTGTCGAAAGATACCCCCGAATCCGCGTCGCGGTGGCGATCCGGAATTCTGTCCGCGAGTCACTGCGGTGCCGGCTGCACCCTCGGCGACATCATCGGCGGCTGGCTTATTTTCGCCACCGGCTGGACCCTGTTCGGTGAGCGACTCTTCGCCGAATACGTGGTGGAATTCGTGCTCGCGTGGAGCTTGGGCATCGCCTTCCAATACTTCTCCATCGCCCCGATGCGCCCCGACATGCCCGCCCGCCGCGCCCTGGCGAACGCCATCAAAGCCGACACGCTGTCGATCGTCGCGTTCCAGGTCGGCATGTACGCGTGGATGGCGCTGGTCGCGAAGGTAATTTTCGACGAGCCCCTACCGATCAACGCACCGGTGTTCTGGTTCATGATGCAGATCGGATTGCTCCTCGGATTCCTGACGACCTATCCGGTCAACCTCTGGCTCGTCCACGCGGGTATCAAAGAAGCCATGTGACCAAGGCATGCGCTCCGACCCAGGACATGGGACTGTCAGCGGTCGGATTCCGACACATCGGCTTCCGCTTCGCGGCGGGCTTGGTTGCACCGACGCAGCAGCACGACGAAGCCGAGGAAGACCGCGATCGTCGCGACTGCCATCAGTTCCGACACTTCTCGAGGTTATCGCCGCGCGCAGCCGCCCGAACGCGTTTCCGCTACAAAGTCACCTGTCCCGCGACCGATCCGCTCTCGCCCGAATACTCCTACGCACTCACCGGCGAGCGGCGCGCCGCACCGACCACACTACGACCCGCGGGCCACTCCATCTCCCACGACCGCGGCGACGCGTTCCGCCAGCCCAAGCATCACTCGTGTTCTGGTCTCCCAATACACCCATGCCGCCAACAACCCGAGAACGATCGTGACGGTGATCGACCAACGGACCCGGCGCACAGTCAGGACGAAGCGGGAAAGGCCGCCACAGTCATGCCGCACAGCCCCTGATACCACGAGGGACCGCGGAAGTGGGACAGCACGTGCAGGCCCCACCCGGTCGACATCTGACACACCGCGCTGAGCGCGATCCCGCCGGTCATGATCCACTCCCCGCGGCCGGAGGCCGCGAGCACACTCATCGTCTGAGCGATCGGGTCGTAGGGCCTGACTCGGCTCATCCGCGCGGCAGTCGCGGATACCACGAGCACCACAGGCGCTGCGATCGCCGAGAATAGCACCCATTGGTCCCCAGATGCCGCTGCGGCGTGCGCGAGGTGTAGACGAGCTCATGTGGGTAGTCGATCGGTGATGCAGTGGCGAGCGATAGGAGTTCGACGTGAAAGAACTGGCGATCACGCAGCGCCTGCGAGACCTCCTCGACAAAGACCCGGACCTGGCCGCGGGCCTGCACGCGTCGTTGCTGCAGGCGCGCCAGAAAGCTGAAGACGGGCTGGACGACGAATTGCGGGCGGCGCTGCCGTGGCCACAGTCCGTCGCCGAGTACATGGACTACATCAACGATTTCGCCCGATGGGTTCCGCGGGAGACCGACTCCCCGGCCTGGCGCGCGCAATCGCCACACCAGCGGTACGCCCAGGAAGTCAGCGACCGGCTCTCCCACTTCTTCTGGATCATCGACCAAAAGACGAACGGCAGAGACACCTCCGTGGCATACGGCTCCGATGAATTCCGGGAATGGGTCACCGACTTCGCCCGCGACTGGGGCAGTTTCCTCGACACTGCCGAATCATTCGGTCCGGAAGTGCTGAAATCTTTCGTCGACAACGCTCCCGAATACCATGTGGGCGACTCCCTGATCGCCGGCAAGCCGAACGCGCCCAGCGGCTGGATGACATTCAATCAGTTCTTCGCACGCGAACTGAACGCAGGCCTACGCCCGGTCGCCGACCCCGGCAGCAACCGGACGATAACTTCGCCCGCCGACTGCATCTTCCAGCACCGCTACGACATCGATGACGCCTCGAACATCCCGGCCACCACGATCAAGGACACGCACAAATACGGAAATATCGCCACACTGCTCACCGGCAGCAAATACGCCGAGAAATTCGCGGGCGGGACGTTCGCCCACTACATGCTCCCCACCTACGCGTACCACCGCTTCCACCTACCTGTAGCCGGTGTGGTCAAAGAATCGTTCGTGACTCACGGACAAGCGTTCATGCAGGTCGAACTGTCCGACCACGGCCTGCGCGGCAAGGACAACGCCGAAACAGGCTTCGAGTTTTTCCAGACCCGCGGCGTGGTCGTCATCGACACCACCGAATCGCCATGTGGTGATCTCGGAACAGTCGCCGTCGTGTGCGTCGGAATGTCGAACGTCGCATCGGTCACCCTCACCTCCACTCCCGGTAAGCAGATGGCCAAGGGAGACGAATTCGGCTACTTCACCTTCGGCGGCTCCGACATCGTCCTGCTCTTCCAGAAGGGCGTGCAGGTCGACACGCTCTCAAGAAACCAACACCAAAATCCGCGATCTAGCCGCCCGCATCATCGCCGAGACGCCCGAGCTCCCGTCTCCACGCCCGCAAACGGTCACCGCGTTCGATCATCTACTCCTCACCGCCCACACCCGCATCCCCGGCCGCGACAACACCTGAGCTGCGCGACCGCAAACGGGGCCACCCGCCGAGCCGCAGAGCCGAATCAGGCGACGTCAGGGCGATGCGCCCCGTTACCGCCGATTCCGGCTGTCGTCTACGACGGCGGTCACCAGAGGCCCGGACCGGCGATCGGGAGGCACGACCGTGAACTGACCGGCGTGCTCGTACAGCAGGTACGCCACCTCGGCCATATCGGACACGCCGCGCTCGCGCAGCACAGCTTCGATATCCGCCGGGGTGATGCCGCAGCGGCTCAGCTCGCGGCGACGAATCCTGCCATCCGCCACCAGCACCCGAACAGGGTGGTCGACCAAGGCGCTCACCCGAGGATGAAAACGGGCGGCGCAGATCAACCGATGCACGAGCAGGATCGTCACGATGGCGACGGCACCCTGAACATAGGACGTCGTGCTCGCCGTGGCCGATCGTCCGATGATCGCACCCAACGCCGAAGCGGTGATGAAGTCGAACATCGACATCTGAGCCAGCGGCCGGCGCACGCTCACCCGCAAGCCCGCAAGTGCCGTGAGAGCCAGGAGCGCGGCCTTCGCCGCCACCATCCAGACCGAATCCCATTGGCCGACCAGCCATTCCATGATGCAGCCTTCCTGGCGACCGCACGCGACGCGCGCCGCCGAGCTCAGCGGGTGCGGACCACGCCTCCGGTGACGGCGACCGTTTCCCCGGTGATGAAACCCGAGTCCGCGGCCGAAGCGAGGAACACGTAACTCGGTGCCAGCTCTTCCTCGCGGCGTACCTGTTCGGCGTCGGACTGCTCGGCAGGCAGGTAAGCGATCGCGACGTCGGCGCCTTCCCGGGCGAACAGCAGCGCCACCGCACGGCCGATTCCCGAGTCCCCGCCGGTGATCACCGCCCGCTGCCCCGCCAGCTTCCCCGCGGGCCGATACGATTCCGCGGCGTACCGCGGCGACGGAAACATGCGTGATTCCAGTCCAGGATGCTGCTGCCGCTGTTCGGGGAACGGTGGCGACGGCATGTGATCCTGCGGCGACGGCGCGGCGTCCGGCGTAGGGATCTGCCGAACATCTGGCATATCGCTGCCCTACCTTTCGACTCGAGGTTCGCAGTGCGCGGGTACCCGCCCGGGCCGTCTTGAACATGCAGAGGCGGTGGAGACACCATAGGCCGTCAGCGGTGCATGGCCACGCGAAAAAGTCAGTGGTTGCGGTGGCTTTACCGGCGAGTGCGGGATCGAATACAGCACGATGTTCGCATGACGGTGCGGGCCGGGCGATGCGGAAGGCCGGGCCGATAGTCGACGCGAGCACACAGGGCGTTCGCCACGCTGCGGCGGACCGGCTGGCCGCAGTTGACCGCGCAGAATGAGCTCGACCGGCGCCAGGAATTGCAGGACTGCTTTTCCTGCAGGGGACAGCACATGCCCGGATTCATCGGACGCTGCGCGTTGGAACCACTAAGCGATTCGGTACTGCCCCGCGGTCGAACGGATGCTCATGCCGTGGCCAGGCTCCTCCCGGCCGACTTCCATCGCGCCGTCCACCACCTGTGAAATACCTTCCACCAGAAGCGGTTCCAGCCGCACATGGTCGATGAACCACTCGACGTGACGGAGGTTCGGAATCGCCGCCGCGACCGGCGCACTCGGAGCCGGGGCGCAGTGCACCGAGACATCCAGACCGCGACTGGCCGCGAGTGCGGCGCCGCGCAGGAAGCCCGTGTATCCACCGCACCGGGTGACATCGAGTTGCAGGCAATCCACGCCATCGAGGAGGTCTGCGGCGTCGTAGGTGTCGTAGACGTACTCGCCCGCGGCTACATCACACCGCACGGCGTTCCTGACGATACCGAGTCCTTGCACGTCGTCGCTGGTGACCGGTTCTTCGAACCATGTCACGCCGCGCTCGTCCAGCTCTTCACCGACGCGCCTGGCCTGACCCGGCGAGTAACCGCCGTTCGCGTCCACCATCAACTCCACCTCATCGCCGGCGAGCGTGCGCAGTTGTTCGACCCGCGCAAGGTCTCGCCCGACGTTGCCGCCCCAATCCTCACCGATCTTGATCTTCATGGCACGGCAGCCGACGGAGTGCCATAGGCTCACTTGCTCGGTCAGGCCGGCCTCGTCGAGAGAAACGAATCCGCCCGACCCGTAGACGGGCACTCGGTCGCGAACGGCGCCCAGCAATTGGGTCACCGGTATATCCAGCAGGCGCGCGCGCAGATCCCAGAGCGCGATATCGACAGCGCTGATCGCATGCGCCGCAATGCCTTTCGTTCCGCTATTGCGGCACGCCCGGTGCATCGCCGACCAACACGCGGCTGTATCGAACGGTGACCGGCCGCTGAGGATGCCCGCGAGGTGGTGATGGATGACCTCGGCCACCGCCGGAGAACCATACGTCCATCCCGTCCCGAGTTGTCCCCCAGCACCTACCCGCACGACCACCGCGGTGGTCGAGTCCCATTTCAACGTGGCATCGGCTTCCGGCTGCGGGGTCGGAAAGCGATACACAGCGACCGCGACGTCTTCTTCGATCGTCGTCTTGTCCATCAAGGTAGTTCCCCTCATGCGGACCGATTCGCCCTGTGTCGCCCCGATGCCCAGGCTCTACCCCAGGTGCGCGGCCTACACCTGTCCGCGGTCAGTCGTGCGCACGCCGCGCTCGGTTTCCGTGTCGTCCAGACCCGAAGCGAGCACCTGCGCCGAGTGAACGGGATCGGTGCCTGGTGCCAGCTGACGGATCTGGGTGCGGCAGCTGAATCCATCCGCCACGACCACCGTGCCGGGCTTGCGGTGCCGCACGGCGGGCAGCAGCTTGTCTTCCGCACACGCCACCGAGACGTCGTAGTGTCCGGCCTCGAAGCCGAAATTGCCTGCGAGACCACAACATCCGGCGTCCAGTACGTCGATCTCGGCGCCGGTCGAGCTCAGCACGTCGCGGTCGGTGTCGTAGTGCATGATCGCGTGGTGGTGGCAGTGTGGCTGCGCCATCACTGTGGTGTCGAGCTGCGGCGGCTGCCATCCCTCGGCTCGGCTGGTGAGCAGTTCGGGCAAGGTATATGTCTGTGCGGCCAGTCGCTTGGCGTCCTCATCGCCATAGCGCAGTTCGGGCAGATCGGACCGGAACACGGCCGCGCAACTGGGTTCGAGGACCACGATCGGTGTCCCCGCCCGCAGATAGGGGCGCAGAATCCGCAACGTTCGACCCAGCACACGCCGGGCGGTGGTCAACTGCCCCGTGGAGATCCATGTCAGCCCACAGCACACCGCACGGGTCGGCACCTGCACGCTGAAACCGGCGTCGGTCAGTACGGCCACCGCGGCGTACGCGATGGCGGGCTCGAAGTTGTTGGTGAAGGTATCCGGCCACAGCACCACGGTGCCGCGCGTGCCTGTGCGGGCCGGTCGCTGCTTTCGGAACTCGGTTTGGAATCGGCGGTCGGCGAACTTCGGCATTTCGCGTTCGACGGCCAGCCCGCCGACGCGTTTGAGCAGACGTCCGGTTGCGGAGGCCTGGGTCACCGCGTTGGCGAACCCGCTCATACTGGTGGCCAAGCGGGCCCACAACGGGATCCATCCCATCGAGTAGTGGGCCATGGGCCGGAGCCGCTTGTCGTAATAGTGCGACAAAAATTCGGCCTTGTAGGTCGCCATGTCGACATTGACCGGGCAGTCGCTGCGGCAGCCTTTGCAGGACAGGCACAGATCCAGCGCGTCACGCACCTCGTCGGAGCGCCAGCCGTCACCGAGGACGTCCCCGTTGAGCATTTCAAACAGCAGCCGGGCGCGCCCTCTCGTGGAATGTTCTTCTTCACGGGTCGCTCGGTAGCTCGGGCACATCACGCCGGATTCGTCGCCGCGGCATTTCCCGACGCCCACACATCGGCCCGCCGCCGCGCTGAAGCGGTGATCGTCGTGCGGAAACGCGAAATGGGTCGACGGTTCCCACGGCCGGTAATCGACGCCCTGCCGCAGGTCCTCGGTCGGCGCCTTGGGGTGCACGATGTCGCCCGGGTTCATTCTGTTGTCCGGGTCGAACAGCGTCTTCAGTTCCCGGAATGCTTCAATGATGTTGTCGCCGAACATGATCGGTAGTAGAGCGCTTCGCGATTGGCCGTCGCCGTGCTCGCCGGAAAGGGACCCTCCGTAGGAGACCACCAAGCGCGCCGCCTCTTCCACGAAGTGGCGATAGTGCGCGATGCCTTCTGCCGTCCGCAGGTCGAACGGGATGCGGGTGTGGACGCAGCCTTGACCGAAATGTCCGTACAAGGAGGAAGACCCGTACTGGTAGCGACGCAGCAGCTTGTCGAAATCACGCAGATAGTCTCCGAGCCGATCTGGCGGTACCGCCGCGTCTTCCCAGCCCTCGTGGGTTTCCGGACCGTCCGGTGGATAGGCGGTCGCGCCCAAGCCGGCTTCGCGAGCCGCCCAAATCTCCTTCTGGCGACGGGGATCGTCGAGAAGTGTCGCAGTGGCCCCCGTCCGCTTCTTCAGGTCGTTCATCATCGCGTGCGCTTTGTTGTCGGCCTCGTCTTGGTCGGCGCCGTCGAACTGCACCATCAACCAGCCGCGTCCGTCCGGTAGCTGTCGAATCGCTTGTTCGGCCAGATGCCGACTGTGTTCCAGGCCGACCAGGCGATCATCGAGTCCTTCGAGCGCTTTCGGCTGATGCCGCAGTACGTGCGGCACCGCATCGGCTGCGGCGTAGATGTCGGAGAACCCGAGCACCGCCAGCGCTACGGCCGCCGGCCGCGGCACCAGCTCGATCTCGGCGCGCAGCACGGTGACCAAGGTGGACTCGCTGCCAACGAGCGCCTGTGCGAGATGAAAACCCTTCTCCGGCAGCAAAGAATCGAGGTTGTACCCCGACACCCGCCGCGGGATGTCGGGATAACGCTGGCGGATGTCGTCGGCGTACCGGTCGCGGATATCGCGCAACCCCTCGATGATTTTTCCCAGGCGGCCGCCCTCAGCGATGATCTTCTCGGCCTGTTCCTCGCCGGTTTGCCCGACCCAGGCGTGCATGCCGTCGTAGGTGAGAATCTCGAGTCGGCGTACCGAATCAACCATTTTGCCGAACGCCTGAGCGGTCGAACCACACGAATTGTTGCCGATCATGCCACCGATCGTGCAGGACACGTGGGTCGACGGACGCGGCCCGACCATCAGACCGTACGGTTCGAGCAGATCGTTGAGAGGATCGAGCGCGATGCCGGGTTCAACGATGGCGGTGCGAGCCTGCTCATCGACCGAGACGAGGCGGTCACAGTACTTGCTCCAATCGAGCACGACCGCCACGTTGCAGCACTGGCCGGACAGACTCGTGCCGCCGCCGCGTGACAGCACCGGTGCCCCATGGGCACGGCACACGTCGATCGCTGCCGCGGCGTCCTCCGGCGTGCGCGGCACAACCACCCCGATGGGCACGCGCCGATAATTGGATCCGTCGGTAGAGTACGCCGCCCGCGAGCCCGCATCGAACCGGACTTCGCCGCGCACAGATGCCCGCAATTGCTGCTCCAGGCGAGCGTGTCCGCTCACCGAGGGCATTCCCAATGCCGTCATAAGCCGGCCTCGTCCCTTCTTCGGAAACCCGGTCCTCTGCGTCATGCCCGAGACCACGCCAGTCATGCACTCACGTCGCATCCCATTTCTCCGCGGCGCCTGCCGAGACAGTCGCCGCAGGCGGCGAGGCCGGCCCAGCTCTCGTTTCCCCGGCCCGGCCGCCGGGTATGCCGGGCCAAAACCATTCGACCGGGCCCGCAACGTCAGCGCGATCCGGCGGGGAAGGAATCCGGATGCGCGCAGTGCAGCGACCGCCACGGTCGACGCGAGGTGGGGCCGATGTTGTAGCGCGAGACATCGAACGCCCGCATGTCCTGCGCGACTACGCCTTCATCGGCGACGGCGAGCGCGGCGGATTGATCGGACCGCGTGGCGACTTGTGCTGGCTGTGCGCACCACAGTGGGACAGCGACGCGGTGTTCGCGACGCTGATCGGCGGGCGCGGCGTGTATTCGGTCGAACCCGTCGGCCGCTACGTCTGGGGCGGCTACTACGAGCCCGGGTCGCTGATCTGGGTCTCGCACTGGGTGGTGGGCTCCTCAGTCGTGGAGTGTGAAGAAGCCCTGGCCCTACCGAGTGATCCGCACCGAACCGTCGTGCTACGCCGGATCCGTGCCGTCCGAGGAGAAGCCGCGGTACGCGTCACACTGGAACCAGCCGCCGAGTTCGGCCGCCGCGCAGCGCGTGAGCTGCACCGCGACGCCGACGGCCGCTGGCACGCGCGGCTCGGCACGATGCGCATGCGCTGGACCGGCGCTGCAGAAGCGGCCGTCGATGAATCGGGTGGAGCCAGCCGCCTCATTCATCAGATCAGGCTACGACCGGGGCAGACGCACGACCTGATCTTGGAGCTATCCGACACCTCACTGCCGGCCACCACGCCGGACGCGGGAAGAATGTGGAGCACAACACGATCCGTCTGGGCAGCCGTCGTCGAAGGATACGGCCACAACACCGCCGGCAAGGGCGCCGACCGCGCGCTCGCGGTGCTGCACGGGCTGACCAGCGCGACCGGCGGCATGGTCGCCGCGGCCACCACCAGCCTGCCCGAGCACGCCAACCGCGGTGAAAACTACGACTACCGTTACGTATGGATCCGGGACCAATGTCTGGCAGGACAAGCCGTCGCAGCAGCTGGACCCCACCGCCTTCTCGACGCCGCCGTGTCATTCGTCGGCGAACGCCTTCTCACCGACGGACCGGCACTGATGCCCGCCTACACCACCCGCGGCACGCCGGTACCCCACCGCCACGACCTCGACCTGCCCGGCTATCCCGGCGCGCCCACCACCGTAGGGAACCCGGCGCGTGACCAATTCCAGCTCGACGCGTTCGGCGAGGCCCTACTCCTGTTCGCCGCCGCCGGCCGGTACGACATCCTCACCACCGACGCCCGGAAAGCCGTCTCCGTCGCGGTGTCCGTCATCGCGCAATGCTGGCATCAACCCGACGCCGGAATCTGGGAGCTCGACGACCGGCTCTGGACCCATTCACGACTGATCTGCGTCGCCGGACTGCGAGCGGTGGCCGCTGCCCCCGCCACCGGAGCCGACGCACAGGTCTGCACCACGCTGGCCGACCGGATATACGCCGCCACGGCCGCCAGCTGCCGACATTCGGGACGATGGCAACGAGCAACCGACCTGACGCAGGTCGACGCGGCACTGCTGCTGCCGATCATTCGCGGCGGCGTCCCGCACGACGACCCCGCAACTCTGGCCACCTTCCGGGCCATCGAACAACAGCTGTCTACCGACTACCTGGTCTACCGATTCCGCCACGACGACCAACCGCTCGCGAGAACGGAAGGCACCTTCCTCCTGTGCGGCTTCGCAATGGCGCTGGCTGCCGACCACCTCGGCGACCGGCCACGCGCCTTGCGGTACTACGACCGAAACCGCACTGCCTGCGGAACACCCGGCCTGTTCGCCGAGGAATTCGACGCACAACAGAACCAGCTGCGCGGCAACCTCCCCCAGGCATTCGTTCACGCTTTGATGTTCGAAACCTCGGTTCGGCTCCGAGACGCCAATCATCCCCGGCTCTGAAGCCACCAGCCCAGCGATGCGGATTCAACTCGCTCACTCATCGAGGCGCCTTCAGCCGTGCACGGAATAGCCCGACTCGACCGAGCACCAGATCTCGCCGGTCGGGGCCTCTCCTGCACTCGCTCCAGAAAGACGCCGGCGAGCGGAAACCGTCGCGGTACGGCTAGTTGACAGACCCAACCGCGCACGAACCTGCTGCCATATCGTCTTGCCGGTTCCAGGCACTCGATCGGTCGCGGACAGGATCAAAGTGGTGAGGGTGGCACTGCGCCGAGTTTGGTGCAGGTGAACTGCATGACGTCGAGGTGTCCGCGGCGGAAGTTGTCGGCGCATTCGGTCAGATAGCTGCTGTAGGCGTCGTAGGTGTGTTGCCCGGCGAGTTCGATCGCCCGGTCACGGTGCTCGTGCAAAGAGGCGGCCCACCTGTCCAGGGTGGTGGTGTAGTGGGACCCCAGTTCCTGAACGCGGGTGAGAGTGAATCCGGCGCCCTGCGCGCACTCGGTGATTCCCCTGGGGTTGTGGCTGGTTGATCGCGGGAGCCGGCTAGCCGGGAAGACGGTGCCGCGCAGGAACGCGACGTCGGTATCGGTCACCGGGCCGGATTCCCGGGGCGCTTGCGCCGCGTGCGGGTCGTGGGCGACGACGGATTGCACCAGCAGCACCCCGTCGTCGGGCATGACCCGGTAGGCGAAGTCGAAGAAGTCCGGGTATCGCTGTGGGGGCATGTGTTCGACTGCGCCGATGCAGACGATGCGGTCTACGGGGCGGTCGAACTGTTGCCAGCCTTGCCGTCGCACACCGCCGTAGGGACAGCCGCGGACGAGCCGGTCGACGAGGCGGTCTCGGACGTACCGGTGCTGGTTGCGGTGCGGCGTCAGCCCGATCGCATCGACACCGTAGGTGTCCATGGCGCGCAGCATCGTCGAACCCCAGCCGCAGCCGACGTCGAGCAAGGTCATCCCCGGTCGCAGATCGCATTTGGCCAGTGCAAGGTCGATCTTGGCGGACTGGGCCTGTTCCAGGGTGTCGTCCGGGTGGGTCCAGTATGCGCAACTGTAGGTGCGAGTCGGGTCGAGGAACAGCGCGAAGAACTCGTCGGGTAACTGATCGCGGGACGGGATTCGACAGTCGGCGGGAGCGTAACCGGTCATCGTGCGGGTCTTTCCTTGCATATACAGAATCGTGTCGGTGCCCTGCCGCCCTACCGCTGACGTTAGACCGCCCTTCGGGGGCGCGAGTGCCTGCGAGTCGTCGATCACGCGGCTGAGGTGCCATGCCCTTGGTCGGGGTGCCATCCGGATCCGAGACTACAGATCTCACAGGCGAGGAAACGGTGCGTGAGCAACAATTAACCAGGCAGTAACCGTCGTACTAGTCAGATAGACGCCTCTGCGCGACGAGTACCAAGCGCGGTTCCTCCAGCCGGCTCGCGGGCACGCTCGAAACGGTCAGGGTCCGCCTCGCCACCTGCCATGATCTCGCTCCACCATTCATCCAACGGGCTCGGGTCAGGCCAGTACACGACCGGGTTCTGCTCGTTGGGTCGCGGCGGGGGCGGCTGATGGGTGTGGATTCTGGAGCCGCTGGTGACGGGCATCCCGATCATCTCCTCGTCGGAACGATGATCTCGCGTTATCGCGAAGATCCGCGCCCCTCAGTTCTCGACTTCATCCTAGGCGGAAAGGACCACGAATTGGCCCTCAGGCCAATCCAGATTGCTTCCGACTCTTCTTCCGCAAGGCTCACGCTTCGCTACCGCTGTCGAGTAACGCGGCCGGGACGGAGCAGCTGGTCTCGTCTGAGTGGCGGTACCACCAGTCGGGGTCCGGAATTTCGGGCGTGGCGTTCGGGCACACGATCTTGTCCGAGTTAGGGGCCAGGGCGCTCAGGGACCGGCGGCTGCCGATGGGGATGGCGATAACGGTGCGGATCGCGCCCAACAATCGGACCATGCGGCAGGCGTCGGGAACGGCGGTGGTGTCGAGCAGGCAATCGCCGGTGGCCAGGACCGTGCGATCGCAGAGGTCGACGCGCAGGCGATGGCCACGGTAGGCCAGAGCTTGACGCTGCAGGACAGCGGTTTAGGCCTGTTCGGCGCGGACGCGTTCGGCCGCGGCGATGGTGCCACGGGCGATGGCGGCGGTGTCGAGGATGAGCGCGTGGATGCCGTAGGTGAGATTTCGGGCAGGTTCGCAGCGCTCTGGTCGCGAACTCGAGCCGGGAGCTTGTCGGTCTCACCGTCGGAGGGGGCCGACGTGCCGGTGGGAGTCCAGGTTGTTGTTGTAGGAGCGGGCTGTCGCCAGCTGGGTCTGTGCGCTATCGAGCCGCGTTTGGGCTGCGGCCAGTCTTTGGCTGGCTTCGTCCAGACCCGTCGTCGCTCGCGAGGCCGCGTTTCGGGCACGCTCGTATCGCGTGTGGATGTCGGAGTCCTGTGTGGTCATCGGCGCCCACCACCTGCCCGTCGTACGGCATGGCCTGTATCCGAGGGATACCCGCGGGCCCGAACGCGCACACGCCGTCCAGCCGAGTCCAGATCCGCCCACCCAGGAGCCGCCGGTCATGGGTCCGGAAAATACCGGAAAACAAAGGAAGCCCGCACCATCGGTGCGGGCTTCACTGTCTGTCGGCTCTAGATGGCGCGGACGCTCTGGGCCTGCGGGCCCTTCTGGCCTTGGCCGACCCCGAACTCGACTCGCTGGCCTCATCCAGGGACTTGAAGCCGGAGCCGGAATCCGATCACTGCAACAACCCGTACCCGCACTCCACCATGCCACACCCCGTCACCCAGCGTGATGGCCCGATGCGGCTGAATGAAAAAGTCTGTAGTGGCAACAGTAGACATTCATCGGATGGTGCGATAGCTTCTATCGTGTCGAAATTGAAGTAAATATCCAGGTGGCACGGGAGATGATGGACTGCCCGTGAGAGGAAAGACGGCGGGCGCGGCTGCGGGACCAGCAAGTACGACGGTCTCGCCGCCCGCCGGGCAAGAAATGAAGTGGAACGGAAGTTGAAGTAACCCGTGAGGAGAAGGGAGGAGTTACCCGTCGGGTCACTCGGAAGCACGTCTGGTCCGTGTGATCGCCGGCGTTTTGGTTACATGTCGGAAGACGCAAGTACATTCCCCCTTTCAGCGCCCCGGTGCCGCCTGGCACCGGGGCGCTTCGGCGCATGGAGGCCGCACGATTTCTGAATCACCCACCGCGAACGAGAAGTTCGACGACGACTACCCCGCCTACACGATGGGCCGGGCCGCGGACATGCTCGGCACCACCCAAGCGTTTCTGCGCACCCTGGACGACGCGAAACTGATCACCCCGCAACGCTCGGCCGGCGGGCACCGCCGCTACTCGCGCTACCAGCTGCGTATCGCCGCCCGCGCCCGCGAACTCGTCGACCAGGGCACCCCCCTCGAGGCAGCGTGCCGGATCATCATCCTCGAAGACCAGCTTGCCGAAGCCCTCGCACTCAACGCCAAACTCACCCAACAAGACTGACCCGACCCGGCTGACCCCCTGCCCCTCGGCCTGTCACGATGATCGGGCGATCGCGCCGGCTGCTCGTTTGAACCGGCACGATCTCGGTCGCCGCATACTCCCGGGCGGATGCGGGGACCTACCAACGCAGTACCCGGCCGCCGGCAGGCAAACCGCTGTTTCGCCGGCCTCCCAGGTTGTATGCGCTGTCGGCGTCCGGACAGCCCCGGGCCGCACTATTCGTCGCTTCGAGCGACCACTCGCCGAGAGGCGCATGTTGGACGTCGGCTCAGTACACGGACGCCGCCAGGTATCACAGGTATCACCTGGCGGCGTTTCGACTTGTCCCCGTAGGACAGGACCGGAAGACCGCGGCACCGGCGCGGCCGCAGTGCCGGTTCGACCGACCGCACGCCTATCTCAAGCTCCGGGAAGTAAACGTCTCAACTGTCGCACCATGGTTTGCATTTCGTTTGGCCCGGGCCTAGATTCTGCATCGCCTCGCCGGGATCCACATGCCCAAGTCTCGGCGAGGCTCAAGAACCCAATGCGCACAGTTGGCCACACGGAAGCAGTGAGCCGTCAAGCAAAACACCCAGGTGATAAACCGCCAGCGGAAATTCGCCTACCCAGGCTGACCAGTACGAACCGTCGTTCACGAGAGAAGACTGGGCGGGCTACCTGCTAGAGGAATCACCCGATCTCAATCAGCACGGAGAATTTCAGCGGCAGCCGTATAAGACGACTAACTTAAACCTATTGCCGCGGAAACACACGGTCAGCATTGAAACGGAAACAGGAATTACCTATATTAGATGTCATCGAACACATGGTTTAGGTAAATCTGCCGCAGCGAGGGATACGAGTCCCCCCTCGCACACGAATGCCTGGCATGGCCGCCAGGTTCATGCTCCGGCGATGACGACACCCGCCGATTGATCGGCGGCCATGTTCGGTCCAACGGCAGCCGTCTGCTCCGCCGGCGCGACGCGCCACACAGATCGACGATTCGCGATCGACACCAACCACCGGCACACCCGAAACCCGATTGCCCCCCCTCGGGACACAACAGTCAAAGACGGGTGGACTCGCTCATCCGCACGCGGGATCCACCGAAGCAACAGCGCCACAGTGACAACCAAGCAGACCTCTCATATAGCCGCCCACGGCGCAGACCCACCCGATCCCGCCGCCGCACGTTGACGACGTGCACAACGCAGCCGACAACCAATGTTCAGATGCGCATATATTCGTAGCCCAACATTGACGCCCACCAAGGCGGGCAAAGACGGCGAATCAACCCTGACGGGTGGTTCGGCCGTCGGCGCGAAACGTCTCGAAAATAGCACTGGACGTGGGCAAACGGCGGCTGTATCAGGACGTCCACAGGACGTCACAGGTCCACAAACAGCAACAAACAGCAACCGGCAACACTCACCAACAACCACGAACCCGCAGGTCACGCAGCTTCGCCGGACAAAACCAACCGGTCATAAGTAGCATCGAAGGATGCGATCGATCTGGAAGGGTTCCATCGCGTTCGGGCTGGTGAATGTTCCGGTGAAGGTTTATACCGCCACCGAGGACCATGACATCAGGTTTCATCAGGTCCACGCCAAGGACGGCGGACGGATCAAGTACGACCGTGTCTGCACGGTGTGCGGGCAGTCGGTGGCCTTCGCGGATATCGATAAGGCGTACGAGTCGCCCGAGGGCGACAAGGTGATTCTCACCGACGAGGATTTCGCGAAGTTGCCGGTGGCCGAGAAGCACGAGATTCCGGTGCTGCAGTTCGTGCCCTCCGAGCAGATCGATCCGATCCTGTTCGACCGCAGTTACTACCTGGAGCCCGACTCCACGACACCCAAGGCCTACGTGTTGCTCGCGAAGACGCTCGATCAGGTGGATCGGGTCGCGCTGGTGCATTTCACGCTGCGGCAGAAGACGCGGCTGGCGGCGCTGCGGGTGCGTGACGGCGTGCTGGTGTTGCAGACGCTGCTGTGGCCGGACGAGGTGCGGGCCGCCGAATTCGAATCGCTCGACGATGCCGCCGCGCCGCGCTCGCAAGAGGTCGCGATGGCGCAGACGCTGGTCGACAGCATGTCGGAGGATTTCGATCCCGATCAGTACACCGACGAGTATCAGATCGAGCTGAAGAAGCTGCTCGACGAGGCCATCGAATCCGGATCCGACCGCGTCACCCGCCACGAAGAGGCAGAACCGGCGCAGATGGATGCCGAGGTGGTCGATCTGGTGGCCGCGCTGCAGCGCAGCCTCGAAGCCACCGGCCGCGGTGGGGAATCCGGGAAGTCGAGCCGGGGCCGCGCCTCGAAATCCGCGGCCAAGTCGACCGCGAAGGCGACCACGAAGCGGGCCGCGTCGAAATCCACCGGCAAGTCGGCGAGCAAGTCGACCGCGAAGAAAGCGGCGCCCAAGGCCACGAAACAGACTCGCAAGGGGGCATAGCGCCCCGTCCGCGCCGATTCCGGGACATTCGCCGAATCAGGCAATCGTGAGATATCCGACTGTTCGGCGCGCCCATTGCGCGCGGGTCGGCCATACTTTGGCGGGGCCTGGCGGTTACCGTACGGTGCAATCACAGTTCGACCCGGTCGGGGCCCGGATCGTCCCCGTACCACCAGCTTCCGGAGGAACCACATATGACCAACCCGTCGGACCCGAACGGCCCGTACGGCCAGCCGGGGCAACCGGGCTACGGGTATCCGCCCGCCGGCCCGCAGCCGGGCTACGGCGCACCCCCGCCGGGTTACGGCGCGCCGCCGCCCGGATATGCCGCTCCCCCTCCGGGTTACGGGACCCCGCCTCCGGGATACGGTGCGGCACAACCGAATTACGGTGCGCCCGGTTACCCGCCGGCCGGACCCGGATACGGCTATCAGCAGCCGGGATTCGGCCCGCCCGCACCGTACGCCAGCTGGTTCGCGCGCGTCGGCGGCTACCTCATCGACGCGCTGATCGTCGGCGTCCCGCTGGCCATCCTGTACGGGCTCGCGTTCGGGCTCGGCACCAAGGACGTGGACTGCTCGTTCGACGACGACCCGTACAGCTCGTCGTATTCCTACTCCAGCACATGCACGGGGGGCGGTCTGACCGCGGTCGGCATCATCCTGTTGCTGCTGGCCATCGCCGTGGGTGTGGGCCTCGGACTGTGGCTCATCCATCAGGAGGGCACGACCGGTCAGACGCCCGGTAAGAAGGTCGTCGGCATCCGCGTGATCAAGGAAGCCGACGGTCAGGTGCTCGGTTTCGGCATGGCCTTCGTGCGCAAGCTCTGCCACATTCTCGACAACGCCCTGTGCGGCCTCGGCTACCTGTGGCCGCTGTGGGACGAGAAGAACCAGACCTTCGCCGACAAGATCGTCGGCACCATCGTGGTGCAGGCTCAGAAGTAACGTCGCTACCCAGCGCTGTCACGGCCCCGTGGTTTCCTCACCGGACGCGGGGCCGTTTCGCGCTGCTCACACGCCCTTGGGCGCCCGGGAGGACATGAATCCGAACAGGTAGCCCGCTACTCGCCGCATCTGAATCTCCTCCGCCCCCTCGGTGATTCGATAGCGGCGGTGGTGGCGGTAGATGTGTTCGAAGGGCTGGTGGCGGGAATAGCCGAGGCCGCCGAACACCTGCATGGCGCGATCGGCTGCCTCACAACACAATCGGTTGGCCCAGTAATTGCACATCGACACCTGTTCGGACGCGGCGAAGGTACCGTGACGATCCATGGTCCAGGCGGTCTTGTGGATCAGCGTGCGCAACATCTCGCACTGGGTGTGCAATTCGACGAGCGGGAACTGGATCGCCTGATTCTCGGCGAGCGCTTTGCCGAAGGGCTTGCGCTCCTTGGCATACGCCACCGCCCGGTCGATGCAGTATTGCGCCGCTCCGAGACTCGACGCCGCCTGGCGAATCCGGTTCTCGTTGAAGAAGTGCTGGACCACCGCCAGACCGCGGCCCTCGGGTCCGAAGACGGCGTCGGCGCCGACGCGCACATCGCGCAGGGTGACCCGCCCGTGATCGGTGGGCATGTTGAAGGTCCACAGATATTCCTCGACCGTGAATCCGCGGGTATCGGGTGGCACCAGGAATGCGGTAATACCGGTGCCGTCACCCGCCTCGCCGGCGGTGCGCGCGAAGATCAGATCGGCGTCGGCGGTGTGAATGCCGGTATTCCAGGTCTTTTCGCCGTTGATCACCCAGCCGTCGCCGTCGCGCACCGCGCGGGTGTCCATATGCGTGGCGTCGGAACCGTGTTCGGGTTCGGTGATGCCGAAGGCGAAGAATTTCGTGCCCGCCGCCAGGCCCTCCACCCACTCCGCCTGCTGTTGTGGCGAACCGTATTCCAGCATCAGCAGCAGTCCCACGTTGTTGGCGACCACGGCATGCTCGTTCTGCAGATCGCAGTGCAGGCCGAGTCCCCGGCGGGCGAGGTGTTCGCGGATGACGGACATATCGAGGTTGTCGCCGCCGCGGCCCCCGTATTCGGGTGGGAAGGCGTAGCGGTAGTGCCCGGCGGCATCGGCTCGGCGGCGTGTCTCGGCGAGCAACTCCTCCCACTCGGCGCTGGGCAGCCCGCCGCGATCCCAGTCGGTGCGCGCGTCCTCTCGGCGGTGGTCGAAGAAGCGGATGTTGTCGTTCTCGCGTTCGAGCGGCACGATCTCACGGTCGATGAAGGCATCCAGTTCGGCCAGATAGTCGCTGAGCTCGGAGGGTATGTCGAAATCCACTGCTGCTCCTAGCGTTTCGGCCGGTCCGGCAATTCGGCCCTCACGATATCGCGCAGCAGGCCTTCCCGGGGAAAACCACGGCGGCCGACCTGGAACCAGGTCGGCCGCCGCGGGTGTGAAACGTTCAGTGCGCGTTCGCGGTGCAACTGCTCAAGGCGATGTTCGCCGGGCGCGGGATCGCGCTCCCCAGGTCGGGGAACGGCGGGGCGCTCGGCCCCAGGAAATCCCTCGCCTGCTTCTCCGCCTCCACCTGGGTCGGACCCCAGCCGACCGCGATCCGGCCATCCGCTCCCTGGGCGACAGCACCGCAGCCGTTGCTGAAATCCAAGATGACGCGGCAGTCACCGCGGCCGCAGTGCGCCCGAGCCGCGGCATCCGCGCTGGGCGCGTCGGCGAAATTGGTGGCCGCGGCGACCACTCCGCTGCTGTCGGAGTAGGCGATCGCACCGTGCAGGTCACCGTCGGCCTGAGCCGAACCGGCGGCACCGGCCACCGCGAAACCCGCACCGGCCATTACCGCGACGGCCGCCGAGCGGACGCGCGTAAACATATGGGACATCCGTGAATCCACCCCGTTCGAGTCTGCGTACTGGACGCAGGCGATCCTGCTCCACGGCGGACCCGGATGTCCACTTCGACCCCTACCCGGTGACGAGAATCAGACCGTGAAGCCCAGTGCGCGCAGCTGCTCGCGGCCGTCGTCGGTGATCTTGTCCGGACCCCACGGCGGCATCCAGACCCAGTTGATCTTCAGATCCTCCACCAAACCGCTGCGTACCAGCGCGTTTCGCGACTGGTCCTCGATGACGTCGGTGAGCGGGCAGGCCGCGGAGGTGAGGGTCATGTCGAGGACGGCTACGTCCTCCTCGACCCGCATCCCGTAGACCAGTCCCAGATCGACCACGTTGATGCCGAGTTCGGGGTCGACGACGTCACGCATCGCCTCTTCCATATCCTCGAGCAGCGCGATCTGCTCCTGGGACAGTTCGGCCTCGGTGTCCGTCTGGTCGGTTGCCGGCGTCTCAGTCATGACGTTCCCCATTTCCGGCGGACCCGTTGCCCATGGTCCGCTTGGTCTCTTCGGCCGAGGTTATCCGCACCACGGCGTCCTTGAACGCCATCCAGCCCAGCAGGGCACATTTCACCCGGGCCGGATATTTCGACACACCGGCCAGCGCGATGCCGTCGCCGATCATGTCCTCGTCGCCCTCGACCGTGCCGCGGCTCGAGATCATCTCGCTGTAGGAGTCGACCACCTTCAGCGCCTGCTGCACGGGCTGGCCGATGACCTGATCGGTGAGGATCGAGGTGGCGGCCTGGCTGATCGAGCAGCCCTGCCCGTCGTAGGACACATCGGCGACGTCACCGTTGTCGTCGATGTGCACCCGCAGGGTCACCTCGTCACCGCAGGTCGGGTTGACGTGATGCACCTCGGCACCGAACGGCTCCCGCAGCCCGCGGTGGTGCGGATGCTTGTAGTGGTCCAGGATCACTTCCTGGTACATCTGTTCCATACGCATTGCGAAATCTCACGCCCCGTTCACTGGTCGCTCGCGCTCACCGGATTCAACGGTCGGCCACACCGAAGAATTTCTGTGCCTTACGGACCGCGGCCACCAGCGCCTCCACCTCGTCGAGGGTGTTGTAGACCGCGAAGGAGGCCCGGGCGGTGGCGGGTACGCCGAGCCGGCGCATCAGCGGCCAGGCGCAATGGTGCCCGACGCGGATGGCCACGCCCTCGTCGTCCAGGATCTGGCCCACGTCGTGCGGGTGGATTCCGTCGACCACGAACGACACCGCGCCACCGCGATCCACGTTCTCGGTCGGTCCCACGATGTGCACGCCGTCGATCGCGCCGAGTCCCTCCAGGGCGGCGCCGACCAGCGTATGTTCGTGCGCGGCAACGGCATCCATCCCGATCGCCTCGAGATACCGCACGGCCGCGCCCAATCCGACCACCTGCGAGGTCATCGGCACGCCGGCCTCGAACCGCTGCGGCGGCGCCGCGTAGGTGGTGGCTTCCATGGTGACCGTCTCGATCATGGATCCGCCGGTGATGAACGGCGGGGTCTCCTCGAGCAGGGCGTAGCGGCCGTAGAGCACGCCGACACCGGACGGACCCAGCATCTTGTGCCCGGAGAACGCGGCGAAATCGATGCCGAGCTCACGGAAGTTCACCGGCATGTGCGGGACCGACTGGCAGGCATCGAGCACCACCAGGGCGCCGACCGCCTTGGCGCGACGCACCATCTCGGGCACGTCGGCGACCGCACCGGTCACATTCGACTGATGGGTGAACGCGACGACCTTGGTCGCGGGCGACAATTCCAGCGAATCCAGATCGATGCGCCCGTCGTCGGTGATGCCGTACCACTTCAGGGTGGCGCCGGTGCGACGCGCGAGTTCCTGCCACGGAACGAGATTCGCGTGATGCTCCAGCTCGGTGATCACGATCTCGTCGCCCGGTCCCACGTGGTACGGGAAGCGGTCGTCGGAGAACGAATACGTCACCAGGTTCAGCGACTCGGTGGCGTTCTTGGTGAAGACGATCTCGTTCGCCTCCACGCCCACGAAGCGCGCGATATCGGCCCGGGCGCCCTCGTAGGCGTCGGTCGCCTCCTCGGCGAGCTGATGCGCGCCGCGGTGCACGGCGGCGTTGGTGTGGGTGAGGAATTCGCGTTCGGCGTCCAGGACGGCCAGCGGTCGCTGCGAGGTGGCCCCGGAATCCAGGTACACCAACGGTTTTCCGTCACGCACCGTCCGGTTCAGGATCGGGAAATCGGCCCTGATCCTGGCGACGTCGAGTGTGCGTGTCACAGCGGTCATATCAGGCTCCCGCGGTCGCGGTCTGGGTGAAGCGGACGTAGCCGTTGGCGTCGAGTTCGTCGGCCAGCTCGGAGCCGCCCTCGGCCACGATGCGGCCGCCCACGAACACGTGCACGAACTGCGGCTGGATGTAGCGCAGGATCCGGGTGTAGTGGGTGATCAGCAGGACGCCGCCGTTCTCGCGCTCCTTGTAGCGGTTGACGCCCTCGGAGACGATGCGCAGCGCGTCGACGTCCAGACCGGAGTCGGTCTCGTCGAGGATGGCGATCTTCGGCTTGAGCAGGCCCAGCTGCAGGATTTCGTGGCGCTTCTTCTCACCGCCGGAGAAGCCCTCGTTGACGCTGCGGTCGGCGAAGGCGGCGTCGATCTCCAGCTCGCCCATCGACTCCTTGACTTCCTTGACCCAGTGGCGCAGCTTCGGGGCCTCGCCGCGCACGGCGGTCGCGGCGGTGCGCAGGAAGTTCGACATGGACACACCCGGCACCTCGACCGGGTACTGCATGGCCAGGAACAGGCCGGCGCGGGCGCGCTCGTCGACGGACATGGCCAGCACGTCCTCGCCGTCGAGGGTGATCGAACCCTGGGTCACGGTGTACTTCGGGTGCCCGGCGATGGCGTAGGACAGGGTGGACTTGCCGGAGCCGTTCGGGCCCATGATGGCGTGGGTCTCGCCCGACTTCACGGTGAGGTTCACGCCCTTGAGGATCTTGATGGGCTCGCCGTTCTCGTCGGGATTGGCGACTTCGGCGTGCAGGTCCTTGATTTCGAGGGTGGTCATTGCATTCCTTCTGGGCTGGTGGAGGTTTCGGGCTGCCGGGACGCGTCGGTGCTAGGCACCGATGGCGGCGAGTTCGGCCTCGATGGCCGACTCCAGCCGCTCCCGGATCTCGACGACCGCGATCTTCTGGATGATCTCGTGGAAGAAACCACGCACCACCAGACGGCGGGCGGCCTCCTCCGGAATACCGCGAGCACGCAGATAGAACAGTTGCTCGTCGTCGAATCGGCCGGTCGCCGAGGCGTGGCCGGCGCCGAGGATCTCACCGGTCTCGATCTCGAGATTCGGCACCGAATCGGCACGGGCGCCGTCGGTGAGGACCAGATTGCGGTTCGCCTCGTAGGTGTCGGTGCCCTCGGCCTCCGCGCGGATCAGCACGTCGCCGACCCAGACGGTGTGCGCGTCGGGCTTGGCCGAGCTCGGATCGCCCTGCAGCGCACCCTTGTACAGCACATTCGACTTGCAGTGCGGCTGCGCGTGGTCGACCAGCAGGCGCTGCTCGAAATGCTGTCCGTCGTCGGCGAAGTACAGGCCCAGCAGTTCGGCGTCGCCGCCGGGACCGTCGTAGCGCACGGTCGCGGTCAGCCGCACCAGATCGCCGCCGAGGGTCACATCGGTGTGCCGCAGCACGGCATCGCGACCCAGCTTGGCGTGATGGGCGGTGACGTGCACGGCGTCGTCGTCCCAGTCCTGGACCGCGACCACGGTCAGCTTGGCGCTGTCGCCGAGCACGAATTCCACGTTCTCCGCGTAGGTTCCGCTGCCGCGCTGATCGATGACCACCGTCGCGACCGCGAAGTTGCCGAGCCGGATCTGCAGATGTCCGAAGGCCGTCTTGTCCGCGCCGGGGCCGGTGACCCGGACGACGACCGGGCGGCCGACCTCGGTCTCGGCGCCGACCGACACCACGGTGGCCTGTTCGAAACCCGAATAGGCTTGGGCGGCAACACGATCGGTGGGCACCCCACCCTCGCCGAGCCGGGCGTCGTCACGGCCGACAGTCTCGACCGTCACACCGTCGATCACCGAGCCGTCGACTGCCGCGGTGCTCGCGTCAGGGCCGGAGGCGGCAGCCTGCGTAACCACGGAGGCCCCGCGAGCATCGCCATCGGACACAGCGACCTCGATACCCGCTCGGCCGTCGCGCACCGCGGTGCCGTCGTGCAGGCCACGCAGCCGGCGCAGCGGGGTGAACCGCCAGGCCTCGTCGTGGGCCGAGGGCACCTCGAAGGCGCCCACGTCGAACGAGGCGAACAGCTCACCCTTGTTGACGGCCGGGATGCGGGCCTCGCCCGCGACAGCCACATTCTCGACCGGCATCAGCCGACCGCTCCTTCCATCTGCAGCTCGATGAGCCGGTTCAGCTCCAACGCGTATTCCATCGGCAGTTCCTTGGCGATGGGCTCGACGAAGCCGCGCACCACCATCGCCATCGCCTCGTCCTCGGTCATGCCGCGGCTCATCAGGTAGAACAGCTGATCCTCGGACACCTTGGAGACGGTGGCCTCGTGGCCCATCGTCACGTCGTCCTCGCGGATGTCGACGTAGGGATAGGTGTCGGAGCGGCTGATCGTATCCACCAGCAGCGCATCGCATTTCACGGTCGACTTGGAGCCGTGCGCGCCCTTGTTGACCTGAACCAGGCCACGGTAGGACGCCCGGCCGCCACCGCGCGCCACCGACTTCGACACGATGGTCGAGGAGGTGTGCGGCGCCAGGTGCAGCATCTTCGAGCCGGTGTCCTGGTGCTGGCCCTCGCCCGCGAACGCCACCGACAACACCTCACCCTTGGCGTACTCGCCGGTCATCCAGACCGCCGGGTACTTCATGGTGACCTTGGAGCCAATGTTGCCGTCGATCCATTCCATGGTCGCGCCCGCCTCTGCCTTGGCCCGCTTGGTGACCAGGTTGTAGACGTTGTTCGACCAGTTCTGGATGGTGGTGTAGCGGCAGCGGCCGCCCTTCTTCACGATGATCTCGACGACCGCGGAGTGCAGCGAGTCGGACTTGTAGATCGGCGCGGTACAACCCTCGACGTAGTGCACATAGGCGCCCTCGTCGACGATGATCAGCGTCCGCTCGAACTGGCCCATGTTCTCGGTGTTGATGCGGAAGTATGCCTGCAGCGGGATGTCCACGTGCACGCCCGGCGGCACATAGATGAAGGAACCACCCGACCACACGGCGGTGTTGAGCGCGGAGAACTTGTTGTCGCCGGCGGGAATGACCGAACCGAAGTACTTCTGGAAGATCTCCGGATGCTCCTTGAGACCGGTGTCGGTGTCGAGGAAGATCACGCCCTGGGCCTCGAGATCCTCGCGGATCTGGTGGTAGACGACCTCCGACTCGTACTGCGCGGCCACACCCGCCACCAGGCGCTGCTTTTCCGCCTCCGGGATGCCCAGCTTGTCGTAGGTGTTCTTGATGTCCTCGGGCAGATCTTCCCAGCTCTCGGCCTGCTTCTCGGTCGAGCGCACGAAGTATTTGATGTTGTCGAAGTCGATGCCCTCGAGGTTGGAGCCCCAGCTCGGCATCGGCTTGCGGTCGAAGATCCGCAACGCCTTGAGGCGGGCGTTGAGCATCCACTCGGGCTCGTTCTTCTTCGCCGAGATGTCGCGCACGACGTCCTCGGACAGGCCGCGCTTGGCGCTGGCGCCGGCGATATCCGAATCCGCCCAGCCGTAGCCGTAGGTACCCAGCGAGGCGATGGTCTCCTCTTGGGTCAGGGGCTGGTTCTGGGGCGCATCGGATTCACGGCTCGCCGCGGTGGTCGACGTCATTCGGCACTCCTTCCGGAGTCGTTTCGAGCTGCCGTTGCGGGCTGTGCAACGGCGCGGGTGGCGGGCTGAGCATTGCTCGTCGGGGGATTGCTCGTCGGGGGAACGGACAGGGGTACGTGGGTGGTGCAGGCGCAATCACCGTTGGCGATGGTCGCGAGCCGCTGCACGTGGGTTCCGAGCAGCTCGCGAAACGCCTCGAGTTCGGCGGCGCACAGTTCCGGGAACTCCTCGGCCACATGCGAGACCGGGCAGTGATGCTGGCATATCTGCACACCGGAGCCGACCTTGCGAGTGGTGGCGGCGAATCCGGCGTCGCTGAACGCCTCGGCGATCTCCTCCGCCTTCTCCGAGGTGGCGGCCGGGGTGTGCTGAGCCAGGCGATCGATACCGGCGACGATCACACCGACGCGACGGCGAGCGAAATCCATGATGGCGTTCTCGCCGCCGATCTCGCGCAGCTGCCGCATCGCGGCTCCCGCCAGATCGTCGTAGGCGTGGCCGAGCCGACCGCGACCGGCCGCGGTCAGCTGGAACTGCTTGGCGGGACGACCGCGGCCCTGCTGTTGCCACGGCGCCGAGCGCATGGCCCGGGCCTCGCCGGATTCGATCAGCGCGTCGAGATGACGACGCACGCCGGCCGGGCTCAGACCCAGCCGCTGCCCGATGGCCGTCGCGGTGATCGGCCCCTCCTCCAGCAGCAGCTGGACGACGGCCGCGCGAGTATGCCCCTCACCGGCGGCCGCGGGCGCAGCGGAAGGCCGGGCGCCCTGCTGACGCTCGGTATTCACCTCGTTCTCCCGCAAACCCACGGTTTTCACAACATCAGTGTGACGGAATTATTTCCCGCATTCTAGTAAGGGTGCCCTGAATCGCAGCCGGATGCGGCTCCGACCTGGGCATCGACCGCCGGTGCAATATGTCACGGCCCGCGCCGCGACGTTGCGACGGCCGCGGCTCCCACCCCGGCTACGCTTGACCTCCGTGGCGGTTGTGGAAGGCGCATGGCGTAGGAGCATCGAGATCGGACGCCGGGCCCTGGGCCTGGACGTCCCGCCCGCCGATCACACCATCGCGGTACTACACACCGTCGAAGCCGACGCGCCGGGGCTGGACAGCCGGGAAACCGCGCAGTTCAAACGAATTCGGCTGCTCGGCGCCACCGGCTCGGTGCTCATGGCGATCAGCGCGCTGGGCGTCGCCGCCCAGCCGGTACTGCAGAATCCGGTCTCCGGTGTCCGGGTGATCGGCGTCTTCGCACGCTGGCAGACCTCGTCGCTGGCGCTGTGCATGATCGGCACGGTCTTCGTCGTGATGGCGTGGCTGCTGCTCGGCCGCTTCGCGGTCGGCGGTTTCGGCGGCTCCCCCGTCCATCGGCTCAGCCGCTCGCAGCTGGATCGCACGCTGCTGCTGTGGATCATCCCGCTGTCGGTGGCGCCGCCGCTGTTCTCCAACGATGTCTATTCGTATCTGGCGCAGGGCGAGATCGCGGCCCGCGGCCTCGATCCGTACGCCGTCGGCCCGGCCACCGGCCTGGGCCTTCATAACGTGCTGACCTACAACGTGCCCAACATCTGGCGCGACACTCCCGCCCCGTACGGACCGCTGTTCGTCTGGATGGGCCGCGGGATCGCCCATGTGACCGGCGACAACATCATCGTCGGCGTATGGGCGCATCGGTTGCTGGCATTGGCCGGGGTGGCTCTGATCGTCTGGGCGCTGCCGCGGCTGTCGCGGCGCTGCGGAGTCGCGCCGGTCAGCGCGCTGTGGCTGGGCGCGGCCAATCCGCTGGTGCTGTTCCATTTGGTCGGCGGCGTGCACAACGAAGCCTTGATGCTGGGCCTGATGCTGGCCGGGGTGGAGTTCTGCCTGCGCGCGCTGGCCACCGAGCACACATCCGGGCTGGGCGGGTTCGACCAGCGCGGCTGGCTCCTGCTGACCTTCGGCGCGGTGGTGATCACGCTGTCGTCGGCGGTGAAGATCCCCTCGATCATCGCGCTCGGATTCGTCGGTATGGCCCTGGCCCGGCGCTGGGGGCGCGGCTGGCGGCCGTTGCTGGCCGCCGCGGCGGTCCTCGGCGCGATCACCGTGGTCACCACGTTGTTCGTCAGTTACACCTCCGGGCTCGGTTTCGGCTGGACACACACCCTCAATGCCGCCAGCACCGTGCGCAGCTGGATGTCGCTACCCACGGCGGTCGGCATCGTCACCGGATTCGGCGGCGTGCTGCTGGGACTGGGCGACCACACCACCGCGCTGCTGAGCATTACCCGCCCGATCGCCGCGGTCGTGGCGGCGCTGATCACCATGCGCATGCTCATCGCCACGTGGACCGGGCGGTTGCAGCCGGTCGGCGCGATGGGTGTGTCGCTCGCGGCGATAGTGCTGCTGTTCCCGGTCGTACAGCCGTGGTATCTGCTGTGGGCGATCATGCCGCTCGCGGCGTGGGCGACCACTCCCGCGTTCCGGGTCCCCGCCGTGGTGTTCTCCGCGGTCGTGAGCGTGATCCTGATGCCGCGCGGCGCGGATTTCGGGGTCTTCCAGATCATCGAGGCGGCGGTCGCCGTGGTCATCGTCGCGCTCGGATTCATCGCGGTGACCCGGAACCTGCTGCCCTGGCGTAACCGGACAGGGGTGTCTGCTCCGTCACAGCCGGGCCCGGCATACGGTGTCTCATCGTGAGCGCAGCCTCGGAACCCGCTGTCTGTATCGACGGTGTTGTGAAACGCTACGGCGACACCACCGCCGTGGACGGGATCGCTTTCGAGGTCGGACGTGCGGAGGTGCTGGCGCTGCTGGGGCCCAACGGCGCCGGGAAGACCACCACAGTCGAAATGTGTGAGGGGTTCCTCTCCCCCGACGCCGGTTCGGTGCGAGTGCTCGGGCTGGATCCGGTCGCCGATTCGGATCGCCTGCGCCCGCGCATCGGTGTGATGCTGCAGGGCGGCGGGGCCTATCCGGGTTCGCGGGCCGGCGAGATGCTCGATCTGGTCGCCTCCTACGCCGCCGATCCGCTCGATCCGCAATGGCTGCTCGACACCCTCGGCCTGCGCGACGCTCGCCGGACCCCGTATCGGCGGCTCTCCGGTGGTCAGCAGCAGCGCCTCGCGCTCGCGTGCGCGCTGGTGGGGCGACCCGAGCTGGTCTTCCTCGACGAGCCCACGGCCGGAATGGACGCGCAGGCCCGGCATCTGGTGTGGGAGCTGATCGATGCGCTGCGCCGCGACGGCGTCGGCATTCTGCTCACCACGCACATGATGGACGAGGCCGAACAGCTGGCCGACCGGCTGGTGATCATCGATCACGGCCGCATCGTCGCCGCCGGCACCCCGGCCGAGGTGACCTCCGCCGGCGCGGAAGGCCAACTACGTTTCAGCGCGCCGCCGAAACTCGACCTGTCGCTGCTGGAGAACGCACTGCCGGAAGGGTTCGCGCCCAGCGAGACCGCGCCCGGCTCCTATCTGCTGTGCGGCGACATCACCCCGCAGGTGCTGGCCACCGTGACCGCCTGGTGCGCGCGAATCGACGTGCTGCCCACCGACATTCGCATCGACCAGCGCCGCCTGGAGGATGTGTTCCTCGAACTGACCGGACGGGAGCTGCGCGGATGACCCGGACCGCCCCTCGTTTCACCCCCGGCACCTTCAGCCCCGCACCGCGGCCGGCCCCGCGCCTGGCGATGCTGACCGCGCAGACCCGCATGGAACTGATCCTGTTGCTGCGCAACGGCGAACAGCTCCTGCTCACCATGTTCATCCCGATCACGCTGCTGATCGGGCTGACTCTGCTGCCGCTGGGCTCGAGCCTCGGCGAACACCACAAGGTCGACCGGATCGTGCCGGCGGTGATGATGGTGGCCATCATGTCCACCGCGTTCACCGGCCAGGCCATCGCGGTCGGCTTCGACCGCCGCTACGGTGCGCTGAAACGCTTGGGCGCCACGGCATTACCGCGCTGGGGCATCGTCGGCGGCAAATGCGCGGCGGTGCTGATCGTGGTGGTCCTGCAATCGGTTCTGCTCGGCCTGATCGGGGTCGCACTGGGCTGGCGGCCCTCGATCGGCGGCCTGCTGCTGGGCGCGTTCGTCATCATGCTGGGCACCGCCGCATTCGTCGCGATGGGACTGCTGCTGGGCGGCACCCTCAAGGCCGAGATCGTGCTCGCGCTCGCCAACATCCTGTGGTTCGTGATGCTGGGAGTGGCGAGCCTGGTCTTCGCTTCCGACAACCTCCCGCACGCGGTGACGCTGATCGCGCGACTGATCCCCTCCGGAGCGCTGGCCGAGGCACTGGACCAGGCGTTGCACACCAGCGTGGACTGGTACGGCATCGCGGTGCTCGTGGTGTGGGGCGCGGTGACGGGCTGGCTCGCGACGCGCTGGTTCCGCTTCGACTGAATCACCGGACCCGACCCGGGTGTGACGGCAACGACACAACGTAGTAGCCCCGGTGCGGGCGCGGATCCGGCTGCGTCTACCATCGTTTCGTGCTGTCACGCGCGTTTGTGCGACTGGTCGACTTTCTGCCGCTGCCCTCCCTGCGGGTGCAGCGCATCTTCGCGTTGGCGGTGATCCTGTCCCAAGCGGGCATCTCCGTGACGGGCGCGATCGTGCGCGTCACCTCCTCCGGCCTGGGCTGCCCGACCTGGCCGCAGTGCTTCCCCGGCAGTTTCACCCCCACCGCCCACGCCGAAGTTCCGGCGCTCCACCAGGCGGTCGAATTCTCCAATCGCATGCTCACCTTCGCGGTGACACTGTGCGCGGCGCTGATCGTGCTCGCCGTGGTACGCGCCCGGCGGCGGCGCGAGGTCGTCGTCTATGCCTGGCTGATGCCCGGCGGCACCGTGCTGCAGGCCGTGATCGGCGGAATCACCGTGCGCAGCGGATTGCTGTGGTGGACGGTGTCGGTCCACCTGCTGGCCTCGATGCTGATGGTGTGGCTGGCGACGCTGCTGTTCGCCAAGGTCGGCGAACCCGACGACGGGGTCGACGTCGTGCAGGTCCCGGCACCCCTGCGCTGGCTGACCGCACTGAGCGCGGTCGCGATGACCGGCACACTCATCGCGGGCACCCTGGTCACCGGCGCCGGACCGCACGCCGGAGACAAGAGCACCGAACGGCCGGTGGCGCGCCTGCAGATCGAGATCGTCACCCTGGTGCACGCCCACGCCGAATTGCTCGTGGCGTATCTGGCGCTGCTCGTCGGCCTCGGCTTCGGACTGGCCGCGGTGGGGATGACCCGCGCGATCCGGATACGCCTGATCGTGGTGATCGCCACGGTCTGCGCCCAGGCGCTCGTCGGCATCGTCCAGTACTTCACACACGTTCCCGCCGCGCTGGTGGTCGTGCACGTCGGCGGCGCCACCGCGTGCATCGTCGCGACGGCCGCGTTGTGGGCCTCGATGCGCACCCGCGAACAGGTCACCGCGCCCGCCCCCGAAGCAGCCGCCCGCGCCGCCTGAACCGGGGCGCGCCGCCGTCGTCAAGCCCGGCCGCGCGAACTCCCGCCTCCGCTGAGCAAGTGCACTACGCCGGTGTCCGATCGAGTGCGTCCCAATCGCGGATCGCGGCGCAACTGCGACGCACCATCGCGGCGAACATCTCGTCCCCGCGCGGCGTGACCGTGCCGTAGGCAGCGCCGAACACCGCGACCAGCGGCCCCTGCACCAGGGCGAAACCGTAGTCGCGCCGGCACTGATCCAGTGTGTAATCGCCGACGCCGTAGGAACACAGTGCGCGCCAATAGGTTTCGATGATGGAGTCCTCGTGCGCCCGCCGGAGGTCCGGTTCGAGACCGGTGGCGACGAAATACGACAGATCACGCGCCGGCAATCCGAGACCGAGCGTCTGCCAGTCCAGCGCCCACACCTCGACCTCGCCACTGTCCTCGGAGAACATCAGATTGTCCAAGCGGTAGTCGCCGTGGACCGGCGCGAAACGATCGGGCGCCGCCAGCAGCCAGTCGGCGATGCCGGGAACACAGGCGCGCAAGGTGTCGCGGTCGGCCGGGGACAGCCGCTCTCCCAGGCGCTCGAGGAAGATCTCCGTCGCCGGACCGTACAACTCCGACAGGGCCTGCGCCTCGGCCGCACCGTTGAAGTTCAGCCCTTCGATCGCGGACAGGCCGGGATCGCACCAGCGGGGACCGTGCAGTCCCGCCAGATTCCGGACCGCCGCGTTCGCCTGCGCCACCGTGCATCCCGCGATCTGATCGCCCTGGCGCGCCGGCGCGAGATCGTCGAGCAGCAGGGTGAATTCCGCTCCGTCACCGGCGAATTCGGCGAAATGGCAGGTGGGCACCCGCACCGAGACGGTGGGTGCGATCTCGCGGTAGAAGCGGATCTCCTGCCGATAAGCGCCCGCGACCATGGCACGCGCGGCCGGGTCGGCGGCGGGCAGTTTCGCCATCAACCGCGCGGGCGCCGATTCGCCGTCGATCTCGAGCCGGAACACCGAACCCATCTGCCCGGTGCCCACCGGCGTCGCGGTGACCGCGCGCACCGGCGTCGACAGCGCCCGGCTCAACCACTGTGGGGTGATCCGCTCGGCGTCCACCACGACCTCCGCCATTGCCGTCATCCGCGGACTCCCTTCACCCGGACACAATGCCGGACATGTGTCCAGGACAGTAACACGGCCGGGCGGCTCGGATACCGGAATGAGGGAGGCAGATGATGCGGTCACGGCCCACCCAGGCCGGGCGCTCACCGACGATCACGGCCGGATATCGAGCGAACCTGGCCGGACCCTGGCGATCCGGTCCGCCGGGGACGCGACATAATTTCCTCATGCCGACCTACGCCTACCGCTGCCGGGAATGTACGGAATCGTTCGAACTGACCCGGCCGATGAGCGAATCCGGCGACCCGGCTCTCTGCCCGGGTGGCCACAGCGACACCGTCAAACTGCTCACCACGGTCGCGTTGACCGGTAAGGCCGCGGGGTCGGCCGCCGCACCGCCCGCGCCGACCGGCGGCGGTTGCTGCGGGGGCGGCTGCTGCGGCTGATCGCGGTCAGGCGCGGTCGGCGATCAGCGCCTGCCCCAATCCGTAGGCACGGGACTGGCGGGCCGTTACGCCGAGCCGGCGCGCCGCCTCGATCAGCTCCACATCGGCGGTGACGGTGAGCCCGTAACGCGTTGTCAGCGCGGCCATATCCGCCGGCGACCACGCCGATACGTGCGGTTCGTCCGCGAGCGGATCCCGGCCACCGGACAGCTTGCTGAACAGGCGCATACCGGCACGGCCCAGTCCGGCGAGGCGGTTCGGGGTGGGATAGGTCGCGATCAGCCGGCTGCCGGGCGCGCTGCGGGCGGCGACGACGGCCAGCGTCGATTCGACCTGCGGCTGCGTCAGATACGGCAGGACCCCCTCCCACACCCACGTGGTCGTCGCCTCCGCGCGATGGCCCGCCTCGGTCAGTCGCGCTCCCAGGTCGTCGCGGCCGAATTGCACCGGCACATAGGTCAGCGACTTCGCGACCGGCACCAGGGTGCCCACCCGTTCGCGCTTATCCCGTTGCGAGGCAGGATGATCCACCTCGAATACGTCGGCCGCGGGGTCGTCGGTCCGCCAGGCCCGCCCGTCGAGTCCGGCGCCGAGAAGCACCAGCTGCGCGGCGGACGCCTCGCGGATCGCCTCGTCGATGACGACGGTGCGGGTCGCGAGGACGGCGGCCGTGGCGGTGAGCATCTCGTATTCGAGCCGCTCCCGCCAGCCGCCGGGGGGATGCTCGGCTCGGGCGCGCCGCACGGCCGCCCGTTCGTCGTCGTGAAGTAGTTGCGCCGCAATGGGATCCGAGAATCGCCCGACCGCCAGTCGCCCGTCGGCCACTGCCCGGCCCTGACAGACCAGCACCGCGGTTCGGCTCGCCGCTTTATCCGTCACCCCGTCGATTATGGTCGGGCGTCGCTCACGCGGTGGCGTGCGGCCCGATCCATTCCGCGACACGCCGGTCGACTCCCCCGGTGGCCAGCTGACTCGCCAGCCAGGCGTTCACCGTCAGCGCGGTCGGCATATCGTTCTTCGGCAGCAGGAACACCTTGCCGAAGGAGTCGAACGGTGTCTCCGGATGCAGGACCCGCAGGTCGGGATGCTGCCGCACGCGATAGCGACCCTCCACCGAATCGGTGACGAAGACGTCCGCGCGACCGGCGGTGATCTGATCGAAAATGGTGACGTTGTCGGGCCATACCGTCAGCTGCGCATGCGGGAAACGGGCGCGGGCGAACTGTTCGTTGGTGCCGCCGCGGTTGACGATCACCCGCACCTGGGGTTGATCGATCTGCTCGATCGTCGCGTACTTCCCGGCGTCGGCGGCACGCACGATCGGGGTCTTGCCGTCGGTGCCGTAGCTCAGCGAGAAGTCGGCGTAGGCGCGCCGGGCCGCGGCGTCGGATATTCCGCCGACCGCGAGATCGCAGGCGTGCGCCGAGAAATCGCTGCCCATCGAGGCCCAAGTGGTCGGCACGAATCGCAGCGGGCGCCCCAGCAGCTGCGCCATATCGCGGACCAGGTCGACGTCGATGCCGCGGTAGCCGCCGTGGCCGTCGGTCACCGAATAGGGCGGGTAGTCACCGGTGGTGCAGACCCGCAGGGCCGCGGGATCCTCGGCGCGCGCCGGGGCGATCATCGTCAGGACCGCGGCCGCACCGGCCGTCGCGGCGGCGATCAGCCGATGCCGCAGAGCCATCTCAGTTCTCGTTGCGCGCCTTCGGGAACCGGGCCTGGTGGGCGACCCAGCCGGCCATCCGCGCCCAGTGTCCCTTCGCCGGGGTGGCGACCGAACTCAGATCGCGATCCCAGTGCTCGGTTTCGGCGAGGCCGTCGACGGCCTCGACGACCGCCTTGGCGGTGGCCAGATCCGCGACGACTCGATCGCCGAGCACGCCGTCGGCGCCGACGAGGGTGATGCGGACCCCGATGCGCCCGATCGGCTGCAGTACGGCCGTACCCGAACCACCGTGGGCGGCGACGAACTTCTTGACCGACTCGATGACGGCGGACGACGGCGTGACCGGGGCCGCGGTGGCGGTTTCGCTCATGGCGTGGAGTTTACCGTCCGGTAGGGACGGCCCGACCGCCCTACCGGTGTTCGTGGCGCGAGGGGGTGTAGAACTGAAAGCCATGCGCGCCATTCAGGTCAGCGAACACGGCGGTCCCGAAGTTCTCGTCGCGACCGAGGTCGACGATCCGGTCATCGGGCCGAACCAGCTGCTCGTCGATACCGAGGCGGCCGGTGTCAATTTCATCGACACCTATATCCGCACCGGAACCTATCCGCAGGAGGTGCCCTACATCCCGGGTTCCGAGGGCACGGGTGTGGTCGCCGAAGTCGGTTCCGAGGTGACCGAATTCACCGTCGGCGATCGGGTCGCGTGGGCCGCCGCCCCCGGAAGTTATGCGGAGAAGGTCGCGGTGAATGCGGCGGTGGCGGTGGCCGTGCCGGACGGGGTGCCGCCGGCGGTGGCGGCCTCGGCGCTGCTGCAGGGCATGACCGCGCACTACCTGATCGAATCGGTCTACACGCCGCAGCCGGGCGAGACGATTCTAGTCCACGCCGGCGCCGGCGGCGTCGGGCTCCTGCTGACCCAGCTGGCCGCCGCCCGCGATATCCGGGTGATCACCACGGTGTCCACCGACGCGAAGGAAGAGTTGTCCCGCGAGGCCGGCGCCGCACATGTGCTGCGCTACGGCGACGATCTCGCCCAGCGCGTACGCGACCTCACCGACGGGGTCGGGGTGGCCGCGGTCTACGACGGAGTGGGCGCGGCGACGTTCGAGGCGAGCCTGGCGGCACTGCGCATCCGCGGCATGCTGGCGCTGTTCGGCGCCGCCAGCGGTCAGGTGCCGCCGTTCGATCTGCAGCGGCTCAATCCGGCCGGTTCACTGTTCGTCACGCGCCCGACACTGGCCCACTACACCCGCGATCGCGCCGAATTGACTTGGCGCGCAGGCGATGTCCTCGACGCCGTCGCGGACGGGACGCTGCGGGTGCGGATCGGCGCGCAATATCCCCTTGCCGAGGCCGCGCAGGCACATCGAGATCTGCAGGCCCGCAAGACCACCGGGTCGATCGTGCTGGTGCCGTGAGCGGTCGGTAGTCGCGGCCGGTGAGCCGCCGGTAGACGAATCGGGTCAGCCCGGCCACCGCCTGCTCGTCGTCGACGGCGACCACGCCCTCCTCGACCGCCTCCAGCAGCGCGCGGATCAGGAGGAACATCATCGCCACGCTGACGTCCGGAGAACTGGGCAGGCGGAGTCCGGCCGCGTCGAAACCGTCGACGTGGTCGACGACCTCCTCGAACTGGCCGGCCGTGAAACTACTCGCCAGCCGCGCGAATTCCTCGTCAACCAGCGCCGCCTGCGTCACCGCGCGGAGTACCGGCCAATTCCGGCGAGCGAAGGTCCAGTACTGCTCGATATGGAATTCGACGGCGCTCGGCTTGGTGAAATCCGGATCGTGCGCACTCGCCTCGGCCGACGTATCCCCTTCGGCGGCAAAGTCTTCCAGCAGCGCCTGAAGTAGCTGTTCCTTCCCTGCGAAGTGGTTGTAGAACGATCCCGCCGACCGCCCGGCCGCCGCGGTGATGTCGGTGATCTTGGTGTTCAGATAACCCCGCTCGGCGAACAGCCGGCGCGCGGCGTCCTCGAGTGCCTGTTCGGTGTCCGCGGACCGCTGCTTAGGACTGCCGGCCTGCTCACGTCCGACGGCACGCCGGTGGCCGAACGCCGGATGAGCGAACCGCGCAAGCCGAGCCCGGCCGTGCCGTATCCGAATCCGTGGGTGCTGGGCCAATCCGACACCGAGCGACTGCTGCGGGAACGTCTCGCCGAATTCGGCGTCCGGGTCGAATTCGGCACCGCCCTGGTCGATTTCACCCAGGACACCGACGCGGTGCGGGCCGCCCTGGCCGGACCGGGCGGCACCGAGTATGTCGCGGCGCAGTATCTGATCGGCGCGGACGGTGGCGCCGGAACGGTGCGGCGCACACTGGGGATTCCGTTCGAGGGGACCACCGACGAGTCGATCCGCATGCTGCTCGGCGACGTCCGGGTCGACGCGCTGGACCACGATTTCGGCTATTGGTTCGCCTCGGCCGACACGCCCACGTCGGGTGTCGCGCTGACGCTGCTGCCCGGCGGCCGGCTGTTCCAGTTCGCGGCTCCGCTCGGCGACGACCCCCGGCCCACGCGCGGGGTGCTGCAGGAACAGCTGGACCGGGTGAGCGGGCGCACCGATCTCAGCGTCGGGGAGCCGGTGTGGTCCACGGTGTGGCGGCCGAATATCCGGCTGGCGCAGCGGTTCCGGTCCGGGCGGGTGTTCTTGGCGGGTGATGCCGCGCACGTGCATCCACCCACCGGCGGGCAGGGGATGAACACCTGCATACAGGACGCCTACAACCTGGGCTGGAAGCTGGCCGCCGCGTTGGTCGGCGATCCCGGCCCGCTCGATACCTACGAGCCCGAACGCCGCGGTGTGGCACAGCGGGTACTCGGCCTGAGTACGGCGCTGCTCGGCAAACACCTGGCGGGACACGAGGACGCGATGCACCGCGGCGCCGAGACCCACCAACTCGACATCAGCTATCGGCGCACGGCCGAGGCCGCCGGACTCACTGCCGGCGATCGCGCGCCCGACGCCCCGCTCCGACGCGGTGACGGCAGCGCGCTACGGCTGTTCGACCTGTTCCGAGGCCCGCACGCGACCCGTTTGACATTCGGTGCTCCGGTCGAGACCACGGAAGATACCGGGGTCCGGGCGTATTCGATCGTCGCGCCCGGCCACCGTCCAGGCCCCGGCCAATTGATCGCGGTCGACGGTCATGCTTTCATCGACTACGCGGCCACCCCGGGCACCCGGGTACAGGTGCGACCGGACGGATATCTGGCATGGCATCGGCAGGGGTGACCCGCCGACGACCCGGCCACGCCGATGGTGGATGATCTGTGCTGCCGCCCAAGCCGATTCGCCCGCTTCGCCGTACCGTCGTACGGTGGTCGGGCGGTCGCTCGGGGCGGCCGGCAGAACAGGCATCGGTCAGGGGTTGATCCAGATGTTGGTGAAGGTTCGCAACGACGACCCGTCGCGGCTGTCCAATTCCGAACGGACGGTGGCGAACTGGCTGAAGACCTGGACCGGCGCGCACGCGTTACCCGGTATCGCGGTGGTCGCGGCCGGTGCCGCCGATGCGATCGTCTGGACGCCGAAGACCTGCGTGGTCGTCGTGATCAAGGACTTCACCGAACGGGCGAGCGGCACGCTCACCGTCTCCGGTTACCGGCCCTGGACCATCGACGACCGCATCGCGCCGCTGGCCGGAACCGAGGCCGGCACCGAACCGATGACCGAGATCCGCGCCCGCACCGGTGAGATGGCCGAGCTGCTGCGCGGTGCGCCCGGCCGGGAGCGGGTCGGGGTGACCGGCATGGTGCTGGTCATGCCGCAGTTGAGCAGCCGGGTCGCATTGGACAAGGGTGATCTCCCGGACGGGATCGATGTCGTTCTCGGCGACGGGCCCGCGGCGTTGCGCAACTACTTCAGCCGGATCCCCGCGGACGCACCCGACACCTGGGATGCGACGCAGGTCGGCCAGGCATTGGCCGCGATCGGATTCGCCGCGGCCGCAACCCATTCCGATCTCACCGCGGAGGGCTTTCCCGCGCGGCTGGACCGCACTCCCCCGCCGCCGACCCCCGTCCCGTCCCGTGGCCCCACACCGCCGGCGGGGGCGCCGATTCCCGGGCGGGGTCCGGCCGGTGTCCCGGTCGCCGCCGCTGCCCCGATGTCGCCGGGTGGTGCGCCGGTATCGATGGCTCGCCCGAATCCGGCGCCGCAGCCCGCGCCCGGTCCGGTCCCCCAGCCCGTCGCCGCGGCCGGTCCGGTTCCTGCAGGGCCGGCGCCGGCCTACGGGCAGAACCAGCAACCCTATTCGGTGCCCTTCGATCCGCGCCCGCCCGCGGCTCCGCCTCGGCGCAACCGCAACCGCAGCCTGGTGCCACTGGTTCTGCTGGGCGTTCTGGTCGTCGTGCTGGCGTTGGCGGCCATGTGTACCGCGGGCGGCGGGTCCGGGTCCGGCCCCAGCCACGCTCCAGCTTCCGGCCGCACCACCACGACGACCACCTCGCATTACACCCCGGCGCCGGAGCGCACCGTGCCGCCCTCGACGCCCGGGCACGCGTGCTACCCGTTCCAGCCCGGCTGCCCCTGAGTCGCGAACCTACGGGCCGCCGGACACTACGGGCGTAGGTGGCCCGACAGCTCGACTCCCCACCCCGGAAGCGCGGCGCATAGGGACCGCCTACCGGATCGGATTACCGGTGAGGCGCGCGTCTATTCGATGTGGCGGATTGCGGGCCCAGGGCCGGGCCCGCAGCGATCTCAGCCGAACAGCGTCGAGCCGATGGTGTGCCAGCCGAGCACCGAGTCCACGGCCAGACCGCAGAACACCACGGCGAGGTAGTTGTTGGACTGCAGGAACAGCCGCAGCGGCTTGACCGACGCCCCCCGGCGCACGCCGGAGTACAGCTGATGCGCCATCAGCAGGAACCAGGCACCGGCGACGATGGCGACCGCCGCGTACACGACACCTGTCGCCGGAATCAGCGCCAGGGTGGCGAGCACCGTCAGCCAGGTGTAGATGACGATTTGCTTGGTCACCGCGCGTTCGGTCGCCACCACCGGCAGCATCGGCACGCCGGCCGCGCGGTAGTCGTCCTTGTAGCGCATGGCCAGCGCCCAGGTGTGCGGCGGCGTCCAGAAGAAGATGACCGCGAACAGCGCGACCGCGGGCCAGCCGATGGTTCCGGTGACCGCCGACCAGCCGACCAGTGCGGGCATACAGCCCGCCGCGCCGCCCCACACCACGTTCTGCGAGGTCCGGCGTTTGAGGCCGAGGGTGTAGACGAAGACGTAGAACAGGATCGTCGCGACCACGAGCAGGCCCGAGAGCAGATTCGCCTGCCACCACAGCCACGCGAACGAGCCGGCACCGAGAGCGACACCGAAGACGAACGCGTTGCGGGTCGGCACCGCCTGGCGCGCCAGCGGACGCTTCGACGTGCGCTTCATGACCTTGTCGATATCGGCGTCGGCGACACAGTTGAGGGTGTTGGCACTGGCCGCACCCATCCAGCCCCCGAACAGGGTGGCCACGATCAGCCGGATGTCGACATGGCCACGGTCGGCCAGCAGCATCGTCGGGATGGTGGCCACCAGCAGCAGTTCGATGACCCGCGGTTTCGTCAGCGCGATGTAGGCGAGTACCCGGCGGGTCAGCTTCGACAGCGGGCCGCTGCCCTGGACACGGTCGGCGAGCGCCGTCGCGGAGGAGCCATGCGCATCACCCGGCTGTTGCCCAATCCGCACTGTCTCTCCTCGCAGGTGGTGCATCGATCCGGTAGGGAAGCAACGGTTTCGGCGGCGTGGCGGGCCTCCCGCGCGCAGCCGTTTCCGCTGTCACCGCAGAGCGCGGCGCGGGCGGCGCAGCCTCTACTACAGACGATGGTAGACCCCCGCGTGTTGTGCTCCGGCACCCACCCGCCGCGAAAGCGCCCGTGCCGCAGGCGATCGGCCCCGGCCGGTCCCGACGCGAGTGCCACGTCACATATCCGCCGTCGGCCGCTGTGCGGAATAGGTTCGGCTCAGCACCTCGGCGGCTGTCATCATTCACCGTAATCCCGCGCACCCGCACGGGGTGCGGGCGAAGGGTTCCCCACTCGCGGCGATCAGGCGACCTCTAGGGTAGTGGGTACAGCCCGCAAGCAGCCGTTGTACACACACGAGAAGGTCAGGAGAACCTCGGTCGTGTCAGTCACAGACGACATCCGCGCCCTCACCCAGCCCGCACATCCGGCCGACTGGACCGAACTGGACACCAGAGCCGTCGACACCGTCCGTGTCCTGGCCGCCGACGCGGTGCAGGCCGCCGGCAACGGCCACCCCGGCACCGCGATGAGCCTGGCGCCGCTGGCCTACACCCTCTACCAGCGGGTCCTGCGCTACGACCCGAGCGATCCGGACTGGACGGGCCGCGACCGGTTCATCCTGTCGTGCGGGCATTCCAGCCTGACCCAGTACATCCAGCTGTACCTGTCGGGACTGGGCCTGGAGCTCGACGACCTGAGGCACCTGCGCAAGTGGGGTTCGCTGACCCCGGGCCACCCGGAGTTCCGCCACACCAGGGGCGTGGAGATCACCACCGGCCCGCTCGGCCAGGGCCTGGCCTCGGCGGTCGGCATGGCGATGGCGGCCCGCCGCGAGCGCGGTCTCTACGACCCGTCCGCCGCGACCGGCGCCAGCCCGTTCGACCACTTCGTCTACGTCATCGCCTCCGACGGCGATATCGAAGAGGGCGTCACCTCGGAGGCCTCCTCGCTGGCCGGCACGCAGCAGCTGGGCAATCTGATCGTCTTCTACGACGACAACCGGATCTCCATCGAGGACGACACGTCCATCGCGCTGACCGAGGACACCGCCGAGCGCTACCGCGCCTACGGCTGGCACGTGCAGGTCGTCGAGGGCGGTGAGAACGTCACCGGCATCCTGGAGGCGATCGAGGCCGCCAAGGCCGTCACCGACAAGCCGTCGTTCATCCTGCTGCGCACGATCATCGGCTATCCCGCGCCGAACAAGATGAACACCGGCGCCGCGCACGGCGCCGCGCTGGGCGCCGACGAGGTCGCCGCCACCAAGGAGATCCTGGGCTTCGATCCGGGCCAGAGCTTCGTCGTCGACGACGAGGTCATCGCCCACACCCGCGGCAACGCCGCCGAACGCGCCAAGTCGGCCCGCGCCGCCTGGCAGGAGCAGTTCGACGCGTGGGCGCAGGCCAACCCGGAGAACAAGGAGCTGTTCGACCGGCTGCGCGAGCGCCGGCTGCCGAAGGGCTGGACCGAGGGCCTCCCCTCGTTCGAGCCCGACGCCAAGGGCATGGCCACCCGTAAGGCCTCGGGCAAGGTCCTGGCCGCGCTGGCCCCGGTGCTCCCGGAGCTGTGGGGCGGTTCGGCCGACCTGGCCGAATCGAACAACACCACCATGCCCGGCGTGCCGAGCTTCGGCCCGGCGTCGATCTCCACGGGGATGTGGAAGGCCGAGCCCTACGGCCGCACCCTGCACTTCGGTGTGCGCGAGCACGCGATGGGTTCGATTCTCAACGGCATCGCCCTGCACGGCCCGACCCGGCCCTACGGCGGCACCTTCCTGGTGTTCTCCGACTACATGCGCCCGGCGGTCCGGCTGGCCGCGCTCATGCGCGTGCCGGCCATCTACGTCTGGACCCACGACTCCATCGGCCTGGGTGAGGACGGCCCGACCCACCAGCCGATCGAGCACCTCGCCGCGCTGCGCGCCATCCCGGGCCTGAACGTGGTCCGCCCCGGCGACGCCAACGAGACCGTGTACGCGTGGCGCACCATCCTGGAGCTCGAAAGCGCCGAGCAGCATTCGCATTTCGTGCCGGCCGACCACCCGCACACCGACGGCCCGTCGGCGCTGGCGCTGACCCGCCAGGACGTGCCCACCCTGGAGGGCACCAGCTACGAGGGCGTCTCCCGCGGCGGCTACATCCTGGCCGAATCCTCCACCGGCACACCGCAGGTGATCCTGATCGCCACCGGTTCCGAACTTCAGCTCGCCGTCGCCGCGCGCACTACGCTGGAGGAGCAGGGCATCGGCACCCGGGTGGTGTCCATGCCGTGCGTGGAATGGTTCGATGCGCAGGAACAGTCCTACCGCGACGAGGTGCTGCCGCCGCAGATCACCGCCCGCGTCACGGTCGAGGCCGGTATCGCGATGCCGTGGCACCGCTTCACCGGCAGCGACGGTGAGAACGTCTCGATCGAGCACTTCGGTGCTTCGGCCGACTTCAAGACCCTGTTCCGCGAATTCGGCATCACCGCCGAAGCCGTCGTCGATGCCGCGAAGCGCTCACTCGACAAGGTGAAGGGATAACCAATGGCACAGAACGAGAATCTCGCCGCACTGTCTCGCGCAGGCGTGTCGGTGTGGCTCGACGATCTGTCACGCAACCGGATCCGCTCGGGCAATCTCGCCGACCTCGTCGCCACCCGCAGCATCGTCGGCGTGACCACCAACCCGACCATCTTCCAGGCGGCCCTGAGCGAGGGCCACGCCTACGACGACCAGGTCAAGGAGCTGGCCGCCCAGGGCGCCGACGCCGACGCCGCCATCCGCACGATCACCACCGACGACGTCCGCTCGGCCTGCGACGTGCTGGCCGAGGTCTTCGACGCGACCGGCGGCGTGGACGGCCGGATCTCGATCGAGGTCGACCCGCGACTGGCCTTCGACACCGACAAGACCGTCGCGCAGGCGGTCGAGCTGTGGAAGATCGTCGATCGGCCGAATCTGTTCATCAAGATTCCGGCCACCGAGGAGGGCCTGCCCGCGATCACGCGCGTGATCGCCGAAGGGATCAGCGTCAACGTCACGCTGATCTTCTCGGTGCAGCGCTACCTCAGCGTGATGGGCGCCTATCTGGACGGCCTGCGCAAGGCGCGCATCGCCGGCCACGACCTGGCCCGCATCCATTCGGTCGCGTCGTTCTTCGTCTCCCGCGTGGACACCGAGATCGACAAGCGGCTCGAGCAGATCGGTTCGGACGAGGCGCTGGCCTTGCGCGGTAAGGCCGGAATCGCCAACGCGCGCTTGGCCTATGCCGCCTATCAGGACGTGTTCGACGGGGGTGACCACACCTCGACCTACTCGCATCTGGCCTCGTCCGGTGGTAATCGGCAGCGGCCGCTGTGGGCGTCGACGGGCGTGAAGAACCCGGACTACCCCGACACCATGTACATCACCGAGCTGGTGGCGCCGAATACGGTCAACACGCTGCCGGAGAAGACCCTCGAGGCGTTCGCCGACCACGGCGAACTGCGCGGGGACACGGTGTCGGGCACGGCGGCCGACGCGCAGGGTGTGTTCGACGCGCTCACCGGCGTCGGAGTCGATCTCGACGACGTGTTCGCCGTCCTCGAGCGCGAAGGTGTCGAGAAGTTCGAGAAGTCGTGGGACGAGCTGCTCACGGCGACCACCGCCGAGTTGAAGAGCACCGGAAGCAACTGACCGCGATGGCCGGCCAGAAGAAGACGGCCGCCCCGGGGAATCCGCTGCGCGAGGAGCGCGACAAGCGGCTTCCCCGGATCGCCGGCCCGTGCAGCATGGTGATCTTCGGGGTGACAGGGGACCTGTCACGCAAGAAACTGATGCCGGCCATCTACGACCTCGCGAACCGGGGGCTGCTGCCCCCGGGTTTCGCGCTGGTCGGGTTCGCCCGGCGCGATTACGCCGACGAGGATTTCGCTCAGGTCGTCCTCCAGGCGGTCAAGGAGCATGCGCGCACCCCGTTCCGGCAGGAGGTGTGGGAACAGCTGTCGGAAGGTATCCGCTTCGTGCAGGGCACCTTCGACGACGACGCCGCCTTCGGCACGCTCGCGCAGACGCTCAAGAAGCTGGACGCCGAACGCGGCACCGGCGGCAACCACGCCTTTTATCTGTCGATTCCGCCGAACGCGTTTCCGATTGTGCTGGAACAGCTTTCGCGCACCGGGCTGGCGAAGCCGCCGGATCCGGGGCCGGGTAAACCGCAGCCGTGGCGGCGGGTGGTGATCGAGAAGCCCTTCGGTCACGACCTGCAGAGCGCCCAGGAGCTCAACGCCCTGGTCAACCGGGTGTTCCCCGAGGAGACGGTCTTCCGTATCGACCACTACCTCGGCAAGGAGACGGTGCAGAACCTGCTGGCGCTGCGGTTCGCGAACGAACTGTTCGAGCCGATCTGGAACGCCAACTTCGTCGACCACGTGCAGATCACGATGGCCGAGGACATCGGATTGGGCGGGCGCGCAGGCTATTACGACGGCATCGGCGCCGCCCGCGACGTCATCCAGAACCATCTGCTGCAGCTGCTGGCGCTGACGGCGATGGAGGATCCGGTCAACTTCCAGCCGCGACAGCTGCAGATCGAGAAGATCAAGGTGCTCTCGGCAACGAAGCTGGTCGAACCGCTGGAGGAGACCACCGCCCGCGGCCAGTACGCGGCCGGCTGGCAGGGCAGCGAGCGCGTGGTGGGCCTGGCCGAGGAGGAGGGTTTCGATCCGCATTCGCGCACCGAGACCTACGCCGCGATCACGCTGAACGTCGACACGCGCCGCTGGGCGGGCGTGCCGTTCTATCTGCGCACCGGAAAACGCCTGGGGCGCAGGGTCACCGAGATCGCGGTCATGTTCAAGCGGGCCCCGCATCTGCCCTTCGATCAGACCATGACCGAGGAGCTGGGCCAGAACGCGCTCGTCATCCGGGTGCAGCCGGACGAGGGCATCACCATGCGGTTCGGTTCGAAGGTGCCCGGATCCAGTATGGAAGTCCGCGACGTCAACATGGATTTCAGCTACGGCGAATCGTTCACCGAATCCTCGCCCGAGGCCTACGAGCGGCTCATCCTGGACGTGCTGCTGGGCGAGCCGTCACTGTTCCCGGTCAACGAGGAGGTCGAATTGGCGTGGCGCATCCTCGATCCCGTACTCGATCATTGGGCCGAGGGCGGTAAGCCCGAGTTATACGAGTCCGGCACCTGGGGTCCGGCCTCGGCCGACGAAATGCTCGCCCGCACCGGGCGCGAATGGCGGCGGCCATGATCGTCGACATGCCCGACACCAGCACCCGCGAGGTGACCAAACGACTGGTCAGCCTGCGCGAGTCCAACGGTGTGATCGCCATGGGCCGGGTGCTCACGCTGGTGGTGTGCACGCTGGATTCCTCGGAGGCCGAGGACGCCATCGACGCGGCCAACGACGCCAGCCGCGAACACCCCTGTCGCGTGATCGTGCTCGCGCGCGGCGACCGGTTCTCCGAGACCAAACTCGACGCCCAGATCCGGGTCGGCGGCGACGCCGGGGCGGCCGAGGTGATAGTGCTGCGACTGCAGGGCGAGCTGGTCAACAACGAGAGCAGCGTGGTCATCCCGTTCCTGCTGCCGGACACTCCGGTGGTGGCGTGGTGGCCGCGCGGCGCACCGGAGTTTCCGTCGCGGGATTCGGTGGGACGCTTGGCCATTCGCCGGATCACCGATTCGACCTATGCCCCGGACCCACGTGCGGCGATCACCCGGCGGCTGGATTCCTACGCGCCGGGCGACACCGATCTGGCGTGGAGCCGGATCACGTTCTGGCGGGCGCTGCTGGCCTCGGCACTCGACGTGCCGCCGTACGACCCGATCGAATCGGTGACGGTTTCGGGGCTGGCCGAAGAACCCGCGCTCGACATTCTGGCGGGATGGCTGGCGGCCAAATTGGCGTGCCCGATCCACCGTCGGACCGGAGAGTTGAAGGTCGTCCTGCACCGCGCGTCGGTGTCGGTCGGCATCGAACGTCCGCAGACGGGCCGCACCGCGACCCTGACGCGGACCGGCGAGCCCGATCAGCGGTTCGCGCTCGCCCGTCGTGAGACCAAGGACTGCCTGGCGGAGGAACTGCGGCGGCTCGATGCCGACGAGGTCTACGCCGAGGCACTGGCCGGAATCGGGAAGGTGATCTATGAGTAAGCCGGAAATCGCGGTTTTTGCCGATCACGACGACCTGGTGAAGGCGGCAGCCGTGCGGTTCGTGCAGGTGGTGACCAGGGCTCAGGCCGAGCGTGGTTCGGCGTCGGTGGTTCTCACCGGCGGCGGCACCGGGATCGCCATGCTGGAGCAGGTGCGGCACGCACCCGGCGCGATCGACTTCGGTCGCCTGGATGTGTTCTGGGGCGACGAGCGGTTCGTCCCGGCGGGCGATGCCGAACGCAACGAATTGCAGGCGCGCGAGGCGTTGCTCGATCACGTGGCGGTCGACCCGGCGCGGGTGCATCCGGTCGCGACCTCTGACGGGGAGTATCCGGATCCGGTCGAGGCCGCCGCCGAGTATTCGGCGACGGTGCACGCGCATCTGGCCGAGCACGGCGCATTCGACCTGCATCTGCTCGGCATGGGTGGCGACGCTCATGTGAACTCGCTGTTCCCGCATTCCGCGGCCGTGGCGGAGGAGCACGAACTCGTTCTCGCCGTAACCGATTCGCCGAAGCCGCCGCCGGTGCGTGTCACCCTGACCCTGCCCGCGGTCGCCCGCGCGCGGCACGTGGTTCTGGTGGTCGGCGGCGAGGGCAAGGCCGAGGCGGTGGCCCAGGCGGTGGGCGGCGCTTCCCCGCTCGAGATCCCGGCGGCCGGCGCGCACGGCAGCGAAACAACGACCTGGATGGTCGACGAAGCGGCGGCCGCGAAGCTGCCCTGAGCCGGGACCGAATCTCGGCTAGTCGTCCTCCGTCTGCGCCCACGCGGCGACAGGCAGGCTCAGATACACACCGACGAGGTGGCCCGCGGGCAGGATGCGGGCCACCTCGTCGTGAATATGGGCCGCCCGGCGGGCGCGTAGACGCTCCGGCCGCACCCGGCGCGAGGAGTGGGCGAATCCTTACCGCGGCACCGCATTTCGCGACGCGTCGCCGGCGACGAGTTCGGCGAGGTGACGCAACAGGAAGTCGTTCACCGCATCGGTGCGCTCGAGTTGGACGAGATGTCCTGCGCCGGGCACCTTTTCGACGGCCCGCAGATCCGGTACGTGCGCACGCAGCACCGCCAGTGGGTCGCGGCCGCTGAAACCCTCCATATCCGGGTCGTTTTCGCCGTAGAGGAAGCAGGTCGGCACCGGCACCGTCGTCGGCAGGCCCTCGGTCAGCTCCCAGTTGCGGTCCAGCGCTCGGTACCAGGTCAGCCCGCCGGTGAAGCCGGTCCGTTCGAATTCGGCTGCCAGGGTGTCGAATTCGGATTCCGAGAGCCACGGCCAGGGCAGTGCGGGCGCCTGCGGCAGTGCGTCCAGGTAACCGATACCGGGCGGATTCTTCCAGGTGTCGAGGTAGTGGAACTCGCCACTGAGCGCGTAGTACACGCGGGCCAGGAATTCGCGGGGACGAGCGGCGAGTTCGGCGTCGGCGACACCGGGCTCCTGAAAATACGACAGATGCAGGAAATGACGCTGTGCGGCGCGCGTCCAGAACTCCGACGGCGCCTTCGGCGGCCGGGGCGCGTACGGATTGTTCAGCACCATGATCGCCGCTACCCGTTCCGGCGCCCGCAGTGCCAGCTCCCACACCAGCTGCGCGCCGAAGTCCAGGCCGACGAAAACCGCTCGCTCGGCGCCGATCTCGTCGAGCAGCCCGAGCAGATCGCCGATCACGGCCCGATTGGTGGTCGCCTCCACCCCGCCGGGCGCCTCGGTCCGGCCGTAGCCGCGCAGATCCGGGGCGATGGCGTGATATCCGGCTGCCGCCAGCGCCGACAATTGCCGATGCCACACGTACCAGCCGTGCGGAAATCCGTGGCAGAAGATGACCGGATACCCGCGTCCCGCTTCGGCGATATGCAGCCGAATCCCGTTGGTCTCCACGAACCGATGCGTCGGCCCCACTGCGCCTCCCAGGTACTAGAACACGTTCTCGTTTCACGGTAGTGTCCCGGAGTCGTGAACGGAATACTGACCGATCGAGTCGCCGTCGTCACCGGTGCGAGCCGCGGTATCGGCAAGGGCATCGCGCTCGAGCTGGGTGCGTCCGGCGCGACGGTGTACGTGACCGGGCGCTCCGAAAGTCCCGGGCAGCTGCCGGGCACCGTGGCCGCGACCGCCGGCGAGATCGACGAGCTCGGCGGGCGCGGGGTGCCGTTCGTCTGCGACCACCGCGACGACGAGGCGGTGGCACGGTTGTTCGAAACCGTGCGCGCCGATCACGGCCGGTTGGATGTGCTTGTCAACAACGTCTACAACTCCCCTGCCTCGGCGCGCTGGCTCGGCAAACCGTTCTGGAAGGTGCCGCCGAAGGCCTGGGACGAGGGCTTCGATATCGGCGTGCGCTCCCATTACGCCGCCGCCCATTTCGCGGCGCCGCTGCTGATCGAATCGGGCGGGCTGATCGTCGACATCTCCTCGCCGGGCGCCGAACATTTCACCCACAACGTCGTCTACGGCGTGGGCAAGGCCGCCGTCGACCGGCTGACCGCCGATATGGCGCACGATCTGGCCGGCACCGAGGTCACGGTCGTGTCGCTGTGGCCGGGGATCGTGAATACCGAACTGCTGCAGCTGGTTCCGGCCGATGCGCAGGGCCGGCGCCTGATCACGCTGCCCGGTGAGGGCACCTTCGATCTGAACGAGGCCGAGACTCCGCATTTCGCCGGGCGCGCGGTGGTCGCGCTCGCCGCGGATCCGGGCCGGCGCTCACGCACCGGCCGGGCGTGGCGGGTGGCCGATCTGGCCGAGGCCTACGGCTTCACCGATATCGACGGTCGCGTGCCGCGCACGTGACAGGCGCTGTTCCCTTAGCCTGAGGCGGCGGCTCGCACCCGCGACGCCGGCAGTGAAGGAGGGTGGATGGACGCGATCGCGAATTTCGACGCGCTGGTGGCGGCGGCGGACGCACCGATCTACGTGGTGACGGTGGCGACGGAATCCGAGCGCGCCGGGTGTGTGGTGGGCTTCGCGTCCCAGGTCGGGATCGAACCGCGCCGATTCCTGGTGTGCCTGTCCGAACTCAACTACACCTACCGGGTGGCCGCGGGCGCCACCCACGTCGCGGTGCATCTCGTAGATTCCGGTTCGCGGGCCCTGGCCCAGCTGTTCGGTGCGGAGACCGGCGACGATGTCGACAAGTTCACCTGGTGCCGGTGGCATCACGGGCCCGACGGAGTGGTGGTGCTCGACGAGGCGGCGGCCTGGTTCTCCGGCCGGATCCTCGAGCGCCACGATTTCGGCGACCACGTGGGTCTGCTGCTGGAACCGCTGGGCGGCCCGACCCCGCCGGAGGGCATCACCGGGCTGCGCTACAGCGACCTCGCCGGTCTCACTCCCGGCCACCCCGCCTGAAGGCTTCCCCTAGGGCTCCGGCGTTCGAGACCCTCAGCCATTCGCGGCGAGGTCGAGGAAGCTCCGCACCGACCTGGCCGGCGCGGGCCGGGTCCGCCAGGCCAGCCGCAGGGCCGACGGCGGGGCGTCCGGGATATCGAGGTAGGCCACGCCGGGATGCGGCGCTCGGGTGCGTGCCAGCTCGGGAACGGCACCGATCCCCCGGTCGGCGGCGATCAACTCGATCCACTCGTCGAAGTTCGTGCAGGTGACGATCTCGCGGCCGGGTTCGGCTGCGGGCCAACTGGTTTCGTCGGTGGTGCCGGAGACGGTATTGACCACCAGCGGATAGGCCGCCAGATCCTGCCACCGCAGCGCCGCCGCGTTGGCCAGCGGCGAGCGGATGGACACCGCCGCCACCCGCCGCTCGGTGCCGATGATCCGCCCGGTCATGGCGGCAGGCAGCCGAATATCCTTGCGATACAGCGCGATATCGATACTTCCCGCCGCGACGGCGGCCACCGGATCGTCGATGCGATGGATGCCGACCCGCCCCCCGCGCGCCTCGAAGCGCGTGCGGACCTCGGTGAACCAGTCGTCGGGCAACAGCCAGGAAAACCCCACCGATACCCGGGCTCGCAGCCGCAGATCGGCGGTGACGGCATCGATATCGGCGACGATCCGGGTCGCGGCCGCGAGCAGATACTCCCCTTCCGCGGTGAGGACGAAGCGCCGCGCACTGCGCTCGACCAGCCGGCAGTCCAGAATCCGTTCGGCCTGTTGCACGGTGCGAGTCAGCGAGGGCTGGGTGGTGTGCAGCCGCGCTGCGGCGCGGGTGTAGTTGGCTTCCTCGCACAGCACCAGGAACGCGCGCAGATGCCGCAATTCCAGATCCATACGTTCAGCGTATACATCGTGCACAGGAAGCATTTCACGGGGCCGCGCCGGATCCGTAGCGTTGGTCGGCGTGACCATCGCACTTCCTCGACAGGTATCGCTCGCGCCCGCGCTGCGCGCCTCGGCCGGATTGGCCGCCGCCATGGGCATCGGTCGCTTCGTCTACACGCCGCTGCTTCCGGTGATGATCAACGCCGGACGCTTCGGCGCACATACCGGCGCGGTCGTGGCCGCGGCCAACTACGCGGGCTATCTGCTGGGCGCGGTCGCGCTGGCGCGGTTTCCGGAATACAACGGCCGCACGACTTTTCGGCTGTCGGCCGCCGCGCTGGTGGCGAGTGAGGCGGCCATGGCGATCCCCGCGCCGGCGATCCTGCCGATCATCCTGCGGACGGTGGCCGGCGTCGCGAGCGCGGTGCTGTTCATCGGCTGCGCGCAGATCGCCGCCCGGCACGAAAACCGAAGGCGCGCAGCGGGTATCGCCTTCGCCGGAGTGGGCACGGGAATCGCGGCAACGGGTGCGCTGGTACTGGTCGCGCAGTCGGTGCTGTCGTGGCAGGCGCTGTGGCTCGCCGCGGCCGCGCTGACCGCGCTGCTGCTGTGGCCGGCCCTGCGGCTGGAAGTCGTCGCCGGTAGCCGTACCGGCGCGGCGACAGTGCGGTCGCCACGCTCCTGGCGGTTGCTTCAGCTGACCTATTTCCTGGAGGGGCTGGGCTACATCGTCCTGGGAACGTTCCTGGTCGCCGCCGTGGACGCCACCGGTCATCGGACCGCGGGCACCGCGATCTGGATCGTCGTGGGAGTGGCGGCCGCCCCCGCGACCGTGGTGTGGAGCCTGATCGCCCGGCGGGCTACTCCGGTGATCGCCCTGGTGGCCGCCCTGGTGCTGCAATGTCTGTCAGCCCTGTTGCCGACGCTGTCGGCGGGTGTCTGGCCGGCGGTGGCGTCGGCCGCGCTGTTCGGCGCGACCTTCATGGGAATCACCCTGCTCGCCCTCGAGATCGGCGACGATCTGGCCGGTCCGGGTGCGGCGGCGACGTTGACCGCCGGATACGGGCTCGGCCAGATGCTCGGACCTCTGGCGGTGGCGCCGGTGCTCGGCGACAGCTACGCCGCCGCGTTCACGATCGCGGCGGCGATCCTGGCCGTGGCTGCGGTATCGGCGATCGCGATCTGCTCGCGGCGGCGCCGTGACGCCGCCGCGACGATCAGGCGAACTTGATCTCGAAGCCGATACCGAGGATGGCGATGAACCAGATCAGGCCGACGAAGATGGTGATGCGGTCGAGGTTCTTCTCGACCACCGTGGATCCGGACAGACTCGACTGCACACCACCACCGAACAGGCTGGACAAGCCTCCACCCTTCGCGCGGTGCAGCAACACCAGCAACACCAGCAGGACGCTGGTGATGACCAGGAGGATATCCAGGAACATTTGCATGCCGACAGTTTATGGGATGCTCAGCCCACCACCGAACCGGCCGTCATCCCGCCGTCGACGACGAATTCCGCACCGGTGCAGTAGCTGGATTCGGCGCTCGCCAGAAAGACCACCAGATCCGACACCTCGGCGGGCAGGCCGAGTCGCGCACGCACATTCTCGCCGCGATCGACCGCGATCTCCTCGGTGACCCCGATCATCGGCGTCAGAATTCCGCCGGGATGCACCGAGTTGACCCGCACGCCCTCGGGCGCGAGTTCCAGCGCGGCCGACTTGGTGAGCCCCCGCACTCCGAACTTCGAGGCGGTGTAGGCGTGCATGCCGCTCACGCCCTGCATACCGGCCGCGGAGGAAATATTGATCACCGCGGCCGGGCGGGCGGCGACCAGGGCGTCGCGCGCGGCGCTCAACCCCAGGAACGGACCGGTCAGATTGATGTCGATGACCCGCTGCCACTGCTTCTCGGTGTAGGTGCCCAGCGGGCCGCCGTCCAGCACGCCCGCATTGTTGACCAGCACATTCAACAGCCCGAACCGTTCGACGGTGGCGGCGACCGCGGCCTGCCAGCCGGCGGCCTCGGTGACGTCGAGATGTACGTAGCCGGCCTGCTCACCCAGTTCCGCGGCCAGCGCCTGGCCCGCGTCGTCGGCGATGTCGCCGAGCATCACCCGCGCTCCCTCGGCGACGAAGGCCCGCGCGTGCGAGGCGCCCATGCCGGAGGCGCCGCCGCTGATGAGGGCGACCCGGCCCGTCAAACGTCCACTCATGACATCGTCTCTCTTCTCTCGTCTATCGGGGGTCAGGATGCGGGAATGGGCGGGCCGTCCAGCCGCAGCACGCACCGGGTGCCGGTGTAGATGGTGGGCATGCATTCGTTGCAGTGGATGCAGGCCGAACGGGTCTCGGCGTCGGAGCCGATGCGCTGCAGCAGATCCGGCTCGCGGAGCAGGGCGCGGCCCATCGCCATGAATTCGAAGCCCTCGCGCCGCGCCCGCCGCATATCGTCGATATCGGTGATGCCGCCCAGCAGTACCAGCGGCATCGACAGCTCGCGGCGGAACTGGCGGGCCCGTTCGAGCAGGTAGGTGCCGTGATACGGGTACTCGCGCAGGAACGCCTTGCCGACGACCTTGAAGCCGAGCCGGGTCGGGCCGGGCAGCGTCTTGGCGAAAGCCTGCCGTGGCGCATCGCCGTGGAACAGCAGCATCGGGTTGAGCAGCGAACTACCCGCGGTCAGTTCGAGGGCGTCGAGTCCGCCGTCGGATTCCAGCCAGGAGGCCACCTGGAGTGACTCGGCCAGCGAAAATCCGCCGCGCACACCGTCTTCCATATTCAGCTTGGCCAGAATCGCCAGCCGGCCGCCGACGGCTTCGCGCACCGCGAGCGCGATCTCACGGGCCATCCGGGCGCGATGTTCCAAGGGCCCGCCGTAGGCATCCTTCCGGCGGTTCAGCAGCGGACTGAGGAACGAGCTGACCAGATAGTTGTGGCCGAAATGCAGTTCTACGGCATCGAATCCGGCCTCCTCGGCCAGCAACACCGCCCGCACGTGCGCGGCCACCACATCCTGGATCTCTGCCACCGAGGGCGACCGCATCATCTTCATGCTCAACGGCGACCACAACCGCGTCGGCGCCAGCGCCGGTGCCCGGTTGGAGGCCGCGTTGGCGACCGGGCCCGCATGGCCGATCTGCGCGCTGACCTTGGCTCCTTCGGCGTGGATGGCGTCGGTGAGCCGCCGCAGTCCCGGTAGCGCCTCGGGGCGCATCCAGATCTGGTGGCGGTCGGTGCGCCCGCCCGGGGCGACGGCACAGTAGGCGATGGTGCTCATCCCCACGCCGCCGGCCGCGATCTCCCGATGGAACTCGATCAGTTCGTCGGTGACCAGCGCGTCGGGGGTCCGCCCCTCGAAGGTGGCGGCCTTGATCACCCGATTGCGCAGGGTGATCGGGCCCAGGTCGACGGGTTCGAAAATATCGTTCACTACTACTCCTGTACGGCGGTATGCGAAGTGGTGGAGGCGGGCACGGCGGGATGCTGGGCGCCGGTAGCGGGCGGCGGTGCGCTCAACCCGGCGATGACGAATTCGCGCAGCGTCGCCACCGCGGACGGCGCGATGTCGTAGTCCTCGGTGCTGCCGAAGCGCATGATGATCAGGTCGAAGGCCAGCTGCCAGCGGCGGCGTGCCTCACCGGAGGTCAGCTCCGGCAGCAGCTGTGACCACGACTCCATCCGGAACCACTGGTGCTGCCAGGACATCGGCCGCCGGCGCAGGATCAATCCGGCCAGCAGCCGCAGATGCAACCGGCCCATCGGGTCGGCGGCGAGCTCGACGAACGGCGCGAGCACCGCGTCGACCACCGCCGGGACCGAGCTCGGCTCGGTGGCGGTGGCCGCGGCCAGCCCCTCGGCCCACAGCGGTCCGAGCCGATCCTCGATGAGCGCGGCGATCAGCGCCTCCTTGGAGCCGAAGTGGTAGTGCACCGCGGCCGGGTTGGCGCCCGCGGCCACGCAGATCGCCCGCACCGAGACGTCCTCGTAGCGCTCGGTCAGCAGTAACCGCTCCGCTGCCGCCAGCAGTTTGGCCCGGGTCCCGGCTGACACCTTCTCGCCCATGCCGTTAGTGAACCACGACACAGAACAGGTTTCAATCACTGATTGAATCAGTAAGACAAAGTGCTGCGCACCGGCCGTTTCTCGGGTAGTGGACATGTCAAGGAATACTGGGACATCTGCCCTCGTTCAGATGATTGAACTTTTGATCAGATCTCAGGAGGCGGCCATGCAGTTCGGCATCTTCACCGTCGGCGACGTCACCGTCGATCCGACCACCGGCATCGCGCCCACGGAGGGCGAGCGCATCGACGCGATGATGCGACTCGCCCTGAAGGCCGAGGAGGTCGGGCTGGACGTGTTCGCCACCGGCGAGCACCACAATCCGCCGTTCGTGCCGTCCTCGCCGACCACCATGCTCGGCTGGGTCGCGGCGCGCACCGAGAAATTGCAGTTGTCGACCTCGACCACGCTCATCACCACCAACGACCCGGTGAAGATCGCCGGGGACTACGCGATGCTGCAACATCTGTCGGGCGGCCGGGTCGACCTGATGATGGGCCGCGGCAACACCGGGCCGGTCTACCCGTGGTTCGGCAAGGACATCCGCAAGGGCGTCGAGCTCGCGATCGAGAACTACCACCTGCTGCGCCGGCTGTGGCGCGAACCGGTGGTCGACTGGCAGGGCCAGTTCCGCACGCCGCTGCAGGGATTCACCGCGACTCCCGCACCGCTGGACGGCACGCCGCCGTTCGTGTGGCACGGCTCGATCCGTTCGCCGGAGATCGCCGAGCAGGCCGCCTATTACGGCGACGGCTTCTTCCACAACAACATCTTCTGGAACAAGGAACACACCGAGGAGATGGTGCGGCTGTACCGGCAGCGGTTCGAGCACTACGGTCACGGCTCGGCCGACCAGGCGATCGTAGGTCTGGGCGGGCAGGTGTTCATGGCCGAGACCGAAGCGGAGGCCAAAAAGTTCTTCCGGCCGTACTTCGACAACGCGCCGGTCTACGGGCACGGTCCGTCGCTGGAGGATTTCAGCGAGATGACGCCGCTGACCGTCGGCACTCCCGAGCAGGTCATCGAGCGCACCCTCGGTTTCGCCGACTACGCCGGTGACTACCAGCGCCAGCTGTTCCTGATCGACCACGCCGGCCTGCCCATCGACGTCGCCCTGGAACAGGTCGAGATCCTGGGCCGCGAGGTGGTGCCGGTGCTGCGCAAGGAATTCGAATTGCGCCGTCCCGCGCACGTGCCCAGCGATCCGCCGACCCACGCGTCGCTGGTGGCCGCCGGTCCGGAGGCGCCGCATCATCTGGTGGAGCCGGCGCGTGAGCGGCTGCTGGCCGCGGCCGAGCAGGCCTGATCAATTCCACCGCGTATTCATCCGACCGCATCGAACGAGGGACGAAAACCCATGTCGCACACCGTTGTCGTACTCACCGCCGGGTTGTCGCAGCCGTCGAGCACCCGCCTGCTCGCCGATCAACTCGCCGATGCGGTGGCCTCGGCCGTCGGCGCCCGTGGTGAGGCCGTGACCATCGAGGTCATCGAATTGCGGGATCTGGCAAGCGATCTCGCCGCCACGATGGTCTCCGGCGGCCTGCCGACGCCCGCGGTGGCGGCGGCGCGGGAGAAGGTGTCCGCGGCCGACGGCCTCATCGCCGTCACCCCGGTGTTCGCCGCGAGCTACTCCGGGCTGTTCAAGATGTTCGTCGACGTGCTCGACACCGAGGCGCTCAACGCCATGCCGGTGCTCATCGCCGCCACGGCGGGAACCGCCCGGCACGCGCTGGTGCTCGAGCACGCGATGCGGCCGCTGTTCACCTACCTGCGCGCCGTCGTCGTTCCGACCGGCGTGTTCGCCGCGACCGAGGATTTCGGTTCGGCCGGACTGGGTGAGCGGATCCACCGCGCCGCGGCCGAATTCGCCACCCTGGTGGTCGCGGTACCGACCGGCGTGGACGGGTTCCTCCCCGAACCGGCTCGGACCCGGCAGTCGGGTAACCACGTCGGCGAGGTGACGCCGTTCGCCAAACTGCTCGCGGGCCACACGGGACACACCGAACGTCCCCACCGGCCGGCCGAACAGCGGTAGGACACCGCCGCCCTTCTCTCCCCTGCCGGCCCGGCCCACGCTCTGATCGACTCGCTCGGTAGGCCGGCGGGGTTCGCTTCGACCGCCCGCGCACCCAATCCGGTGCGTGGGCGGTCGCACGCGACATGATGGAGGGGTGACTGCGGGCCCGGAAGAGCTTCTCAACGACTGGTTGCGTGTATCCCTGGCAGAGGTGCGGCCGGGACCGCGGCGCGCCGCCACCGATCCGATCGGCAGCGGCAGTCCGATCACCGTCGGGACGTGTCTGGACTTGTTCGACGCTCAGGCCACGAGCCGGCATCTGGATTTCGCGGCACGGCGGCTCGGCGCGAGCAAGCGCGGGTACTACAGCATCGGGTCCAGCGGGCACGAGGGCAATGTGGTGCTGGCGCAGGCATTGCGCAGCACCGATCCGGCGCTGTTGCACTACCGGTCCGGTGCGTTCTTCGTGCACCGCTGCCGGCAGATCCCGGGACTGGACCCGATCCGTGACGTGCTGCTGGGAGTCGTCGCGGCGACCGCCGATCCGATCTCGGGCGGGCGGCACAAGGTGTTCGGCAGTGCGCCCGCGTCGGTGATACCGCAGACCTCGACCATCGCCTCCCATCTCCCCCGCGCGATGGGTCTGGCCTTCGCGCTCGATCGGGCCCGCCGGCTGGGCCGGGACACGCCGTGGCCGCGAGATGCGGTGGTGCTGTGCACATTCGGCGACGCCTCGGCCAATCACTCCACCGCGACCGGTGCGATCAACGCCGCGATCCATACCGCGCACCAGGGTATTCCGATGCCGCTGCTGTTCGTCTGCGAGGACAACGGGCTCGGCATCAGCGTGCCCACTCCCCCGGACTGGATCGAAGCGGCCTTCGGATCGCGACCGGGGCTGCGGTATTTCGACGCCGACGGATCCGATCTCCGGCAGGCCCTGTCGGTGGCGTCGGCGGCCGCGGAATCCGTGCGTGCCCGGCGGCGTCCCGCACTGTTGCGGCTGCGCACGGTGCGGCTGCTCGGGCACGCCGGATCCGACGTGGAGTCGGCGTACCGCCGGCCCGAGGACATCGAGGCCGACCGCCGCCGCGATCCGGTCGCCGCGACGGCCCGGTTGCTCGTCGAGATCGGTGCCGCCACCGCCGAAGAAGTTCTCGCCCACTACGACGCGATCGGCGCCCGCGTGGCAGCGACGGCGGCGCAGGTGGCCGAAGAACCGCATCTGGACTCGGCCGAGGCGATCCGGGCGCCCCTGGAATTCGGGCGTGCCCGACAGCCTTCGCCGAATCCGAAGCCGGGCCCCCGCGCCGGAGACCGCATGCCGGCCGCTGCCACCACGGCCTCGCCGCAGCAGTCCGAGAGCGCTACGCGGACAGATACTTTCGAGCATCCGGCGTCCCGGACCGAGTCCGCGCCGGCCGCCGAACCGGCACACCGCACCGACTTCGGTGGCTCCCCCGCGGTACCCGCGGATTCCACCGGCACCTCGACGGACGGTGAGACGAGTCCGGCGCCGCGCTCGCATGCCGGGGCCTCGGAGCAGACCGCCGACCGCACCGGGCCGATGACGCTGGCGCAGGCGATCAACCACACGCTGGCGTCGTTGCTCGACCACGACCCCGATGTGCTGGTTTTCGGGGAGGACGTCGGCCGCAAGGGGGGCGTCTACGGCGTGACCAAGGGGCTGCAGCGGCAGTTCGGGGCGCGGCGGGTGTTCGACAGCCTGCTGGACGAGCAGAGCGTGCTCGGTACCGCGCTGGGCGCCGGACTCGCCGGATTCGTACCGATTCCGGAGATCCAGTATCTCGCCTACGTGCACAATGCGCTGGATCAGATCCGGGGTGAGGCGGCGACCCTGCCGTACTTCTCCGCAGGGCAGTACCACAACCCGATGGTGGTGCGGATCGCCTCGTTCGCCTATCAGCGCGGTTTCGGCGGGCACTTCCACAACGACAATTCCGTTGCGGCGCTGCGTGATATCCCCGGCGTGGTGGTCGCGGCGCCGGCCCGGGCCGACGACGCCGCCGCGATGTTGCGCCGGTGCGTCGAGGCCGCTCGCAACGAGGGCCGGGTGTGTCTCTACCTCGAACCGATCGCCCTGTACCACACCCGCGACCTGCACCGCCCCGGCGACGGGGGCTGGTTCGCCACCCCCGACGACGATCCGGCATCGCTTGGGCGGGCCCGAATCCACGGCGACGGAACGGATCTCACGATCGTCACCTTCGCCAACGGCGTGCCGATGAGCCTGCGCGTCGCACAGCGCTTGGCGGACGACGGCATTCGCGCGCGAGTGCTCGACCTGCGCTGGCTCACACCACTTCCCGTCGACGATCTGCTGCACCATGCCCGCGCTACCGGCGCCGTTCTCGTCGCCGACGAGACCCGCCGCAGCGGCGGGGTCTCGGAATCGGTGTGCACCGCACTGCTCGACGGCGGTTTCGACGGCCGCCTCGCGCGCGTCACCAGCGCCGACAGTTTCGTCCCGCTCGGACCCGCCGCCGAACTGGTGCTGCTGAGCGAAGCGTCGATCGAGGCCGCGGCGCATCGGTTACTGAAATCCGGCCCGCGCCACGAGGATTAGCGGCCGCGGATGATCAGCGCAGTGTGACAGTTGTCGGCAGCGCGGCGAAACCGCGATTGTTCGAGGAGTGGATGCGGCGCAGCCCGGACGGGTCGACGTCGTAGTCGGCGATGCGGGCGGTGATCTCCCCGAGCGCGGTCCGCAACTCCAGCAGGCCCAGATTCGAGCCGAGGCAGTGGTGGCGGCCGCTGCCGAAGACCAGCGCATCGGAGGTGTCGCGATCGAGATCGAAGACATCGGGCCGGTCGAAGACCTCGGGATCGCGGTTCGCCGAACCGGTCAGCAACAGCATCCGCGCACCCGCCGGAATCGTGACGCCGTGCAGTTCGACGGCCTCGGTGGTCGTGCGCAACTGCGACTGGGTCGCCGGGTCGTAGCGCATGCCCTCGGCGATCCAGTCGTCGACGCGCCCGAGCGCCGCGGCCCGCTGGTCCGGATGCGCCCACCCGGCGTACCAGATATTGCCCAGCGTGAGCATGGTCGTCTCGATCCCCGCGCCGATCAGCAGAATCAGCACGCCCACGATTTCCTCCGGGGTGAGCCGGTCGTCCCCGTCGGCGGCGTCGAGCAGACCGGACAGCAGATCGTCGGTGCGGTGCTTACTGCGTTCGATGGTCAGCTCGGTGTAGTAGCCGACCAGGGCGCCGATCGCCTGCATCGCCTCCGGCCGCAGATCGGTCGACTCCTCCTCGGTGTACATGATCTCCATGCCGAGTTTGCGCACCAGATCGCGATCCGCGCTCGGCACGCCGACCAGTTCGGAGATGACCTCGGTCGGATACGGGCCCGCGAACTCGGTCATCAGGTCGAAACTGCCGCGTTCGAGCAGCGGCTCCAGCAGGCCGGTGGCGATCTCGCGCAGCCGCGGCGCCAGCGCCTGCACCCGGTGCGCGGTGAACGCGCGCGTGACCAGGCCGCGCGTGCGAGTGTGTTTCGGCGGGTCCATCGCCACGAAGGAGAAGAACTGCTCGGCCTGCGGGCCCCAGAAGGCCGGTTCCATCCGCAGCCCGTTGGCGCTCGAGAAGCGGTCCGAATCACGCAGTGCGGCAAGCACATCGGCGTAGCGCGACAGCGCCCAGAAGTCGTCGTCGGAGTTGCGGAACACCGGTGCCTGCGCGCGCAACTGCGCGTAGAGCGGATACGGATCGTCGTGAATGCCGAAATCGTACGGACTGAATTGCACTGACATCTTCGACCTCCCCGACCGCACGGCGGGGGCCGCGCCGGTTCGCCATCCGAGCTGACAGGATGACAGTAGTCGATAATGGTTCGTCGCCGCCGACAGAAGGAAGAGGTGTCATGGAACCAGTGACCGGATCACACGGCCCGCATACGGATCCCGTGGCGCCACCCGGTATCGATGTCACCACCCCGCATCCGGCCCGGCGTTACGACTACTGGCTCGGCGGTAAGGACAACTTCGAGGCCGACCGCGCCTCCGCGGAAGCGGTCGCCGAGGCTTTTCCCAGCGTGCAGATCTCCGCACTGGAGAATCGGGCATTCCTGCACCGAGTGGTCGGTTATCTCTCGGCCGAGGTCGGTATCCGGCAATTCCTGGACCTCGGGGCCGGCCTGCCGACCGCCGGAAACGTGCACGAGATCGCGCAGGCCGCCGCGCCCGAATCCCGCATCGTCTACGTCGACAACGATCCGATCGTCGCCCTGCACGCCCGCAGCCTGCTAGACAGCGCCCCCGAGGGGGCGACCGCCTATCTGGAAGCCGACGCGCGCGACCGCGAGCGCATCCTCACACATCCGGAGCTGCTCGCCACCTTGGATCTGTCGCAACCGGTGGCGCTGATGATGCTTGCTGTCGTGCATTTCTTCACCGACGAGGACCGTCCCTACGACATGGTGCGCCAGTGGGTCGACGCGCTGGCGCCGGGCAGCTATCTGGTCATGTCGCATGCCACCAGCGATCACCTCTCCGAAGAAGACCTCGCCGACAGCGAACAAGCCAACAAGCGCAGCGGTATCCCGTTCCGGCTGCGCTCGACAGCCGAGTTCAGCCGATTCTTCACCGGCCTCGAACTCGTCGAACCCGGGATCGGATCGGTCATCCACTGGCCCACCGAATCCCGGCGTGCCCATCCCCGGCCGGAGGCGGTGTCGATGCTCGGTGCGGTGGCGCGCAAACCCTGATCCGGTTGCTCCACGACGTCGGCCCCGGTTCCGCAGTACGCGGAAACCGGGGCCGAATCATTTTGTGCTGCAGGCGATTACCCGCCCGCGGCGATCAGGGCAGCGGACCGCCCGCGGCGATCGCCGACAGGGTCGCGAATTCGTCGCCCTTGAGCGAGGCGCCACCGACCAGCGCGCCGTCGATATCGGCGGCCGCGATGAGCTCGCCGACGTTCTTGGCGTTCACCGACCCGCCGTAGAGGATGCGCACACCCGCCGCGACCTCCTGGCCGGCCAGCTCCGCCAGTTCGGCGCGCAGCGCACCGCACACCTCCTGCGCGTCGGCCGGGGTGGCGACGCGACCGGTGCCGATCGCCCAGACCGGCTCGTAGGCGATGACGACCTTGGCGATCTGCTCCGGCGTCAGCCCCTTGAGCGAACCTCGCAACTGCTCGAGGTTGTACTGCACGTGGGTCTGCGCCTCGCGCACGCCCAGCCCCTCGCCGATGCAGACGATCGGCGTCATGTCGTACTGCAGCACCTTCTTGGCCTTCGCCAGCACCGTGGCGTCGTCCTCGTTGTGGTACTGCCGCCGCTCCGAGTGGCCGACCACGACGTAGCTGCACGACAGCTTCGCCAGCATCGCCGCACTGATCTCACCGGTGTAGGCACCGGATTCGTGCACCGACACATCCTGGGCACCGAAGGTGATCCGCAGCCGGTCGCCCTCGATGAGGGTCTGGATGCTGCGGATGTCGGTGAACGGCGGGATGACCGTGACATCGACCTTGTCGAAGTACTTGTCCGGCAGGGCGAACGCGATCTTCTGCACCAGAGCGATGGCCTCGAGGTGATTGAGGTTCATCTTCCAGTTGCCGGCGACCAACGGTTTGCGTGCCATGATCAGCCCTCCCCGTCCTCGAGCACGCTGATACCCGGAAGCTGTTTGCCCTCCAGGTATTCCAGCGAGGCGCCGCCGCCGGTGGAGATGTGGGAGAACCCGTCCTCCGGCAGGCCGAGCGTGCGCACGGCCGCGGCCGAATCGCCGCCGCCGACCACGGTGAACGCTCCTTTACCGGTCGCACTCACCAGCGCCTCGGCCACCGCGCGCGTCCCCGCGGCGAAGGCGTCGAATTCGAACACACCCATCGGGCCGTTCCAGAATACCGTCCGGGCCTCGGTCAGCAGCGCGGCGAAGCGCTTGGCCGACTCGGGCCCGATGTCCAAGCCCATCCAGCCCTCGGGAATTTCGTTTGCGGCCACCGTCTTCGACTCCGCGTCCGCGGCGAACTTGTCCGCGGCCACGATGTCCACCGGCAGGTGGATGACGTCGGCGAAACGCTCCAGCAGCTCCTTGCAGGTATCGATCATCTCCTCCTGAAGCAGCGAGGAGCCGACCGAAAGACCTTGGGCGGCAAGGAAGGTGAAGCACATACCGCCACCGATGACGAGGGTGTCGACCTTGGGGGCCAGCGCCTCGATCACGGCGAGCTTGTCCGACACCTTGGAACCGCCGAGCACGACCGCGTACGGGCGCTCGGTGTCGGTGGTGAGCTTGCGCAGCACGTCGACCTCCGCGGCCACCAGCGTGCCCGCGTAGTGCGGCAGCAGTTGCGCCACGTCGTAGACCGAGGCCTGCTTGCGGTGCACCACCCCGAAGCCGTCGGAGACGAATGCGCCGTCGTCGCCGACCAGCTCCACCAGCGCCCGGGCCAGCTTCTGGCGCTGGGCGTCGTCCTTGCTGGTCTCGCGCGGATCGAAGCGGATGTTCTCCAGCAACAGCACATCACCGTCGGTGAGGCCCTCGGACCGCGCGAGCGCGTCCTGGCCCACCACATCACCGGCGAGCTGTACGTTGCGGCCCAGCTCCTCGCTCAGCTTCGCGGCGACGGGCGCCAGCGACAGCTTCGGATCGGGTTCGCCCTTGGGGCGGCCCAGGTGGGCGGTGACGACGACCTTGGCACCGGCCTCGGCCAGCGTCTTGATCGTGGGCACCGAGGCGATGATCCGGCCCGGATCGGTGATCACGCCGTTGTCGAGGGGAACGTTCAGGTCGGAGCGCACGAGTACGCCCCGCCCCTCCACGCCCTCGGCAAGGAGATCCTGAAGGGTCTTGACTGCCATGGGTTTACAGCGACTTGCCGACGAGGCCGATCAGGTCGGCGAGACGGTTGGAGTAACCCCACTCGTTGTCGTACCACGACACGACCTTGACCTGGTCGTCGATGACCTTGGTCAGCGGCGCGTCGTAGATCGAGGAGTGCGGGTCGGTCACGATGTCGCTGGAGACGATCGGGTCGACGTTGTACTTCAGGATGCCCTTCAGCGGTCCTTCGGCGGCGGCCTTGTAGGCGGCGTTGATCTCGTCGATGCTCGCCGACTTGCGCAGCGTCGCGGTCAGGTCGGTGACCGAACCGGTCGGCACCGGCACGCGCAGCGCGTAGCCGTCCAGCTTGCCCTGCAGCTCCGGAAGCACCAGGCCGATGGCCTTCGCGGCGCCGGTGCCGGTGGGCACGATGTTCAGGGCGGCGGCGCGGGCGCGACGCAGGTCGCTGTGCGGGCCGTCCTGCAGGTTCTGGTCCTGCGTGTAGGCGTGGATCGTGGTCATCAGACCACGCTCGATGCCGAATTCGTCGTTGAGGACCTTGGCCAGCGGGCCGAGGCAGTTGGTGGTGCACGACGCGTTGGAGATGATGTTCTGGCTGCCGTCGTACTGGCTGTCGTTGACACCCATGACCACGGTCAGATCCTCACCCTTGGCGGGCGCGGAGATGATGACCTTCTTGGCGCCGGCGGCCAGGTGTCCCTTGGCCTTGGTGGCGTCGGTGAAGATGCCGGTCGACTCGACGACCACGTCGACACCCAGATCACCCCACGGCAGCGCGGACGGGCCCTCCTTGATGGCCAGTGCCTTGATCCGCTGGTCGCCGACCACGATGGTGTCGTCGCCGTCGAGCGAGACGTCCTGCGGCAGCCGGCCGAGGATCGAGTCGTACTTCAGCAGCGTGGCCAGGGTCGCGTTGTCGGTGAGGTCGTTGACCGCGACGATCTCGATATCGGTGGTGCCGAGCGCTTTCTGCGCCTCCACCGCCCGGAAGAAGTTGCGTCCGATACGACCGAAGCCGTTGATGCCTACCCGGACAGTCACGTTATCGCTCCTCAGCTTTCAAGCGGATTCATTCCGATGCCAGACCACCCTAATGCCCGGCCATAACATCACGGACACGCCCCTGCCGCGACCTCACCGGCCCGACGCTGCGCCGGTGAGTGTGAGTTCACGCCTCTCGCACCGAACCGTGGCGGCCGCGGCCGCCGGCCCTGCCCATTCGCGGCGGGGATACCCATCTGCCAGGGTTTTCACCTGTTCCGGCTCAGCTGTTTCGGTGCCGGTGGGTTCGGTAGCACGAGCCTATCGCACCGCGCTCGCCCGCGAAGGCGCCACGAACGCAGCTTGTGGACAACCACGAACCTGTGGACAAACCGTCACTCGTGCGGGACAAGGGGATTCGCGACCACGGCACCGCTCGATTCACCCTCGGACCGGGAAATCGGCCGAGGGACCGTCATCACGAGGACGGTCCCGGGCCGATGCCGACCACCCGGGACCGGTCCCGCTCACGCGTCTTCGAGCAGTTCGGCGGTGACGGCCGATTCGGTATCGGGAATGCCCAATTCCTTGGCGCGGCGGTCGGCCATGGACAACAGGCGGCGAATACGCCCGGCGACGGCGTCCTTGGTCATGGGCGGGTCGGCCAGCTGCCCGAGTTCTTCCAGCGAGGCCTGGCGGTGCTGCACGCGCAACCGTCCCGCGGCGGCCAGATGATCGGGCACGTCCTCGCCGAGGATCTCGAGGGCGCGTTCCACGCGGGCCGCGGCGGCGACGGCGGCCCGGGCCGAGCGGCGCAGATTGGCGTCGTCGAAGTTGGCGAGACGGTTCGCGGTCGCGCGGACCTCCCGCCGCATCCGGCGTTCCTCCCAGGTCAGCCGCGTGTCCTGGGCGCCCATCCGGGTCAGCAGGGCACCGATGGCCTCCCCGTCACGGACCACGACGCGATCGGTGCCACGCACCTCGCGGGCCTTGGCCGAGATGCCCATCCGGCGGGCCGCGCCGACCAGGGCCAGTGCCGCCTCGGGGCCGGGGCAGCTCACCTCGAGCGCCGAAGAACGCCCGGGTTCGGTGAGCGAACCGTGGGCCAGGAAGGCCCCGCGCCAGGCCGCTTCCGAATCGCCGATGCTGCCGCCGACGACCTGCGCGGGCAGTCCGCGCACCGGGCGGCCGCGCACATCGAGCAATCCGGTCTGGCGGGCCAGCGCCTCGCCCTCCTTGGACACGCGCACGACATATCGGGAGGTCTTGCGCAAACCACCCGCGCCCAGCACGTGCACATCCGATCCGTAGCCGTAGAGCTCGAAGATCTCGCGCCGTAGTCGCCGCGCGATCGAGCCCATATCGACCTCGGCCTCGACGATCACCCGACCGCCGACGATGTGCAGGCCACCGGCGAACCGGAGTAGGGCCGACAGTTCCGCCTTGCGTGCACTCACCTGCGAGACGGACAGACGGCTCAACTCGTCTTTCACCTCGGCTGTCATCGCCACGAGACCCGCTCCTTTCCACCCAACACGGACCGCACCTGCTGGACCGGATGCCGTCCTTCGACTCGAAGCCCTGCCAATTCCGGCCGAGGTTGGCGGATCACCTGATCCAGTGCGGCGGCTAGCTTTCCAGGGTGGTGCCGGTCCGTCCCCGCCTCGGCGACATCAGCGAAGGTTACTCGTGCACGCAGCTGTTCGGCAGCTCTTGCCACATGTTCGCGCTCCCTACCCTCGGGTACGGAGCCGGAGTCCACCAGCACATGGTCGACAGCGAAATCCGGTGCGTGCTGGGACAATACATGCAGGTGCCGTTCGGCGGAGAATCCCGTGGTCTCTCCGGGCTCCGCCGCCAGGTTCAGGACCAGCACTTTCACCGCGTGCGTATCCATCAGCGCCTCCCGCAGATCCGGCACGAGCATGTGCGGAATGACGCTGGTGAACCACGATCCGGGGCCCAGCACCACCACGTCGGCGTGCTCGATCGCCGAGGTGGCCTCGGGGCTGGCCGGCGGGTCGGACGGGATCAGCCGGACCCGGCGCACCTTGCCCGGCGTGGTGGCCACCGCGACCTGGCCACGGATACACCGGCTGACCCGCGGGTCGGCCTCGAGGCCGGAGACGTCGGCCTCGATGGTCAGCGCGGTCGGCGACATCGGCAGCACCCGGCCGACGCAGCGCAGGATCGCGGCCATCTCGTCGAGCGCCGCGACCGGATCGCCGAGCACCTCGGCCAGCCCGGCCAGCACGAGGTTGCCGACCGAATGCCCGGCCAGCGCTCCGGTGCCGCCGAAGCGGTGCTGCGCGGTGCGCGCCCAGACCCCGTCGGGATCCTCGGCCAAGGCCGCAAGAGCCATGCGCAGATCACCCGGCGGCAGCATGCCCAGTTCGGCACGCAGCCGCCCGGACGATCCCCCGTCGTCGGCGACGGTCACGACCGCGGTGATGCGCTCGGTGAGCCGGCGGGCGGCGGTCAGGGTGGCGTAGAGACCGTGCCCGCCGCCCAGGGCCACCAGAGTGGGCTCTTCCGAATCGCCGTATTTTCCCGACGCGGAGGTGTCGTCACTATGGTCCGCGTCGTTCATTCGCGCCCCAGATCCCGGTGGACCACGCGGACGACGTCGGTTGAGGCACTGTCGGGCCGGCCCAGCAGTTCACCCAGCTCTTCGGCGATCGCCACGCTGCGGTGCTTACCACCGGTACACCCCACTGCCACGGTCATATATCGCTTACCCTCCTGGCGGTAGCCGCTGGTGGTCAGGTCGACCAGATGGCGGCACGTATTCACATAGTCGTCGGCGCCGGGCCGTGACAATACGTACTCGCTGACCACGGCGTCCTGCCCGGTATGTTCCCGCAATTCCGGGATCCAATGCGGGTTCGGCAGAAATCGGACGTCGAAAACCATGTCCGCGTCCAGCGGAACACCGTATTTGAATCCGAACGATTGGATCGTCACCTGCAGGGCCGCGGGTGCGCCGCCGCCGTAGGCCTCCTCCAACTTGCGGTGCAACTGATGCACCGACAGCGCGGTCGTGTCGATCACCAGATCGGCGGCGGTCTTGACCTTCGACAGGGCCCGGCGTTCCGCGGCGATCCCGGCCGAGAGGGTGCCGTCGGCGCTCTCGCTCTGCAACGGGTGGCGGCGGCGGGCGAAGCCGAAGCGCCGGATCAGCACATCGTCGGAGGCCTCGAGGAACAACAGGCGGGTGCCGACCCCGTTGGCCCGCAGCTGATCGGTGACCCCGGACAGGTCGCCGGTGAAGAAGCGGCTGCGCACGTCCATGACCAGCGCGAGTTTGGTGATCGGCGGATCGGCGGCGGCACCGAGCTCGATCAGCCGGCCGATCAGTTCCGGCGGCAGATTGTCCGCGACATACCAGCCGAGGTCTTCGAGGACTCGGGCGGCGGTGCCGCGCCCGGCACCGGACAGGCCGGTCACGATGACGACCTCGACCGGATGCGCATCGGGCTGCGGCCGGATGCCGGTACTCGCGTTGGGGTTCGATTCGACGCTCGTCATGTCCTATCGGGTTCCGTCCGTGGCTGCCATTCGATCATCCTGCCCGCCCCGACCGGCCCCGGCGGAGCGCGCACCGCCGGCGAAACCGAGCCGTGACCGAGACGTCATTCGGAGTTGAGGGCCGCGAGCACGGCCTTGGCCGTCGCCACCCCGATACCGGGCACCTCCGTGATTTCCTCCACCGTAGCCTGCTTGAGTTTGGCCACCGATCCGAAGTGGGTCACCAGTGCGGTGCGACGCGCCTCGCCCAGCCCCCGCACCGAATCCAGGGCCGACGCGGTCATCCGGCGCGAGCGTTTACTGCGATGGAAGGTGATGGCGAATCGGTGCGCCTCGTCACGCACGCGCTGCAGCAGGAACAGCGATTCGCTGGTGCGCGGCATGATCACCGGGTCGGACTCGCCCGGCACCCACACCTCCTCCAGGCGTTTGGCCAGCCCGATCACCGCGACATCGGTGATGCCGAGTTCGTCGAGCACCTCCGCCGCGGCCGCCACCTGCGGGGCGCCGCCGTCGACGACGTACAGATTCGGCGGATAGGAGAATTTGCGCGGCCGCCCCGTGGCCGGATCGATGCCGGGCGGTAGATCCGCGGGTTCGGCCTCGGCGGTGGCGATCGCCGCGGCGCCGGCCTGCGGATGTGGAGCACCGGTTCCGCCCGCGTGCTCGGCCGCATCGGCCTCCGCCGACGCCGCCGCACTGATTTCGTCGAGTTCCTTGCGCAGCCGATAGAACCGGCGCCGCGTGACCTCGGCGATGCTGGCCACGTCGTCGGAGCGGCCCTCGCCCGCGGCCTCCTTGATCGTGTAGTGCCGATATTCCGATTTGCGCGGCAACCCGTCCTCGAACACCACCAGCGAGGCCACGACATCGGTGCCCTGCACGTGGCTGATGTCGACACATTCGATGCGCAGTGGTGCGCTGTCGAGGTCGAGGGCGTCCTGAATACCTTGCAGCGCGGCCGATCTCGCGGTCAGATCGCCGGCGCGCTTGAGTTTGTGCTGGGCCAGCGCCTCCTGCGCATTGCGTTGCACGGTCTCCATCAGCGCCTTCTTGTCGCCGCGCTGCGGCACCCGCAGCGCCACGGCCGAGCCGCGCAGCCCCGACAGCCAGCCCTGCACCTGCTCCGGATCGCCGGGCAGCTCCGGCACCAGGACCTCGCGCGGAACCGCGGTGGCGGGAGTCTCCGTATCGGTGTGCTCGGCGAAGGCGGCCTGTTCGCCGTAGAACTGGGTGACGAACTGTTCCACCAGCGCGGCCAGCTCACTCGGCCCCCGGGCACCCTGGTCGATCGGCGCGGCGCCCGCGGCGTCTTCGGTACCGGCCCAGTTCAGGTCGACGGCGTCGCCGGATTTGTCGACCACCCAGCCGCGCTGGCCGCGCACCCGCCCGTCGCGCACGTGGAAGATCTGCACCGCGACCTCGAGTTCGTCGGAGGCGAAGGCGATCACGTCCGCGTCGGTGCCGGTGCCCAGCACGACCGCCTGCTTCTCCAGTGCGCGTTTGAGCGCGGCCACATCGTCGCGCAGGCGTGCGGCGGTCTCGAAGTCCAGATCCGCTGCGGCGGACTGCATTCGGCGTTCCAGCTCCCGCACCATGCGATCGGTGCGGCCGGACAGAAAGTCGCAGAAATCCTCGGCGATGCGGCGGTGCTCGTCGGCGTCGACCCGGCCGATACAGGGCGCCGAACATTTGTCGATGTAGCCGAGCAGGCACGGACGCCCGATTTGCCTGTGGCGCTTGAACACTCCGGCCGAACAAGTCCGCACGGGGAACACCCGCAACAGCAGATCCACCGTCTCGCGGATGGCCCAGGCGTGGGCGTAAGGCCCGAAATACCGCACGCCCTTCTTGCGAGCGCCCCGATAGACGAACACCCGCGGATATTCCTCGTTCATACTCACCGCGAGCATGGGGTAGGTTTTGTCGTCGCGGTAGCGCACGTTGAAGCGCGGATCGAATTCCTTGATCCAGTTGTACTCCAGCTGCAACGCCTCCACCTCGGTGGATACCACCGTCCACTCGACGCTCGCGGCGGTGGTCACCATCTGCCGGGTGCGCGGATGCAGCGAGGACACATCGGCGAAGTAGGAATTCAGGCGGCTGCGCAGACTCTTGGCCTTGCCGACATAGATCACCTGCCCGTAGGAATCCCGGAATTTGTAGACGCCGGGTTCGACGGGAATGGTGCCCGGTGCGGGCCGATAGGTCGCGGGATCTGCCACGGAACCAGGTTAACGACCGGCACCGACAGCGGATACGCGCCGTGACCGTGAACGGTGTGCGGCCGGTGACAGGCGCCGCGCGGTGGTCATCGGTGCATGCGGTGGGCGCCGGCGATGATCGCGTCGCAGAGCGCCTGTTCGGGTTCGGAGAGCCGGCTGTGTCGGCGCAGCAACACGAACTCCAGCTCGCCCAATTCCGGCAGCTTCTCGTCGTCGATCGCGAAAAGTCCTGGGGGAAGAAGGGTTTCGGCGTGCGCCACGACCCCCAGTCCGGCCAGCACCGCGGCCCGCAGGCCCAGCTGGCTGTCGCTGACGCAGGCGATCCGCCAGGTCCGTCCTTCCCGCTCGAGTGCGCGCAGTGCCACGTGGCGGGTCAGGCTCGGCGGCGGATAGGTCACCACGGGGACCGGGTCGACGATGTCGCCGACACCCGAACGCCCGGCCCACACCAGCCGGTCGCGCCACAGCAGTTCTCCGTGCCGCTCGCCCGGCAGCCGCTTGGCCACCATCAGATCCAGTTCGCCCGCCGCCATCCTCGTTTTGAGGTTCTCGCTGAGCCCGACGATCAGTTCCAGATCCACCCCCGGATGCGACCGCTGGAATTCCAGCAGGACGTCGGGCAGTTCGCGCGCGACCAGATCGTCGGAGGCGCCCAGCCGGATCAATCCGGTGAGCCGGGAATCGGAGAAGTAGCAGTCGGCCTCGGCCTGTGCGTCGAGGATGTTGCGCGCGAAACCGACCATCGCGGCACCATCGGCGGTCAGCGCCAGATTGCGGGTGTCGCGGCGGATCAGTTCGCGGCCGGCGGTCTGCTCGAGCCGGGCGATATGCCCGCTGACCGTGGACTGGCGCAGGCCCAGGATGCGGCCCGCCGCGGTGAACCCGCCGGCGCGTTCGACCGCCAGGAAGGTGCGCAGTAATTCCGGATCGAACACATTCATCACGCTACTCGTTCATAGATATCGCTTCCATCGACTTTGGCGATCAGTAATGGACGTCGTACCGTGGCGAGGTGACGTTGCTGGCCAAACTCCGTATCGACGGGTTCCTGCTGGGCTTGTTCGCGGCGATGGCGATCGGCCTGATCCTGCCCGCTCGCGGCGGCGCGGCCGACGTACTGGAGTGGGGCACCAAGGTAGCGATCGCGGTGTTGTTCCTGCTGTACGGCGCCCGGCTCGAACCGCGTGAGGCGCTCGCGGGCCTGCGGCACTGGCGATTGCACACGACGGTGCTCGCCGCGACCTACATCCTGTTCCCGCTGCTCGGCCTGGCGATGCGACTGCTGGTCCCCTCGGTGCTCAGCGACGAGCTCTACACGGGAATGCTCTACCTGTGCCTGCTGCCCTCGACGGTGCAGTCCTCGATCGCGTTCACCGCCATCGCGCGCGGCAACGTCGCGGCCGCGGTGGTCAGCGCATCGGTGTCGAACCTGCTGGGCGTGTTCCTGACACCGCTGCTGGTGATGCTGCTGATGCAGACCACCGGCGACGCCACCGTCTCGCCGATGTCGATCGTGCAGATCGTGGTGCAACTGCTGCTGCCGTTCATCGCCGGTCAGCTGCTCCGGCCGAAGCTGCATCGCGTACTGGCGCACACCACCCTCACCAAGATCGTCGACCGCGGTTCGGTGTATCTGGTGGTCTACGCGGCCTTCAGCGCGGGCATGGTCGAACACGTCTGGCAGGGGCTGGCCGTGGGTCGTCTGTTGGCGGTCGTGGGTGTGGCGATCGTCCTGCTGGCGGTGGTGCTGGGCGTGACGGCGGGGGTGGCGCGGCTGTTCGGATTCGACCGGGCCGATCGCATCGTGGTGATCTTCTGCGGGTCCAAGAAGAGTCTGGCCACCGGCCTGCCGATGGCGACGGTCCTGTTCGCCGGACATCCGGTGGGCCTGATCGTGTTGCCGCTCATGATCTTCCACCAGATTCAGCTGATCACCTGCGCCGCGCTGGCCGGGCGGTGGGGGCGCGCGGCGGACGAGGCCGAGGCGGCCCGGACCGCGACCATCTCCCCCGATGCGGCGGTCCCCGGGATCACCCGGGCTCCGCGAACCTGACCCCGGCCGGCACCGAAACCCGTTCGCGGGCAGCCACCTCGACGGCCAGCGCCGCGGCCAGATCGCCGCGCTCGCCGACCACCACGGTCTCGAGCTCGAGCCACCCGGCCATCGCCTCCAGCTGCCCGGCCAGCTCGTGGGCGATGCGCGCGTGCGGCCGACCGGGTTCGGCGAAGGCGCCGAGCACGTGCAGCCGGCCGGTCGCACGGTCCGCGCGCAGATCCACCCGGGCCACCAGCTCGCCGTCGAGCAGGAACGGGAAGACGTAATAGCCGTGCACCCGTTTGTGTTCCGGGGTGTAGATCTCGATCCGGTAGTGGAAATCGAACAGCCGCTCGGTGCGCGGCCGGAAGAAGATCAGCGGGTCGAACGGGCACAGCAGTGCGGCGCCCTCGACCCGCCGCGGGATCCGCGTCCCGGTACGCAGATAAGCCGGCTTGTCCCAGCCGTCCACCCGCACCGGCTCGAGCTCGCCCGCGTCGACCAGCTCGGCCAGCGCGGGTTCACATTGCCGCCGATGCAGCCGGTAGTAGTCGCGCAGATCGGTCTCGGTGGCCACACCCAAGGCGTCGGCGGCCCGGAGGACCAGTTCGCGCACCGCATCCGGTTCGTCGACGCGGCGGCCGACGACCTCGGGCGGCAGCACGCGCTCGGTGAGGTCGTAATGCCGCTGAAAACCCACGCGCTTGTCCACCGAGAGCTCCCCGGTGGCGAACAACATCTCGCACACCACCTTGGTGTCGCTGTGGTTCCAGCCCCAATGATCCTTGCGCCGAGGGCGATTCAACTCTAGCCGGCGTTCCACCTCCGCCGCGCTGCACGCGCCGACCTGGTCGATCACGCTCAGCACCCGCCCGGGCAGGTCGGGATGCTCGTCGAGCACCCGGCGCGCCCCACCCCAGCGGCCGTGGGCGTACCCGGCCATCCGCCATCGCAGCAGCGGCCAATCCTCCACCGGAATCAGCGCCGCCTCGTGTGCCCAGTACTCCACGAGCCGCCGCGGCCGCCGCGCGCTGTGATCCCATATCGCCTCGTCGAGCAGCGAACGATCGTAGGCGCCGATCCGGGCGAACACCGGCGCGTAATGCGCGCGGACCACCGCGGCGACCGAATCCAATTGCAGCAGTTTGGTATTGCGGACGACTCCGAGCACCGCGCGGCGCGTCGACGGACCTCCCGCGCCGTCCGTCCGGTCGCGGTCGGTGGTGGCGAATCCCTGGGCGGCGAGTGCGGCCCGGCGGGCCGCGGCGGAGGTGATGGTGCGCACGCACCGAATCTGCCATGGGCCACCGACAGATATGGCGGAGCCGGGCTCGCGACGGCTCGAATCTGCTACCTTGAACACGTTCGATACACGAATGTATCCAAATCGCCCGAACGTGGAGGAGTACCCGTGGCGCCGTCACAACAGCCGGATGTCATCGTCGTCGGAGCCGGGCTGGCCGGACTGGTGGCCACCTATGAACTGACCCGGGCAGGACGGCGGGTACTGGTTCTCGACCAGGAGAATCGCAACAATCTCGGCGGGCAGGCTTTCTGGTCACTGGGTGGACTGTTCCTCGTCGACAGTCCCGAGCAGCGACGCCTCGGCATCAAGGACTCCTTCGCGCTGGCCTGGCAGGACTGGCTGGGTTCGGCCGGATTCGATCGCGACGACGAAGACCACTGGGCGCGCCGGTGGGCACGCGCCTACGTCGAGTTCGCCGCCGGAGAAAAGCGTCGGTACCTGCACGATCTGGGGTTGCGGGTCACTCCCCTGGTCGGCTGGGCCGAGCGCGGCGGCGCCACCGCCGACGGGCACGGCAATTCGGTGCCGCGCTTCCACCTCACCTGGGGTACCGGCCCGGAGTTGGTGCGCGTCTTCCTGGAACCGGTACTGGCCGCCGAGCAGCGCGGGCTGGTGGAATTCGCGTTCCGGCACCGGGTCGACGATCTGATCGTGGAGGACGACGCGGTGGTGGGCGTGCGAGGTAACGTCCTGGAACCGAGCGGACTGGACCGTGGCGTGGCCTCGTCGCGAACGACGGTGGGCGAGTTCGAATTCCGCGCCCCGGCGGTCCTGGTGTCCTCCGGCGGCATCGGCCACAACCACGAACTGATCCGGAAGAACTGGCCCACCGAACGGCTCGGCCCCTGCCCGCAGACCATGATCTCCGGCGTGCCCGCTCATGTCGACGGCCGCATGCTCGCGATCTCCGAATCGGCCGGCGGGCGAATCGTGAACCGCGACCGGATGTGGCACTACACCGAGGGCATTCACAACTGGGATCCGATCTGGCCCGATCACGCCATCCGCATCATTCCGGGCCCGTCGTCGCTGTGGTTCGACGCGAACGGAAAGCGTTTGCCCGCACCGTGTTTCCCCGGTTTCGACACCAATGCCACGATGAAGGCGATCCTGGACACCGGCTACGACTACTCGTGGTTCGTACTCACCCAGTCGATCATCGAGAAGGAATTCGCACTCTCCGGTTCCGAGCAGAATCCCGACATCACCGGTAAGGACCTCAAACTCACGCTCAAGAGCCGCGCCGCCAAGGGCGCGCCCGGCCCGGTCGAGGCGTTCAAGCGGCACGGCGTGGACTTCGTGGTCGCCGACACCCTGCCCGAACTCGTGCGCGGCATGAACGAGATCGCGCGCGGCCCGCAACTGGACGTCGCCGCGCTGGAACACCAGATCGTCGCCCGCGACCGCGAACTGGACAACAAATACAGCAAGGACGCGCAGCTGATGGCGATCGCCAACGCGCGTCGCTCACTCGGCGACAAACTGGGCCGGGTCGCGGCGCCGCATCGGATTCTCGATCCCGCACACGGTCCGCTGATCGCGGTAAGGCTCAACGTGCTGACCCGCAAGACGCTGGGCGGCTTGCAGACCAATCTGGACTCGCAGGTGATCCGCTCCGACGGCTCACCCTTCCCCGGCCTGTATGCCGCGGGTGAGGTCGCCGGCTTCGGCGGCGGCGGCGTCCACGGCTACAACGCCCTGGAAGGCACCTTCCTCGGCGGGTGCATCTTCTCCGGCCGCGCGGCCGGGCTCGCGATGGCCCGGCTGCCGCGTTAAGGCCGTTCCAGGCTCTTCGCCCCGACGGTGCGGGTCAGGCTGAAGATCGGCAGGCCGATCACCAGATGTTCGATGGCGGTGGTCACTCCCACCCAGATGTCGCTGGACAGCGTCAGCGGGATGACCACCGCCGCGGCGATGAGAATCCCGACGATCCAGGCGAAGAACATATCCGGCGACGGCGTGCCCAGATGCAGCAGATACCAGAGCACGCCAGCGAGCAGGGCGCAGAAGAAGGCCACCACCGCGAACCAGTACCCCTGCTCGGCCATCGGGTTCCAGACCCCGAACTTGCCGCTCTCGGTGGCGCGGGTGGCGATGACGTCGATGATCCACGCGCACAGCCAGGCCGCCAGCGCGGTCACGATCGCGGTGGCGAGTACCCCGCCCGCGAACATGCCCACGTTGACCTCGGGCCGCCGCCGCGGCGCGGGCTGCTGCCCGCCCGGCGCCCGGTAGGGCTGATAAGCGGGATCCTGCTGGTAGTAAGCGGGATCCTGCCGGTAGGCGGGGTCCTGATAGCCGCCCGGCTGATAACCGCTTTCGTACCGCGTGGTGTGCTGCTCACGCGGATCCTGGGGATGCACCGCCGATCACCTCCGTCGAATGTGTGTGCCGAGTCTAGGGCCACACCCGCCGCTCGGCGCGCCTTCGGCATACCCGGTGTCGCGGTCGCGTACACCCGTGCGCGGCCTTCGGTCGCTCCGATCCGGTGCGGAACCGATCAGGCTGGAAGCAAGCGTCTCTCGTAATCCGCGGCCAGTGCCCGCAGTGCGGCGGCGCCGTCGCCGGCGAAGCTGGAGCCGTGCATCACCGCGAGCGTCGCCGGATTCAACTCCGCCAGTCGGTACAGGGCGGCCGGTACCGCGGGGCCCAGTGACGTGGCTCGGAAGACGTCCTCGGCGAGTACGGCCGGACCGACCACATCGGATTCGGTGAGTGCGGGCCCGTCGCCCACCTGGGTCATCAGATCACCGCAGAACAGCACGCCCGTGGTCTCCTCGTAGAGCACCCGCGACTCCCAGTTGTGCGGTGCGTGCGGAGTGTCGATGTGGCGGACGCGCCGCTCACCCAGTTCGATGACCTCACCGTCGGCCAGCGGGCGCGGCGGCCGGTCGGCCAGATCGTCGATCGACACCTGACAACCGAGAATTCCGTGCGCCACCTGCGCGTGCGGCGCGGCGGCCAGGAACAGATTCATCGCCCCGCATTCGTCGGCCTCGACGTGGCCGAAGGTGATCCAGCGCAGCCGTTCCACCGGCACGATCGCAGAGATCTGCTCGCTCACCAGCGGGAACAGCGCGCGCATGCCGCAATGGAAAAGCAGCGGCTCCTCGTCGACGATCAGGAATTGGTTGAAGCTGAACCCGGTCGGCCCGACCTCGGGCACGAAGGTGGATATCCGGTAGATCCGATCGGCTATCTCATCGGTACGGGTCTGCATGATCTCGCTCCCATCCGAGGCTCGCGCACCGACGGCACCACTCTCCGCGGCGCGGACCCACGTCTCCGACGTCGACCCCCGGAACAAATGTTATCCAGATCACACGACGAGGGCGATAGCGCCGCCCGGCCGCGCGGCTCGCCGGACGACCGCAGCTACCATCGCGATCATGAACGACCGGCCGAAGGCGCTGCTGTTCGACGTGCAGGGCACCGCCACCGATTTTCACTCCACCGTGGTCGCGGCGGCTGCGGCGACGCTCGGGCAGCGCTATCCCGGCCGGGACTGGTCGGCGTTCGTGAACGATTGGCGCGCAGCGTATTTCCGCGGCACCGCCGCGGTCGGTGACCACTGGGTGAGTGTCGATTCGATCTATCGCGCGGCACTCGACGAACTCCTGACCGAGCGCGGTATGGATGCGCCCTCCGATGCCCGCGCCGAACTGAATTCCGCCTGGAAGCGCCTGGACCCGTGGCCGGACGCGGCGCCCGGCCTGACCCGGCTGCGACGCCGCTACACCCTCGCGACGTTGTCGAATGCCGACGTCGACGCGGTCGTCGGCATCACCCGGCACTGCGATTTCCCGTGGCACGCCGTGTTCACGGCCGAGATGGCAGGTGCGCACAAACCCGATCCCCGCACCTACCGCATGGCCGCACACTATCTCGGCGCGCAGCCGGGCGAGATCATGATGGTCGCGAGCCACAAGTACGACATCCGGGCCGCCGCCGCCCTGGGCTTCCGCACCGCCTTCGTCGCGCGGCCGCTCGAGTTCGGCGATCCGGCCCTGGCCGACACCGCGTTCAGCGACGAATTCGATATCAACGCAACCGATTTCGAGGACCTGGCCGACCAGCTGGGATGCTGAACCGCGGCGATCGAAGCCATCCGCCTGTGCCGTTGGGCGAACTCGAGGTCCGGAACGGGCGGCAGGCGCGTTCCGCACCTCGATTCACGTCGCGGAACTACCCCGCAGGCGCCGGCTCGGCAGGCGGCGCCGCTTCCCCCGCCGCCGATTCCGCTGCAGAGGCCTCCTTCCCGGCCTCGGTTTCCGCCAGCGCCACCAGTTCCTGTCGCACGCGCAGGTCGTGTTCGGCGGCATCGGCGGCGGCCCGCTTCGGACTCCAGCGCCCGGCCATCAGGAAGACGAACGGCAGGAACAGCACCTGGGCGATCAGGCAGATCCACCACCACTGCCGCCACTGCACCGGCGAGTCGGCGGCCGCCTGCTTCACCTCGGCGCCGTGCTCGGCGACATAGGCCAGATCATCGGCCGGCACGGTGGCCACCGCCTGCAACTGCGCTTGCGCGGTCACGAGTTTCGGGCCGACGGTACTGGCGACCGCGAGTTGATCGCGCGGAATCTGCTGGGTCGCGGTCAGCCGCCCCACCGCTTCGGCGGGGCTGATGCCGAATTTCGCCGCCACCTGACCGACCGCGGCGCCCGCGGCCCGCGCATCGTTCGGATTCACCGCCAGAGCACCGAGCGTGGCCGGATCCACGGCCTGCAGTGTCGCCAGCTCCTGCGGATAGCGCGCGTTCAACGCGATGGTGGCCTGGATGTCGGCGGGTGACGCGCCGGTCAGCTTGGTCAGCGCGGCCATCTGAGCGGCGGGATCGGCGGGATTGCGACCGAGTTGCGTCATGGTCTCGGCGCCGACGGTCTGGATGGTCGCCAGCTGCGCTCCGTGCTGCGCCTGGATCTCCTGCAATCGCGGACCGTTGTTGACCAGCGGTCCGGCCGCGTCGACCACCATCAGCAGACCGAACAGCGTGAAGGTCACCACCGTGCGCAGCACACCGCCCCACACGGCCAGCCCGACCGCGGTCGCGGCCGGATTGCGGCGCTCCACGGTTTCGGTGAAGCTCGCCATCCAGGTGGCGTAGGCGATGCCGCCGCCGACCGCGATGACCGTCATCACCCCCGCGAACGAGTAGTACCCGGTATCGGGATGATCGGTGTAGCCCAGGAAGACGTACAGCCCCGCGATGCTGATCAGGGCGCCGAGGATCATGAACGGTTTGCGCACCTTGAGGATGTCCGACACGATGCCGGTCACCACCAGCGCCACCGCGTTCGCGATCCAGTACCAGTTACCCAGTGCATTGGCCTGGGCCGGTGTGAAACCGAAGTTGGTCGCCAGATACACCGGCAGGAACGACACGATGGTGTAGAAGAATGCCAGGAAGATGCTGATGGCCAGGGCGGAGCCGACCACGTCGACCCGCATCATCTGCCGCCACTGCCCGCGTTCGAGCGCCTCGACGTCCAGGCCCTTGGCCCGCGCCTCGACCAGCGCCCGATCCCGCAGGCTCACCATCACCTGATCGCGCAGGCGCGGACTCAGTTCGCGCAATCCGATCACCGCGACCACGGCGACCGCACAGCTGATCACACCGCACAGGCGGTAGTGGAACTGCCAGTCCGGATGACTGTCGAGGGTGCGGGCGGTGATCTCGCTGGTGACGAGTGCGCCGATCACCGGCCCCAGGGTCCAGAATCCCATCGCCGAGGCACGGCCCAGCTGCGGTGAGAAGTCCCGGATCAACGCGGGGGTGGCCACCAGCACCGCGCCTTCGACCACGCTCACCACGCAGTAGACGACGAGATAGGCCATCTTCGTGGTCGTCGCCGGAAGCGCGAACAGGGTGAGCAGCGAACAGATCACCACCCCGTAGGCCACGATATTGGCTCGTCCCCAGCGGTCGAGCAGGCCCGCCGCCACCGAGGCCGCGGCGCCGAAGGCCGCGCCGATGATGAAGATCCACACGAAATAGGCGAACGAGAGGTGGAAGTACGCGATCAGCTGATTGCCGACCGCGCCCGCGACGAAGAGCTGGTAGTACAGCACGATCGAGGTGATCACCACGAGCGTCAGGTACCAGGAGCGGGCGGGAGTGTCGGGATAGTGCGGCAGTTTTCGCCGCCACAATCCGGTGAGCAGGGTGGGAGCGGCTGCTGTCGAGGTCGAGCTCATGGTCGAGATGCCTTTCTGGCCACGGCATCTCGTCGCGGGATGATCTCTTGTGATTCCGCACGAGCACCGGGTGGGAAAAGGGTAGCGGCCAATCGTGATCCACATCACTTTTCCGGCAACTCGATCGAACCGACCGACCCGATTGTGGGCACAAACCGACCGGTCGACGGTTGCCCGATATTCGCGGAGTTCCGTGTGCGCTTCGCGACCTATCAGCTTGTCTGAGGAGTTTGCTACCGTGGGCACATGGTCGACTCCCCCATCCTGCAGGTGGACGCCGTAGATTTCGTGCGCAACCGCAATCCGATCCTGTCCGCGGTCTCGCTCACCGTGCGCGCCGGCGAGCATTGGGCACTGCTGGGCCCCAACGGCGCCGGCAAGACCACGCTGCTGAAGATGCTGGGGGCGTTAGAACACCCCACCCACGGCAGTGTGCACGTCCTGGGCCATCGGCTGGGGCGGGTGGATATGCGCGAATTGCGTACCGCCATCGGCCATGTCGACCCCCGGCACAATCCGCCCTACCCGCTCACCGCGCACGAGGTGGTCGTGACCGGCCTGACCAATACCGCCGACATCAAGCAGCGCTGGTCACCGACGCCGGAACAGGAGGCCGAGGCGGATCGGCTCATCGAACTGATGGGACTGACCCATCGCCGCGACGCTCGCTGGCCCACGCTGTCCCAAGGCGAGCGCGGCCGCGCGCTCATCGCCCGGGCGCTGATCGCCGAACCGCGGCTGCTCCTGCTCGACGAACCGGCCACCGGACTCGACGTCGGCGGCCGGGAACAGCTCATCGACCGCATCGATCTGCTGCAGGCCACCCATCCCGAACTGGCGTCGGTTCTGGTCACCCATCACCTCGAGGAGTTGCCCCCGGCCACCACCCACGTGCTGTTGCTGCGTGCGGGACGCTGCGTCGCGAGCGGACCGGTGGACGAGGTGCTGACCAGCACCAATATCAGCACCTGTTTCGACCATCCCATCCGGCTGACCCGCACCGAGGACGGCCGCTGGCATGTGCGTGCGGAGCGCAGCGTGCGCGCCTGAGCCGGCTCACCACGCAATCTTGTCATTGACAAGATTGCGTGGGCGTGCGATGTTGGGCAGGCGACAGCACCACACTCCGACTCGTCGAAAGTTCACCGCCATGCCCACACTGCCCTGGGTCACTGTCGAGCGGCCCACCACCGATACCGTCCAGATCATGGCCTCGCGGCTCGAAGTCCGGTCACTGCGGCACGTCCCCGGATTCCTCGCGACCTCGATCGTGCTGCGGCGCCAGGCCCGCCGCTCCCCCGGCGCACTCGGCATCGCCCTGAAGGCCGATCTCACCCGCCGCACGTTCTGGACTCTGTCGGCCTGGACGGACCAGGCGGCGATCAGCGCCTACGCCCGGACCGATCCGCACGCCTCGGCCATCGTGCGCGCCCGCACGGTGATGCGCGAATCGACGTTCGTCTTCTGGTCCGTCCCGGCCGCCGACCTGCCGATCGAATGGTCCGAGGCGCAGCGCCGCATCGCCGAGGAGCGCGAAAAGCGAAGCAGCACAACCTCGTTGTGACCGTACGGGCCTCGGATCGGCGGCACGGTCCGAGGGCCGGTCAGTCGTCGACGGGGACCGATTCCGAGCGCCTGGCCGGCTGCTCGTCCTCGGGCGGTTCCCGCAGCCGCGCCACCTCCAGTACTCGCGAGCGGGCGGCGAACCAGCCGATGATCAGCGTCGGGATCAGGATCACCAGACTTGCCACCGTCCAGGTGCCGACGGGGTGGTCGAAGGCCATCAGCACCAGCATCGCGGCCAGGAACACCAGGGTCGCGATGCCGGTATAGGGGGCGCCGAACATGCGGAACGCGGGCCGTTCCAGCTCACCGCGCCGCCAGCGCCGGTACAGCGCCAGCTGGCACAGCACGATCGTCGCCCACGAGGACAGGATGCCCAGTGACGCGATGTTGAGCACGATCTCGAACGCGCGCGCCGGCACGATGTAGTTGAGCCAGATGCCGACCAGGGCGATCAGACTGGTCAGCACGATGCCGCCGTAGGGCACACCGCGGCTGTTCATCCGCGCGGTGAAACGCGGGGCGCTGCCGTTGACCGCCATCGAGCGCAGAATGCGTCCGGTCGAATACAGACCCGCGTTGAGACTCGAGAAGGCCGCGGTGAGCACGACCAGGTTCATCACCGAACCGGCATGCGGCACACCCAGTTTGGTGAAGAAGGTGACGAACGGGCTCTCGTCGGCGTGGTAGGCGGTGTAGGGCAGCAGCAGCGCCAGCAGGATCAGCGAGCCGACATAGAACACCGCGATACGCAGGATCACCGAGTTGATGGCGCGCGGCATGATCTGCTGCGGATTCTCGGTCTCCCCCGCCGCGGTGCCGACCATTTCCACCGCGGCATAGGCGAACACCACGCCCGAGGCGACCGTCACCAGCGGCAGCACCCCGGTCGGGAACCAGCCACCGGAGTGTGCGACCAATCCGAGACCCGTCGCGGCCCCGTCGACCCGGAATCGCCCGCCGAGGAAGACGATACCGATGATCAGGAACGACACCAGGGCGACGACCTTGATCAGCGCCGCCCAGAACTCGAGTTCACCGAACCATTTGACCGAGATCAGGTTCACGCTCAGCACCAGGCACAACGCGATCAGCGCCAGCACCCACTGCGGGATCGCGCCGAACGCGCCCCAGTAGTGCAGATAGGTGGCGATCGCGGTGGTGTCGACGATGCCGGTCATCGACCAGTTCAGGAAATAGGTCCAGCCGGCAACGAAAGCCGCCTTCTCCCCGTAGAACTCGCGCGCATAGGAGACGAACGACCCCGACGAGGGCCGGTGCAGGACCAATTCGCCCAGCGCCCGCAGGATGAAGAAGACGAAGACACCGCATACCGCGTACACGAGAAACAGTCCCGGCCCCGCATGGGCCAGCCGCCCGCCGGCGCCGAGGAACAGACCGGTGCCGATGGCGCCACCGATCGCGATCATCTGCAACTGCCGCGGCTTGAGGCTCTTGTGATAGCCACTGTCCTCCGCGGACAGGTGCGTCTGTGCTGGTGTCTCGCTCATCGGTCGGGGGATCCCTTGGTCGAGGTCGGGGCGGCTCGACGTTACCCGGTATGGGAACGACACCCCGCGTGGTGGGGCCGACGCGGGCTAAAGTGCCTGCATGAGGCGCACGCGAGCGATTCCGGGCGGCGCGAGCGTCGTCCTGCTGCTGATCACCGGGCTGCTCACGGGCTGCTCGTCCACCACCTCCGAGGCCGGCCGAAGCTGCGTCGAGGGTCCGGCCGGCACCCCGATCACCGTGGTGGCGGGACCCGCGGCGGGGGCGACGAATCTGGCCACCAATCCCGAGATCGCCACCGGCTATCGCAGCGGTATGACCCCGGTGCGCACGCACACCTTCGCGGTCTCCACCGCGAACCCGCTGGCCACCCACGCCGCCTGCGAGGTCCTGGCCGACGGCGGCACCGCGGCCGATGCGCTGATCGCCGCGCAGACAGTCCTGGGATTGGTCGAACCCCAGGCCTCCGGCATCGGCGGCGGCGCATTCCTGCTCTACTACGACGCCGCGTCCGGATCGGTCGACGCCTACGACGGGCGCGAGGTCGCGCCCGCCGCCGCGACCGAGAACTATCTGCGCTGGATCAGCGACACCGATCATTCGGTGCCGCAACCGAATACGCGCGCCAGCGGCCGGTCGATCGGCGTGCCGGGTGTGCTGCGACTGCTCGAGGCGGCCCATCGCGACCACGGCAAGCAGTCCTGGCGCGATTTGTTCGATCCGGCGATCTCGCTGGCGGACAACGGTTTCGACATCAGCGCCCGGATGGCGAGCCAGATCGCGCAGTCTGCCCCGGACCTCGCCCGGGACGCGAATGCCAGGCAGTACTTCCTGCAGCCCGACGGCTCCCCCAAACCGCGAGGCTTCCACCTCGCCGATCCGGCCATGGCGAAGACGTTGAGCGCCATCGCCTCCGACGGTCCCGACGCCTTCTACACCGGCGCGGTCGCCCGCGACATCGTCGACGCCACCGCGACCACCAGTGGTGGCCGTACCCCGGGGCAGATCTCGCTCGACGATCTCGCCCGGTACCAGGCGAAGAAGCGCACCGCCCTGTGCACCGACTACCGCACCCACCGGATCTGCGGGATGCCCAATCCGTCCTCGGGCGGCATCACCGTCGCCGCGACCCTCGGGATTCTGGAGAACTTCGATCTCGCCGGCCTGCCCCCGGACCGTCTCGACCGCAACGGCGGCACCCCGAAAGCCGAAGCGGTGCATCTGATCTCGGAGGCCGAGCGGCTGGCCTATGCCGACCGCGACAAGTACATCGCCGACCCCGATTTCGTCCCGCTGCCCGGCGGCTCACCCGCCGCGCTGGTGAACAAGGATTATCTGAAGCAGCGGGCCGCCCTCATCGATCCGAACCATTCCATGGGCACCGCGAAGCCCGGTGACTTCGGTCCGGTCCCGCTCGGCACCGGCGTGCAGCAACCCGAACACGGCACCAGCCACATCTCCGTCGTGGACCGGTACGGCAACGCCGCCACCATGACCACCACCGTCGAATCGGCGTTCGGATCGTTCCATCTGGTCGACGGATTCGTGCTGAACAACCAGCTCACCGACTTCAGCGCCGAACCCGCCGATGCGACCGGTACGCCGCTGGCCAACCGAGTACAGCCGGGAAAGCGACCGCGCAGTTCGATGAGTCCCACGCTGGTGTTCGATCGGGCGCCGGACGGGTCACGCGGACAGCTGGTGGACGTGACCGGTTCGCCCGGCGGTTCGGTGATCATCCAGTTCGTCGTGAAAGCGCTGGTGGGGCTGCTGGATTGGCAGCTGGACCCGCAGCAGGCGGTATCCCAGGTGGCCTTCGGCGCGGCGAACACACCGGTGACCGGCGTCGGCGGAGAACATCCCGCGATCGACGCCACCGACAACGGCGCCCACGACCCGCTGGTGCAGAAGCTGCGCGAGATGGGGCATCAGGTCTCGGTCGACCCGCAGTCCAGCGGCCTCAGCGCTCTGCAGCGCGAGAACGGCGGCTGGATCGGCGGGGCCGATCCGCGGCGGGAGGGCATCGTCCTGGGCGATACCCGCTGACGGCTCAGTCCTGCTGTGCGGCGGTGTATTTCGCGCCGAGTTCGCGGAAGCGGTCCATCGCGCGGGCGGCGTGATCCTTGTCGTTGACGCGGATCGCCAGCATCGGCACGTATTCGTCGCCGGCCAATTCCAGCCGTGCCCAGGCCTTCTTGTCCGGAATCGCGACGCCGCGAATATCGGCCCAGCGGAACTCGTTGTCGCCCAGGATGTTGCGGACCACCACGCCCTGCGGCCCGACGCGCACCCGCGGCCGGGTCAGCAGCAGCACGGCACCTGCCAGCAACAGCCCGAAGCAGATGATGGCGACCTGGTCGGCCCCGCGGAAGTTCACGCCGGTCGCCGAATTACTCGACAGCACCCCGGCCAGGACGAACAACACCGCGATCACCGCCGCCACGATGCGCGCGGTGCGCACCGCCCGTCGCGGGCGCACCTCGAGATCCCACTGCGGCGCCTCCGCCGCCGGGGGCTGGGGACCGCGTTTGAACAGGCGAACGACCGGCGGCATCGGCTCAGACTTCCCGGCGCAGCGCGCGCAGGGTCAGCGCCGCGTCCAATGCCGCCGCACCCGCCTGCTCGCCCTTGTTCTCGGCCGAATCCGGCAGGCCCGCACGGTCGAGGGCCTGCTCCTCGGTGTTCACCGTGAGCACTCCGTTGGTGACCGGTGTGCCCTCGTCCAGCGACACTCGCGTCAAACCGGCGGTGACCGCATCGCAGACGTATTCGAAATGCGGTGTCTCGCCGCGGATCACGACGCCCAGCGCCACGACCGCGTCGTGCGTGCGGGCCAGCGCCTGCGCGACTACCGGCAACTCCATCGCCCCGGCACAGCGCACCACGGTGATCTGCTCGACGCCCGCTTCCCGGGCCACCCGCTCGGCGTTGGCGAGCAACGTGTCGCAGATGGTGGTGTGCCAGCGCGAGGCGACGATGCCGACCGTCAGCTCCTTCGCGTCCGCCAGCGTGAACTCCGGTACGCCCGTACCGCTCATCGACCGATACCCTTCTTCGAATTCCGACTACTGTGCGGTCTCGCCGAGATCCAGGTCGTCCAAGCCGACCAGGTCGTGGCCCATCCGGTCGCGCTTGGTACGCAGATACCGCAGATTCTCGGCATTGGCGCGCACCGGCATCGGCACCCGCTCGGTGATGCTCAAGCCGTAGCCGTCCAGACCGACCCGTTTGGCCGGATTGTTGGTGAGCAGCCGCATCGACTTGATCCCGAGATCGACCAGGATCTGCGCGCCCGTGCCGTAGTCGCGGGCATCGGCGGGCAGGCCGAGTTCGATATTCGCGTCCACGGTGTCGTGGCCGGAATCCTGCAGCTGATAGGCCTGCAGCTTGTGCATCAGGCCGATGCCGCGGCCCTCGTGCCCGCGCATGTAGAGCACCACACCGCGGCCCTCGGCGGCGACCATCTCCATCGCCGCGTCCAGCTGCGGGCCGCAGTCACAGCGCAGCGAGCCGAAAACGTCGCCGGTCAAGCATTCCGAGTGCACACGCACCAGAACATCGTCACCGGCGTCGACGCTCAGATCGCCGCGCACCAGCGCCACATGCTCGACATCGTCGTAGATGCTCTTGTAGCCGACGGCCTTGAACTCGCCGTACTTGGTGGGGATGCGCGCCTCGGCGATCCGCTCCACCTGCTTCTCGTGCTTGCGGCGCCACGCGATCATGTCGGCGATCGAAATCAGCGCGAGCTCGTGCTCGTCGGCGAAGATCCGCAACTCTTCGGTGCGGGCCATATCGCCCTCGTTCTTCTGGCTGACGATCTCGCAGATCACACCCGCCGGACTCAGACCGGCCATCCGGGCCAGGTCCACGGCCGCCTCGGTGTGGCCCGGGCGGCGCAGCACTCCGCCGTCCTTGGCGCGCAGCGGCACGACGTGGCCCGGCCGGGTGAACTCGTCGGCGCGCGAGGCCGGATCGGCCAGCAGGCGCATGGTCGTCGCGCGGTCGGCGGCGGAGATGCCGGTACTGATGCCTTCTCGCGCGTCCACCGAGACCGTGTACGCGGTGCCGTGCTTGTCCTGGTTCATCGAGTACATGGGCGGCAGGCCCAGCCGATCGCAGTCCGCACCGGTCAACGGCACACAGATGTAGCCGGAGGTGTATCGGATCATGAAAGCCACCAGCTCGGGGGTCGCCTTCTCCGCGGCGAAGATGAGGTCGCCCTCGTTCTCCCGGCCCTCGTCGTCGACGACGACTACCGCCTTACCGGCGGCGAGATCGGCGACTGCGCGCTCGATGGTGTCGAACCTGGTCACGTCTGCTGTGCTCCACTTCGGAATAGGTGCGACTCGAGCCTACTGGGTCGGGTCGCCGATACGACGTCGCGGTTGCTCCGGCTAGCCACGCTGCTGGAGTCGCTCGACGTATTTGGCGATGACGTCGACCTCCAGATTCACGGTGGTGCCGGCGGGCGCGGACCCGAGGGTGGTGAGTTCGCGGGTGGTGGGAATCAGCGAGACCTCGAACCAGTCGCGGTGCCCGGGCTCTCCGGCGTCGTCCACGCCGAGTCCTGAGACGGTCAGCGAGATGCCGTCGACGGTGATCGACCCCTTCTCGACTACATAGCGAGCGAGGTTGTCGGGCAACGAGATTCGCACCACCTCCCAGTTGTCGGAGGGTGTGCGCGACAGGATGACCCCGGTGCCGTCGACGTGCCCCTGCACGATGTGGCCACCGAGCCGGCTGTTCACCGCCGCGGCGCGCTCCAGGTTCACCTTCGAGCCGATGTCGAGTTTGCCGATGCCGGAGCGATTGAGCGTCTCACCCATCACATCAGTGGTGAAGCTGTCACCGTCGACCACGTCGACCACGGTCAGGCAGACGCCGTTGACCGCGATGGAGTCACCGTGGCGGGCATCGGAGGTGACGGTCGCGCCGCGAATGGTGAGCCTGGCCGCGTCCGCGGACCGCTCGGCGGCGACGATCTCGCCCAGCTCCTCGACGATGCCTGTGAACATCCGTATCTCCTGTCAGCCCGGCGCCCACCGCGTCGGGGCGTCCGCTAGCGCAAACGGTGCCGGCGGCCCGGGGTATTCCCCCGTGGGCCGCAGTGTCATCAGCGTAACGACGCGCTGTAGCAGAGCACATCCGGCCGTCCCACCGACCGGTCGCGTCCGGGCATTCGAGACTTTCGGACCGGAAATATGCACTGAACCGGACGCCGTCTCGGCGGCGCGCCGAGCAGGCCGATCGGCGTCCCCGCGATTCGGGGGTACACCGGATACCGAAAAGGAATTGTCGGCAATTTCCGGAGAAATGGAATTCGATTCACGTTTTCACCGGTCGAATATCCGGCTTCTACCGGCCCGGATCGCGGCCGAATTAGATTTGTTACCCACGTGACAGCGAATTCAACCCCGGCGCTTGCACCAGGGCGAATTCGGTAGCAATATTGTTATGCAGTTGATTCCAACAGTTCATTCGATGCCGACAGTTCGGGACAACAACCTCATGGGGGTGTGGCGTGACCACAGTGATCGATACGTCTCTCACGGATCGTTGCGAGCGGTATCGCCGCATTTTCCATCTCCCCGCGACGGTGGACGACGCGGCCCGGCACATCGTTCTCGAAGTCGGGCAGCAATTCGGTGCGGTCACCATGCCGGCCGATCTGGGTGAGCGGGTCTTGCGCCAGCTCACCCAGTCCGGACTCGTCACTCCCGTGGTTCACCATCCGCGCGCGCGGCGGTGGACCTTCATCACCGGCCCGTCGTGCTCCGCCGGCGTCAGCACATCCGTTGCGGCCGAACTGTTCCGGCTGTACACGACCGTCGCGTGCACGGGCAGCCACGTGGTGCTGCCCTCGGCCGAGGACGAACGGACAGGCTATCGAATCTGGGTGCAGACGCCCGACCATCTCGACGCGGTCGTCCCCATGGCCGCGGTCGTGGAGGCCGCGCGGCTCAGCGCCGTGCCGCCTGCTCCGTCGCGATGACCTTCTCGCGCAAGGCTTCCACGGTCGCGGCCGGATCGTCCGTGCCGTAGACCGCGGAACCGGCGACGAAGCAGTCCACCCCGGCCTCCGCGGCGGCTTCGATGGTGTCCATATTGATGCCACCGTCGATTTCGACGACCAGACGCAATTCGCCGCTGTCGACGAGCCGGCGAACCGCGCGCGCCTTCTCCAGCACGTGCGGAATGAACGACTGCCCGCCGAATCCGGGCTCGACGCTCATCACCAGCAGGGTGTCGAAGTCGCGGAGAATTTCCAGATACGGCTCGATGGGTGTGTTCGGTTTCACCGACAATCCGGCCTTCGCGCCGGCGGCGTGGATATCGCGAGCGACCGCGACCGGATCGTCGGTCGCCTCGGCGTGGAAGGTCACGTTGTAGGCACCGGCCTCCGCGTACGGGGGCGCCCAGCGGGCCGGGTCCTCGATCATCAGATGGCAGTCCAGCGGGATGTCGGTGGTCTTCAGCAGGCTCTGCACCACAGGCAGACCCAAAGTCAGGTTCGGTACGAAGTGGTTGTCCATCACATCGACGTGCAGCCAGTCCGCTCCCTCGACGGCGCGTACCTCCTCCGCCAGACGAGCGAAATCAGCGGACAGGATGGACGGTGCGATCATCGGCGACGGCCGGTGAAAGTGGGAATTCGAGGTGGACACAGCGCGTGAGTGTACTGGGTCGATCACACCGGTTTTCGGCACTGTCGACGATTGCGCGACGCGAAGTTGGGTAGCCTTCGTAGGGTGATCAACATGTCGGCTGAAGAGGGACTGCGCAGCACACCCGTCGAAATCGGAGTAGCGGCCACGGTGTCGCAACTGCCCATCGTGCGCGGATTGGCCGAAACACTGGTCCTGCTCAGCGATTTCACACTCGACGAGGTCGCCGACATCCGGCTGGCCGTCGACGAGGCGTGCTCGACGCTGATCGAACTCGCCGTCCCCGGCAGCACCCTGCAGTGCCGCTTCACCGTTGGCGACACCGATCTCCTCGTCCGGGTGGCCGGAATCGCGGCCACCTCGAAACTGCCCGACCAGCGCAGCTTCGGCTGGCATGTACTGCGGACCCTCACCGATGGGATCGAGGTCGCGCAGGAACCCTTCGATTCGGCGATTTCCGGATACCCGACGGTGGTGGAATTTCGCCGGGTCCGGGGGAAGGCGTAGTGGCCGAGCACGACAGCGTGTTCGAGGCCGACGACGCCGAGGACACCGCGGGTACGGCCGCGAGCGGATCCCCTGACGACACCGGCGCCGAGGACGGCGACGGCCGTGCGCACGGCGGCGAGAACACCCCGGACGACGATGAAGACGGCGACGAGGTCGCCGAGGTCACCGGTTCGGTCTCCGGCTACGACGATGTGAATTTGCTGTTCCAGGCACTGTCGGAGGCCGGCGAGGACCGCCGCGCCGAATTGCGCGACGAGTTGATCAACCGCTGTATTCCGCTGGCGGACCACATCGCCCGCAAATTCAGCGGTCGCGGCGAGCCGTTCGACGATCTGACGCAGGTGGCCCGCGTCGGGCTGGTCCACGCGGTCGATCGGTTCGACGTCTCGCGGGGCTCGAACTTCCTGTCCTTCGCGGTGCCCACCATCATGGGCGAGGTGCGGCGCTACTTCCGCGACAACACCTGGGCGATGCGGGTGCCGCGGCGGGTCAAGGAGACCCATCTGCGCATCGGCTCCGCGATCGATTCGCTTTCGCAGTCGCTGGGCCGCTCTCCGACCGCCAAGGAGATCGCCGCCGAACTCGACATCCATCCCGACGAGGTGACCCAGGCCGTCATCGCGGGCAACGCGTATCAGCCCAGTTCCATCGACGCGGTATCGGTGGGCCGCGATACCGAGGCCTCGCTGCTGGACACTCTCGGCGAAGAGGAGTCGCAGTTCGACCGGGTCGAGGAGTACGTGGCGATCCGGCCGCTGCTCGCGGGCCTGCCCGAACGCGAACGGCGCATTCTCACCATGCGGTTCTTCGAATCGATGACGCAGACCCAGATCGCGCAGCGGATGGGGATATCGCAGATGCACGTATCCCGGATTCTGGCGAAAACGCTTGCGCGGCTGCGGGAGCAGAGCGCCCGCGAGTGAGGCCGGCGGTTACGCCGGAGCGGGCGTTCGCGGTGGCGCGGCGCGCTGGGTGTGCACGATGGCCGACACCAGTTGCCCGGCCGGGCCGCCGAGTTTGCGCGGTGGACGCCACACCGCGCGCAGGGTGCGCCGCAGGTCCAGGCCCTCGACGGCGACCGCGCGCAGTTCGCCGCGCTCGAGCTGATCGCCGACCGCGAGGGTGCTGAGGACCGCGGGTCCCACGCCGCCGAGCACGCTGGTGCGGATGGCCGCGGCGCTGCCGAGCTCCAGAAGCGGTTCGGCACGCGGATATTCGGCCAATGCGACATCGAGCGTGCTGCGGGTACCGGAACCGGGTTCACGTACGACCAGCGGTGTCGCGGCCAGTTCGGCGACGGTGAGCGGGATGCGGCGCCGCGCCCACGGATGCCCGGGATCGACCACGACGAGCAGACGATCGTGCGCCACGGTCACATGCGGCAATCCCTCGGGCACGGCCGGCGATTCGACGAATCCCAGATCGCATTCCCCCGCCACCAGCCGATCGCACACTTGTCGCGAATTATGCACCTGGAGATGGACTTTCACATCCGGATGGCCGCGGCGGAACGCGCCGAGCCACCCCGGCAGCAGACATTCCGCGACCGTCATGCTGGCAGCGACGGTGAGTTCGGCCTCCTGATCGGTGCGCAGCGCGGCGGCGGCATCGAGTAGCCGGTCCACATCCGCCAGCACCTCGCGCGCCCAGTGCACGACGACGGTCCCCGCCGGAGTGAGCGTGGAGCCGCGCGGTGAGCGCCGCAGCAGGGCGAGGCCCAGCCGATGCTCCCACTGCCGCACCGCGCGGCTGGCGTTCGGTTGTGCCATGCCGATCGAGCGTGCGGCGGCGCCGAGACTGCCGTGGTCGTCGATGGCGACCAGCAGCTCCAGGAAACCCAGGTCGGGGCGAATATCGGCCATACCGTAATCATATGCATCGGACACAGCCCATATCGCTACGATATGAGTCCGATGCCGTTTCGGCCGCTACCGGACCGCACCGATTCGCGAGACCGTTGTCGTCATGACAAGTCTGGATTCCTCGCGAGCGGCCGGGTCCGCCGACGAAGCGCCTGGTAGCACCGGGCCCGGCGCGCCGGACCGAACCGGAGATACCGACCGCGCGGCCGGTCCGCAGCGCGGCATCGAATCCTCCGGCACGCAGACCTCGGCCCGCACGTCACGACGCCGCCGGCGAGCGTGGCTCGGACCGACCGGATTCGCGGGGCGAGCCCAGCGGCCGGGTGCGCCGGCCGGGGCCGGCATCGTCCCCGGATTGGCCCTGACCGTCGCGATCACAGCTCTCGTGCTGGGCATCGCCCAGTTCACGCCGACGGTCAGTCCGCTACTGCTCGCCATCGTCGTCGGGGCGGTCCTCGCCAATTGCGTTCCCTTGCCGCAGCGGGTGCAGCCGGGGTTGCAGTTCTCGGCGAAGCGGCTGCTGCGTATCGGCGTCGCGCTGCTCGGTCTGCAGCTGACCTTCGCCGACATCCTCGGGCTCGGGCCCGCGGTGATCGCGGTGGTCGTCGCGATCGTCGCCCTCGGAATCGGCGGCACGATGTTCATGGGCCGGCTGCTGGGTCTGAGCTGGACCCAGCGACTGCTGATCGCGTGCGGATTCTCCATCTGCGGTGCGGCCGCCGCGGCGGCGGTGGACGGCGTGGTCGACGCCGAGGACGAGGAAGTGCTCACCGCGATCGCCCTCGTGGTCGTTTTCGGCACGATCATGATCGGCGCGCTGCCCCTGCTGTCGAGCGTGCTGGGCCTCGACGATCGCACCGCCGGGATCTGGGCCGGAGGCGCCGTGCACGAGGTGGCACAGGTCGTCGCGACCGGAGGCGCCATCGGCGGTGCCGCACTGACCGTCGCGGTCGTGGTGAAACTCGCGCGCGTGGTGTTGCTGGCACCGGTACTGGCGGTGATCGGCTGGCAGGTCCGGCGGCGCGAGGACGCCGCGCCCGGCACCCGCAGGCCGCCCCTGATTCCGCTGTTCGTCGTGGCCTTCCTGGCCTGCGCCGCACTGCGCACCACCGGGCTCCTGCCGGAATCGGCACTCGCCACGGCCAAACTGCTTCAGACCGCTCTGCTCACCGCCGCCATGTTCGCCCTCGGCGCGGGCGTACGCCTGGCCGCCCTGCGCCGAGTCGGGCCACGCCCGCTGATCCTGGCGCTCCTGTCGACTGTCTGGGTGGCCGGCGTCGCCCTCGCCGGTGCGGTTCTCGCGGGCTGAGCGGCCCGCGGTGTCAGAGCGGTTTGCGCAGCGCGGCCATGAACATGGCGTCGGTGCCGTGGCGGTGCGGCCAGAGCTGGACGGCGTGACCGTCGCCGATATCGGTGACGCCCGGCAGCAGCGTTCGGGTGTCGAGTTGTTCGGCGTTCGAGCGGCGGACGAAATCGGAGACGACGGAGACGGTTTCGGGCAGGTGCGGGGAACAGGTGGAATACACCACCACCCCGCCCGGACGCAGCAGATCCCATGCGGCGGTGAGCAATTGGCTCTGCAGGGTGGTCAGGTCGCGCACATCGGCCGGGGTGCGCCGCCACCTCGCCTCCGGTCGCCTGCGCAGCGCGCCCAGTCCGGTGCACGGTGCGTCGACCAGGATGCGGTCGTAGCCGGGTTCCAGCCCGGAGTCGCGGCCGTCGACCACATGGACGGTGACCGGGAGGCCGCGAGTCGCCTTGCGCACCAGATCGGCTCGGTGTTCGGCGGGTTCGACGGCATCCACCCGATACCGATCGATATCGGCCAGGGCGCCGAGCAGCGCGGTCTTACCGCCCGGGCCGGCGCACAGATCGAGCCAGCGCCCGCCGTCCTCGCCCAGCAGTGGCGCCCGGGTCAGCGACAATGCGACGAGCTGGCTGCCCTCGTCCTGCACGGCGGCCATTCCCTCGCGCACCGCTTCCAGCTGCCCCGGATCGCCACTGTCCAGGTACACCGCATACGGTGACCAACGCCCTTCCTCACCGCCACTGACCAGGGCCAATTCCTCGGCGGTGATATCGCCGGGCCGTGCCACCAGGTGGACGATCGGCCGCTGGTCGTCGGCGGCGAGCAGATCGCGCAGCTCCCCCGCCCGCGCACCGAGCGCGTCGGCGAAGGCCTGCGCGATCCAGACCGGATGCCCGAATTCGAATGCCATGCGGCCGATCGGATCCGCGGGCGCCAGATCCTCGACCCACTGCTCCGGTGTCCGCGCAGCGGCTCGGCGCAGCACCGCGTTCACGAAACCGGCTTTACCGCTGCCGGATTCGGTACGCACCAGATCGACCGACGTATCCACCGCGGCGTGTGATCCCACTCGGGTCCGCAGCAGTTGATAGACGCCCAAGCGCAGGACGTCGAGCAGCGGGCCGTCGATCTCGGTGATGGGACGTCCCGCGCAGTCGGCGATCACGGCGTCGAGGACCCCCATCGCCCGGCAGGATCCGTAGGCGAGCTCGGTCGCGAAAGCCGCATCGCGCCCGGACAATCCGTATTCCCGCAGCAGGACGGGCAGCACGAGATTCGCGTAGGCGTCACGCTCGCGAACCGCCCGGAGCACGTCCCGGGCGACGAGCCGTGGAGCGTCACCCACCACACCACGGCGTCCTCGAGTCCGGGCTGCGGAGCCACCGGTCCGGCGCGCGGAACCGGAGCCGGCTTCTGGTCGCGACGACTTCTGCTGCCCCGCAGCGGATTTCCTTGCCGATCTCTTCTCGGAGGCCCGTTTCGACGCATCACCGCCGGTCCTTCCGGGGGCGGCACCGTGGGCTCGTCCGGATCCGGCGTCGGCGCGCCCGGCATCGCGAGCACCACTCGCACCGGAGCGGCGGCCGCGGTCGTCCGACGAATCGCGCCCCTCGCCCCGACGAGCCCGAGGGGCGTCACCGCCATGGCTGCCCGAACTTCTCCCCGCGTCGCCGTGCTGCCGAGAGCCGTTGTCCGCCCGGCCTTTTCCTCGGCGCGCATCGTCGGCCGTCCGGCCGTCGCGGTCGGGTCGTTCGCCTCCTCGACGTGGGCCGGTCACTCGACCACCGCGCCGGGCTGCAGGCGGGCACCGCGGGCCCAGTCCAGGGCCGGCATCATCCGCTTGCCCTGGGGTTGCACCTGATCCAAGCGCACGGCCGTGGTGGCGGTGCCGATGTAGACACCGGATTTGCGCACCTCGATCACCCGCTCGGGCAGTTGGTCCTCGACCAGTTCGACCGGCCCGAGTTTCAGTCGCTTACCGTCGATCTGGGTCCACGCGCCCGGCGCCGGCGTAACGGCGCGAATCCGGCGGCCGACCGCCAGCGCCGGTTGATCCCAGCGGATGTGGCCTTCGTCGGCCTCCACCTTGGGCGCATAGGAGATGCCCTCGCCGGATTGCGGCACGGCCTGTACGGTGCCGTCCTCGATGCCGTCGAGGGTGGATTCGAGCAGCTGCGCACCGGAGATCGACAGCCGCTCCAACAGGGATCCGGCGGTGTCGGTGATGCCGATGCGTTCGGTGACCACGCCGTAGACCGGCCCCGTGTCCAATCCCTCCTCGATACGGAAGGTCGAGGCACCGGTGATTTCGTCGCCGGCCAGGACCGCCGCCTGCACCGGCGCCGCGCCACGCCACGCGGGCAGCAGCGAGAAGTGCAGATTGACCCAGCCGTGCCGCGGGATGTCGAGCACCACCCGCGGCAGCAACGCGCCGTACGCGACCACCGGACAGCAGTCGGGCGACAGATCCGTCAGTGCCGCAACGAATTCCGGCTCCGAGGGTTTGCGCGGGATCAGCACCGGAATGCCGTATTCGTCGGCCAGCAGCCCGATCGGCGAGCGCGTGACCTTGCGACCGCGCCCGGCCACCGCATCCGGCCTCGTCACCACCGCCACCACCTCGTGGCGCTCGGATTCGATGAGCCGCCGCAGGGACGGAACGGCCGGTTCGGGAGTCCCCGCGAACACCAGGCGCATCTACTCGCCCCGCCCGGACTCGGGACGGCTGCCGGCGACCTCGGCCGCCGACATCACCGTCTTACCGGCGGCGAACCACTCCGATTCCCGCACCGCGCGCATGGCCTGTTTGCGGGTGGCCGGTTCCAGCCGCTGCAGATACAGCACGCCGTCGAGATGATCGGTTTCGTGCTGCACGCAGCGCGCGAGCAGCCCCTCGGCCTCGAATTTCACCGGCTCACCATGCCTGTCGAGCCCGCGCGCCACCACGCGGTGGGCACGGGTCACGTCGTAGCGCAGCCCCGGAATCGACAGGCAGCCCTCCGGTCCGGTCTGCTCGTCGGTCCCGAGGACCTCGAAGACCGGATTCACCACGTGTCCGGCGGCATCGCCGGTGTCGTAGACGAACACCCGCAGGCCGACCCCGATCTGCGGGGCGGCCATGCCGACGCCGCGACTGGCGTGCATGGTGTCGGTGAGGTCGGTGACCAGCTGCTCGAGTTCCCTGTCGAAGGCGTCGACCTCGTCCGCGCGGGCGCGCAGGACGGGATCGCCGAACAGGCGAACGGGCTGGATTGTCACAGGCACACTCCCGGGCGAGACGACATTGCGGTCGCCCCATTTTACGGGCGGCCGGAAATCCGTTTCGTCAGGAATGCGCGCCCAGGATCACCTCACCGATTCCGGTGCCCAGCGGCACGTAGGCGCAGTGCGGCAGCGGTGCTTGCTCGGGGGCGAGCAGAGTGAGCAGGAGTTGCTGGACGAACGGGTCGTACACCATGTGGAAATGCCCGGTCAGGTCGATCGGGCACAGATCCTGGAGCACGATGTTGCGCGCACCCGGACCGGTCAGGGCGATATTGGTGTAGGGCTGGATCATCTCGTCGACGCGGCTGCCGACCGTGGTGTACCGCACACCGGGGACCGTGTCGCCGCCCGCGTTGAGTTCGCGTATGAACGGCGAGCCCTGGGCCTGCTGAACGGCGGCGAGCGAGGTGACCTGCCGATAGGCGGTCCACAGATTCGGCACGGCATCGGCGAGCGGAACCAGCCCGTACATCTGGCCGCCGTAGCTGGGCGAGGCGAGCCCGATCCACTGATCGACCTCGGGAGCCCCGCCGAGCTTGTCGATGTAGTACCGAGTGATGTTGGCGCCCTGGGAAAATCCGACCAGGTCGACCTTGTCTGCGCCGGTGGCCGACAGGACCCGGTCGACGAAGGCGCCGAACTGTCGCGATGATGCCCACAGATCCTCGGTGCCGTAACTGGTCGCATCCGGTTTGCCCCCGTAGTCCGGGGCGAAGACGCAGAAGCCCGCGGCGACGAGTTGCGGGCCGATACCGCCCCAGTCGGTATAGGCGGTGGCGTCGGTCCCGTGGGCCAGGATGACCGGGCGCGGATGCCGGGCGCTGGGCCGGCAGCTGAAATCGTTGGTGCCCCATGGCGTTGCGCCGGGGTGCGCTTTCAGATAGCGCGAGGCGGTGAGATGGTTGCCCTGCGGTGGTCCCCATTCGGTCGGGACCACCACCGGGCGGGTGTCCGGCGGCGGCGATGCGGGAGGTTCGGCCCAGACATTCGCGCTGCCGCCGAACACCGCCCCGCACGTCGCCACCGCCGCGAACGCCCTACGCCAGGCGAGGCCCCCGTCTCGATGTTTCCGACCTCGTCCCATATTCCGATTGTGCGCCGTCCGGACCGGTACATGCGACGGGCCAACGGTATTCGTTTCACTCGGCCGCGGTGGTGTCGTCGTCGGCGAGGATCCGGTAGATCGAGCGCCGGGCCTCGGTGAGGACCTCGGCCGCCTTACCGGCCTGTTCCGGAGTGCCGGCGCGGGCGACCTGCCCGACCGCACCCATCAGCTGGCCGACCAGTTCGCGCAGGTCCAGCGCCTGGTCGCCGACGCCCTCGCGGACGTCCTGCCAGGGATCGCCCAGTTCGTCGCGATGTTCGGTGACGTACTCGGCGCCCGCGTCGGTGAGTTTGGCGGTTTTGCGACCGGCCACCTTCTCGATGATCACCAGGCCCTCGTCCTCGAGCTGGGACAGTGCCGGGTAGATCGAGCCGGGGCTGGGCCGCCAGATGTCGTCGCTGCGCTCGCGGATCTGCTGGATCAGCTCGTAGCCGTGCATCGGACGTTCCTGCACCAGCAGCAGAATCGCCGCGCGGACATCTCCGCGCCGTCCGCGTCCACCACGGCCGCGACCGCGACCGACATGGCCGCCCGGACCGAATCCGGGTCCGAAATCCGGACCGAACGGCCCGAAGCCGTGTCCGCGCGGGTGGCGACGGAACTGTTCGTGTCCGCCGCGTTCCTGCGGGTCCGGCCGGGGTCCGCGACGGCGGCCTCGACCGAACCTGTCCATGTTCTCCATGCGTTCCATGATTGCCTCCTCGGGCATCGTCTTACGTTGACGCAATCAACGATATATCGGCAATGCATCTTTGACAAGTATGGAACGCACCACAGCGGGTGCGGTGGCTCAGGCGGCGAGCGAACCGATCCAACGCTCCAGCCGGTCGCCCTCCGCGCGCATCAGCTCCGGATCACGAAAAGTGTTGGTGAGCAAGGAGATTCCTTGATAGGAGGCGATCAGCGCGACGGCCAGTTCGCGCGCATCGGTGCGGCCCATCTGCTCGAATTGCCGCTGCACCCAGTCCAGCAGGACGCCCATCACCTCGGCCAGCTCACGCTCCAGACCGTCGGAGCGTTTGTCGAGTTCGGTGGCCAGAGTGCCGGACGGACATCCGTATCGGGCCGCGACATCGCGCCGGTCGACCCAGGACCGGATCAACGCCCGCAGCCGATCGGCCGGCCGGGCTTCCCGGTCGAGTTCGGCAAGGAAGCCCTCCAGGCTGTGGGCGTGAGCCCCGATTGCCGCCTGGATCAGCTGATCCTTGGTCTTGAAGTAGTAGTACACGTTGCCGACCGGCACCTCGGCAGCCCGGGCGATGTCGGCGATCGTCGTCTTCTCCACCCCCTGCCGGTGGAAGACCTCGGCGGCCGCGGCGGCGAGCCGTTCCCGCTTACCGCCGGACCGCTTGCTGTCGACTGAGTTAGTCACACAACTGACTATATACACATCGAAGCTCATGCCGTACCGTCCTGTTAGTCAGTCAACTAACTCAGGAGCGAAGATGATTGTGGTAACCGGAGCGACCGGCAACGTCGGACGACCGTTGGTGCGGATGCTCGCCGAAGCCGGCGAGAAGGTGACTGCCGTATCCCGCCGCCGTCCCGACGACCTCCCCCACGGCGTGCGGCACGTTGCGGCCGATCTGACGAATACGGGCGAGGTCGCGGCGGCCCTCGATGGCGCGGAACAGCTGTTCCTGCTACTCGCGCCGGGATCGCTGGCCGCAGATGTGCCGGGAGTGCTGACCGCGGCACGCGATGCGGGTGTGCGGCGAATCGTCCTGTTGTCGTCACAGGGCGTCGGAACCCGGCCCGACAGCGCCTCGCACGGACAGTTCGGAAAGCAGGTCGAAGTTGCCGTCCAGAACTCGGGACTGGAATGGACCATATTGCGGCCGAGCGGTTTTCAATCGAACGTAGCGATGTGGGCGGACGCGGTACGCACGCAGCGGACGGTCACCGCGCCGTTCGGTGATGTCGCGATCCCCTTCGTGGACCCCGACGATATCGCCGCCGTGGCCGCCACCGCCCTGCGCGAGGCCGGTCACACCGGACGGACCTACGTGCTGACCGGTCCCGCGCCCGAATCTCCGCGCGATCGGGCGCGGGCCCTGGCCGAAACGCTCGGCGAGCCGGTGCGTTTCGTCGAGCAGACAGCCGAGCAGGCGCGCGCGCAACTGCTCACCGTGATGCCCGCCGACGCCGCCGAGACGACCCTGGCGATCATCGGTGCGCCGACGCCCGAGGAACTGCGGGTCAGCGACGATGTCGAGGCGGTCCTCGGCCGTGCACCGCGGCCCTTCTCGGCGTGGGCACGACGCAATATCGACATGTTCCGCTGAACATCACCCCGTGCCCCTGGCCCGGGCACACCGAATTCGCTTGTGCGTCAGCCGATGTCGACCGGATCGATCTGTACCCGCAACGGACCGTCCGAGCGATGACTGCTGCGCACTGCGAGGGCGGCGGCCAGCGAGCGCGACAACTCCGAGCCCGCTCGCCGGTCGACCCGGAGAATCATCCGTTCGACCTCGGCGGGCGCCGCATCGCCGGAGAACGGCGTGCGGGCGCCGGGCGGCAGCGGCACCGGGCCCAGCACCTCGACACCGTCCGGTAGTGCCGTCTCACCGAGGAGTTCGCCGATGGTGGCGGTCGTGCCGTCGACGGCGGCCAGGCGCACCGCGGGCGGGAAGCGAACCTCGGTGCGAGCGGCGAGTTCGTGGCGGGCGTGGCCGATCGGATCCCAGCGCACCAGTGCCTGCACGGTCGGCAGCGACGGTTCGGCCATCACGAGCACCTCACCCGCGGGGCGGACCAGGGCGGCGGCCGACATCCAGCGCCGCAGCGCGTCCTCGGCGGCACGCAGGTCCGCGCGGCCGAGCAGCGCCCAGCCGTCGAGCAGCAGCGCCACCGCGTACCCACCCGGCACGTCGGGTTCGGCTCCGATGGTCGCGACCACCACCTGGGGGCCCTCCGGAACCAAATCCAGCACGGCGGCGCCGCCGGAACCCCGGATCGGCACCCCGGGAAAGGCACGGCCCAATTCCTCCGCGGTGCGCTGGGCGCCGATCACCACCGCCCGCAGTACCCGGGAACCGCACGCGCCGCACCGGAAGGCCGGTTCCACCTTGCCGCACCAGCGACAGCTCGGGCTCTGGGCGATATCGCCGGAACCCTTGCTGCCCAAGGGAACTGCCGCGGGTCGGCGTTCGCCCGCAGCCGTGTCCGAGCGTGCGGGCTCCGGATGCCGCGGGCCGGTATGTTCCGCTCGATGATCCTCGACGGATGTCTCGCCGGCTCGGCCGGCCGCCGTCGCATCATCGGCCGACCGCGTCGATCCACGCCGGGACTGTGCCCCGGCCCGGGAATCGACGGCCCGCCGGGCGTCTCGCCTGCCCCAGGTACCGCTCTCCGGCAGCGAGAGCGGGCCGTTGCAGTGCCGGCAGCGGGCCGGGGTGCGGCATGTCGCGCACGCCAGCGCCGGAACGTATCCGCGCCGTGGGACCTGCACCAGCACCGGGTCACCGGCTGCCAAGGCCCGGCGCGCCGCGGCGAAGGCGGTGCCGGGGATGCGGATCGCGCGCGCCATCGGATCGCGCTCCAAGGCGATATCGCTGTCGCCCGGCGCATGGATTCGAGGAGTGCCGGCGCGCAACGTCTTCCGGTCGGCGATCAGGTCGTGCGCCCATCCGGATTCGACGATGGCCTGCGCCTCCGCGGTCCGCGCGAACCCGGCCACCACGAAGGCCGCGCCGGTGTCGTGGGCACGCAGCATCGCGACCTCGCGGGCGTGCGGATAAGGTGCGCGCGGTTCGGCATAGGTGTCGTCGCCGTCGTCCCACACCACGATCAAGCCCAGTTCCCGCGCCGGCGCGAAGACCGCACTGCGCGTTCCGACCACGACCCGTGCCGTGCCACGCAGCACCGCGAGCCAGCGCCGGTACCGGGCCGCGGGCCCCAGTCCGGCCGACAGGCCCACCACCGAATCCCCTAGCAGGGCAGCACATTCCGCGACGACCCGGTCCAGATCGCGTTGATCCGGAACCATCACGATCGCACTGCGCCCGCTCGCGACCGTGGTGGCCGCCAATTCCGCGAGCCGGCGCGGCCACTGCTCCCCGGGCATCGCCTGCCAGGCCGCGCGCGGGCCGCTGCCCCGGCGCAGCGCGGACAGGAACGAACCGCCGTGCACGTAGTGCGACCAGGCCGGGAAATCGAGCGGAATCTCGGGCAGATCAACGGATTTCGGTTCGGCCGCCTCGGTGCGCGCATGCCGCGGCGGAATCGCCAGCCGCAGTACATCGGCCCGCGTTCCGGCGTAGCGGGCGGCCACGGCCGATACCAGGCGAACGATCTCCGGGGTGAGGACGCGCTCGCCGGACACCACCCGCTGCAGCGGCTGAATCTTTCCGGAATGTTCGGTGCGCGCGCGCCTTTCGAGGATGTATCCGTCGACCAGGCGGCCGGAGAATCGCACCCGCACGCGTACCCCGGGCTGGGCGAGCTCATCCATCTCCTGCGGCACCGAGTAGTCGAAATCGCGGTCCAGATGGGCGGGTTCGAGCAACGGCAGCACCCGGGCGATCGGTTTGTCGAGCCGGGTTTCACCGGCCCCCTTCGCCGTGGTCAGCGGATCCGCGTCGTCCACCGCGTCCGAACCCTGTTCGCCGAGCGACGCCGGCTCCACTGTGTCGTGTTCGGAATGCGGCGATAACTCCTTCACCGCAACGGATTCCGGGTCCGGGAGTGATTCACGGGCCACGTCGGGAGTCTTCTCTTCCGGCGATATATCCGGAACCTCGGGGATGTCGGAGGATGGCGGCGCCGCGGACGACGAGCCGGGCATGCAAACGGCGCCCTCCGTCGGAACGGAGGGCGCCGTCGGTGCTACCGCTTCGGCCACGGCAGGCGCGGACCCGGTCAGAGACCGGCGGCCGCGCGCAGTTTGTCGGCGCGGTCGGTGCGCTCCCACGGCAGGTCGATGTCGGTGCGGCCGAAGTGGCCGTAGGCGGCGGTCGGCGCGTAGATCGGCCGCAGCAGATCCAGATCACGGATGATCGCACCCGGGCGCAGGTCGAAGACCTCGCTGATCGCCTTCGAGATCTGCGCCGGACCGACCTGCTCGGTGCCGAAGGTCTCGACGAACAGGCCCACCGGGGCGGCCTTGCCGATCGCATAGGCCACCTGGACCTCGACCCGGTCGGACAGGCCGGCGGCGACGACGTTCTTGGCCACCCAGCGCATGGCGTAGGCCGCCGAGCGGTCCACCTTCGACGGATCCTTACCGGAGAAGGCGCCACCACCGTGACGGGCCATACCGCCGTAGGTGTCGACGATGATCTTGCGCCCGGTCAGGCCGGCATCGCCCATCGGTCCGCCGAGGACGAACTTGCCGGTGGGGTTGACCAGCAGCCGGATATCGGAGGTGTCGAGCGGGTTGGGCAGTTCCAGATCGGCCAGGACCGCGTCGACGACCTTCTCGCGGATATCGGGCGCGAGCAGGTTGTCCAGGTCGATATCCGCCGCATGCTGGGTCGAGAGCACGACCGTGTCCAGCCGGACCGGACGGTCGCCCTCGTATTCGATGGTGACCTGGGTCTTGCCGTCCGGGCGCAGGTATGGCAGCACGCCGGACTTGCGGACCTCGGTCAGCCGCCGCGAGAGCCGGTGCGCCAGCGCGATCGGCAGCGGCATCAGCTCGGGGGTCTCCTTGGTGGCGTACCCGAACATCAGGCCCTGGTCACCGGCGCCCTGGCGTTCGATCTCGTCGTCGGAGCCGCCGACACGCGCCTCGTGCGAGTGGTCGACACCCTGGGCGATATCGGGCGACTGCGCGCCGATGGCGACGTTCACGCCGCAGGAGGCGCCGTCGAAGCCCTTCGCCGACGAATCGTAACCGATCTCGAGCACCTTCTCGCGGACGATGGTCGGAATATCGGCATAGGCCTCGGTGGTGACCTCACCGGCGACGTGCACCTGACCGGTGGTCACCAGGGTCTCGACCGCCACCCGGCTGTGCGGGTCCTCGGTGAGCAGCGCGTCGAGGATGGAATCGCTGATCGCGTCACAGATCTTGTCCGGGTGACCCTCTGTGACGGACTCACTCGTGAATAGCCGGCTACCGGACGTGCGCACAGTTGTTCCCTCTCCCTCAACGGGTTTCTCATGTCGGGATGCGACAGTAGCGGCATCGCGTCACCGCACAACCCTTTACCTCAGACTATTCCAAACTTGCCACGGCCGGGCGGAGCACCGGCGTTCGGCCTCCGCGGCGGCCGCCACGGCTGTGCGGACCGCGTCGCCACCACGGCGGCGCGGCCGAATCATTTGGGGCTCAACGCAACAGTGGGCCCAGCGCATCGAGCACCCGGCTGGCGAGCAGCGCCTTGGAACCGTGATCGAGCGACTGTTCGGTGCCGTCGGCGCCGAGCAGCCAGCCGTCGTTGTTGTCGACTTCGAACGCCTTACCCTCGCCGACGGCATTGACCACCAACAGGTCACAACCCTTACGAGCCAGTTTCGCCCGCGCGTGGGTCAGGACGTCGCCGTGTTCGTCGCCGGTCTCGGCGGCGAAACCGACGATCGCCAGGCCGCCGAGCTGCCCGTCGCGGCGCGCCTGCACCAGCCCGGCCAGGATGTCGCGATTCTTGGTCAGTTCGATCGAATTCGGCTCGTGCGCACCCTTTTTAATTTTCGCGGCGGCCACGTTGACCGGCCGGAAATCGGCGACCGCGGCGGCCATGATGACCGCGTCGGCGCCCACGGAGTGCTTGTCGACGGCCGTGCCCATCTGCTCGGCGGTCGTCACGTGCACGACCTCGACCGCGGCGGGCGGCTCCAGGCCGATGGTGTTGCCGGCGATCAGGGTGACCTGGGCGCCGCGCTGAGCGGCCACGCGGGCCATCGCATAGCCCTGTTTGCCGGAACTACGGTTGCCGAGGAACCGGACCGGATCCAGCGGTTCGCGCGTGCCACCGGCGGAGACGACGACGCGGCGGCCCTCCAGATCGCGCGGCAGCGCGTCGGAGCGCTCGAGCAGCAGCGAGGCCAGCGCGAAGATCTCCTCCGGCTCGGGCAGCCGGCCCGGACCGGTGTCGGCGCCGGTGAGGCGCCCGGAGGCCGGTTCCATCACGGTCGAACCGTGGGCGCGCAGCGTGGCGACATTCGCGATCGTGGCCGGATGCTCCCACATTTCGGTATGCATCGCGGGAGCGAACAGCACCGGACATCGGGCGGTGAGCAGTGTGGCGGTGAGCAGATCGTCGGCGCGGCCGGAGGCGGCGCGCGCCATCAGATCGGCGGTGGCCGGGGCGATGACCACCAGATCGGCCTCCTGGCCGAGGCGCACATGCGGCACCTCGGGCACGTCGGCGAACACCCCGGTCTGCACCGGATTGCCCGACAGTGCCTCGAAGGTGGCCTTACCGACGAACTGCAGCGCGGACTCGGTGGGAATGACTCGGACGTGGTGCCCGGTCTCGGTGAACTTGCGCACCAGCGAGCACGCCTTGTAGGCGGCGATCCCGCCGCCCACGCCGACAACGATTCGCATCTGAATCAAGCCTCTTCGGTCCGGTGGAGAGACAGCGGGTTACGACCGCAGGGTCACTCGCCCTCGGTGTGTTCGAGCAGGTCGGAGTGGATCTCGCGCATGGCGACCGAGAGCGGCTTCTCCTGCAGGCCCGGCTCGACCAGCGGACCCACGTACTCGAGGATGCCGTCGCCGAGCTGGTTGTAGTAGTCGTTGATCTGACGCGCCCGCTTGGCCGCGTAGATGACCAGCGCGTACTTGGACGACGTGCGCTCGAGCAACTCGTCGATCGGCGGGTTGGTGAGGCCGACCGGGGTGTCGTAGGCGGGCACGGTCTTGGTGTCGCTCACTAGGGAGGCTCCTGCGGGTCGATGGGGAGTTGCTGTTCGAGAGGAGTTCGCGGATCGCCCGCGGTCATCTCGAATTTGTGCTAACGAACAACGATACCAACTGCTCACAGGCAGTGGTCACGTCGTCGTTCACGATCACGATGTCGAACTCGTCACAGGCGGCGAGTTCGGTCTTCGCGGTGGCGAGCCGGCGCTCGATCACCTCGGGTGATTCGGTGCCGCGGCCGGTCAGCCGGGCCACGAGTTCCTCCCAGCTGGGCGGGGCCAGAAAGACCAGCAGCGCCTCGGGCATCGCCGCTCGGACCGAGCGGGCGCCGGCGAGGTCCACCTCCACCAGGACCGGTTTCCCGGCGGCCAGTGCCGCCTTCACCGGTGCGGCCGGGGTTCCCGACCGTTGCAGGCCGCCGTGAATGTCGGCCCATTCGAGTAGTTCGCCTTCTTCGATCATGGCGTCGAAGTCGGCGCGGGTCACGAACCGGTAGTCGCGGCCGTCGACCTCCCCGGGCCGGGGGGCCCGGGTGGTGGCCGACACACTGAACACCAGTTCCGGCAGCCGTTCCCGGACGCAACGGACCACGGTGGACTTGCCGACGGCCGAGGGGCCGACCAGTACTACCAGCCGACCCTTCTGAGTGTGTTCGACCACCCTCGGATCAGGCTTCGAAGTCGAACTTCGCCAGCAGCGCCTTGCGCTGCCGGTCGCCCAGGCCCCGCAGGCGGCGGGTCGGCGCGATCTCCAGCTCGCTCATGATCTCGGCCGCCTTGACCTTGCCGACCTTGGGCAGGGCCTCCAGCAGCGCGGATACCTTCATCTTGCCGAGGACCTCGTCGGTCTCGGCGTCCTTCAGGACCGTCTTCAGGTCAGTGCCGCCACGCTTCAAGCGCTCCTTGAGCTCTGCCCGAGCGCGGCGAGCGGCAGCCGCCTTCTCCAAAGCAGCGGCGCGCTGCTCGTCAGTCAGCTGGGGAAGGGCCACGGTTCCTCCGTCTCATCGTTCATTGCTAGATCTACCTCCGGTAACCCGGTGGTCTCAGCGACCGTACCCACGCGGCGCGCCGATTGCGAACCCACCCCCCAGGTCAGCGCCCGATTCGGGCATTCGAGCCCGTTACCGGGCAGGTCACGCGGCTGATTGCGCCACGTCGTGGCACCGGTCCGGAGATTTTCTTCACCATGCCGGTGACCTGGGCATATCCCGATTCCGACGGCTTCCCCGCCGGATTCGAGTCCGGCCGGATGCGACCGTAACCGACCCGTAATCGCGCGACCTGGAACTTTCTGAAAATTCTCCGCGTGTCGCGAATTTTTCCCCAGCGTGTCGCGGCGTGGCGCGGCGTGGCGAGCACTCTCGGCACCGGTCGGCGATGTGCGCGACGGGGCCGTAAGACGGCCCGGAAGGGCCGCTGAGCCGGAAAAACACGCGCGTGTAACTTCCACCCGGGAACGAGCACGGATGCGCGCGAACGGGCCGCAAACGCAAACAGACCGGTCGTTTTCCGAGAGGCGGCCGGCTCCCGCGCGACGCGCGTGGTGGACATGAGCGAATCCCGCCCGGGTGCGACGGCTCGCGAACCCGGACGGAATGAATCAGGCCTGCAGGAAGGCGAATTCGTCGGCGAGCTTGTGCATCTTGGTGCGCATCGCCGCCACTGAAGGCCCGGTGTCGAGCAGATCCCGGGATACGTTGGGTACCACCGCCGCGAACCGGTCGGACGGGATCAGCGCACGGATCGATTCCGCTCCCCCGCCCTGCGCGCCGACGCCGGGCATCAGGACGGGACCGTTGAGTTTGCTCACGTCGACGGGTTCGGTGAGGGTCGCGCCGACCACGACGCCGACCGATCCGAATTCCGCCCCGGCGTTGCAGCAGGCGGCCTCGTCGATCATGATCTGCGCGACACTGCGACCGTCGGCCGCGGTGATGCGTTGCACCTGGGCCGCCTCCGGATTCGAGGTGGCTGCCAGCACGAAGACGCCGCGACCGGCCGAGCGCGCGGCATCGAGGGCGGGAGACAGCGCACCGAAGCCGAGGTACGGCGATACCGTCACCGCATCACTGGCCAGCGGACCGTCGCCCAGCCAGGCCCGCGCGTAGGCGGCCATCGTGGAGCCGATATCGCCGCGCTTGGCGTCGGCCAGCACCAGCGTGCCGGCCGCGCGCAGCGCGGCGATGGTGTCCTCGAGCACCACGATGCCGCCGGAGCCGTACTCCTCGAAGAACGCCACCTGGGGTTTCACCAGCGCCACCCGGCCCGCGAACACCTCGACGCAGATGTCGGAGAACCGTTTCAGGCCTTCGACGTCCTCGCTGAGCCCCCAGGCACGCAGCAACTGCGGGTGGGGGTCGATGCCGGCGCACAACGGGCCAAGCCGGCCCATCGCGTCGGCCAGCCGCAGGCCGAACGGCGTCACCGGCTCGCCCCGGCGCCCGCCAGTTCGTCCCCGGTATGGGCGGGCGGTGTCTGCGCACCGGCGGACCCGGATTCGGCGTATGCCTCCTCACCGGCGTAAGCGAGCAGTTCGTCGGCCTGGGCGAGCACCTCGTCCGCCCGGGCGAGCACCGCGTCGGTCAGCGCGTCCGCCTCGGCCTCGGCCTCGGCGTCGGGCGCCGGCTTGCGGCCGATCGGCGGGATCGCCCGGAAACCGACCGTGCTGTAGCCGCCGACGTTGCGCATCCGGCGGATGTCACCGCCTCCGGGCGGCGCGGCCTCCGCCGCACCGAATCCCCGAATCCGCCGAGTCGTCGCCCGTCCGGCCCCCGGGGGCCGGACTCCCGCGCCGAAACCGATGGCTCCCACCGTTATCTCTCCTCTTAGCCGCGCAATACGGCGTGCAGCTCCTGCAGCGAGCGCACCCCGATACCGCCGTTGATGGTTGCTTCGATGCCCTGTACGGCTGCAGCCGCACCCTGAACCGTCGTGATGCACGGAATGTTGGCGCCCACCGCGGCGGTACGAATCTCGTAGCCGTCCACGCGGGGCCCGGAGTTACCGTAAGGCGTGTTGAACACGATGTCGATCTCGCCGTCCTTGATCTGATCGACGATCGAGGGCTCGATCGGGTCGCCGTTGGCGGACGCGGGCACCGGATCGGACTGTTTGCGCACCCGCTCGCACGGAATCCCGTTGCGCCGCAACATCTCCGCGGTGCCGTCGGTGGCGAGGATCCGGAAGCCCAGATCGTGCAGCCGCTTGACCGGGAACACCATGGCCCGCTTGTCGCGGTTGGCGATCGAGACGAACACCGTGCCCGCGACCGGCAGCGAACCGTAGGCCGCGGACTGGCTCTTGGCGAAGGCGGTACCGAAATCGGCGTCGATACCCATCACCTCGCCGGTGGACTTCATCTCCGGCGACAGCAGCGAATCGATACCGGTGCCGTCCGGACGGCGGAACCGGTGGAAGGGCAGCACCGCTTCCTTCACCGCGACCGGCGCGTCCATCGGCGCGTGACCGCCGTCGCCCTCGGCGGGCAGGATGCCCTCCTTGCGCAATTCGGCGATGCTCGTCCCCAGCATCACCCGCGCGGCGGCCTTGGCCAGCTGCACGCCGGTCGCCTTGGAGACGAACGGTACGGTCCGGCTGGCGCGCGGATTGGCCTCGAGCACGTACAGCACGTCGTCCTTGAGCGCGTACTGCACATTCAGCAGGCCCTTGACGCCGATGCCCTTGGCCAGTGCGGTGGTCGAGCGGCGCACCGCCTCGATATCGCTGCGGCCCAGGGTGATCGGCGGCAGCGCGCACGCCGAGTCGCCGGAGTGGATACCCGCCTCCTCGATGTGCTCCATCACGCCGCCGAGGTAGACCTCCTCGCCGTCGCACAGCGCGTCGACATCGATCTCGATGGCGTCTTCCAGGAAGCGGTCGACCAGCACCGGATGTTCGGGGCTGAGTTCGGTGGCGCGGGAGATGTAGCCCTCGAGCGAGCTCTCGTCGTAGACGATCTCCATACCGCGCCCGCCCAGCACGTAGGACGGGCGGACCAGCACCGGATAGCCGATTCCGGCCGCGATCTCCTTGGCCTGCTCGAACGTGGTGGCCGTGCCGTACTTCGGCGCGGGCAGTCCGGCCGAGACCAGCACGTGCCCGAATTCGCCGCGGTCCTCGGCCAGGTCGATCGCCGCCGCGGAGGTGCCGACCACGGGCACTCCGGCATCGGTGAGCCGCTGCGCCAGACCGAGCGGCGTCTGGCCGCCGAGCTGCACGATCACTCCGGCCACCCGGCCCGATTCCGATTCGGCGTGGTACACCTCGAGCACGTCCTCGAAGGTCAGCGGCTCGAAGTACAGGCGGTCGGCGGTGTCGTAGTCGGTGGATACGGTCTCGGGGTTGCAGTTGACCATGACGGTCTCGTACCCGGCCTGCGACAGCGTCTGCGCGGCGTGCACGCAGGAGTAGTCGAATTCGATGCCCTGGCCGATGCGGTTGGGCCCGGAGCCGAGGATGATCACCTTCTCGCGCTCGGGTTGCGGCGCGACCTCCGACTCGGCGGCCGGATCGAGTTCGTAGCTCGAGTAGTGGTACGGCGTCTTGGCCTCGAATTCGGCCGCACAGGTGTCGACCGTCTTGTACACCGGCCGGATGCCGAGGCGGTGACGCAGCTCGCGCACCCCGTTCTCGCCGGCCAGTTCCGGTCGCAGCGCGGAGATCTGGCGATCGGACAGGCCGTTGTGCTTGGCGTAGCGCAGCAGCGGCTCGTCCAGTACCGGCGCCTGCGCGATCTCGGCGCGCAACTCGACGAGTCCGGCGATCTCGGCGACGAACCACGGGTCGATGCCCGAGGCCTGTGCGACGTCTTCGACGCTCGCGCCCAGGCGCAGCGCCCGCTCCACCTGGTAGAGCCGGCCCTCGGTCGGCACGCGCAGGTCGTCGAGGATCTCGGCGACGTCGGTCCAGCGGCCGTCGGGCTGGGTCCAGAACCCGGCCGCCTTGGTCTCCAGCGAGCGCAGCACCTTGCCGAGCGCCTCGGAGAAGTTGCGGCCCAGGCTCATCGCCTCACCGACCGACTTCATGGTGGTGGTGAGGGTCGGGTCGGCGCCCGGGAACTTCTCGAACGCGAACCGCGGCGCCTTCACGACCACGTAGTCGAGCGTGGGCTCGAAACAGGCCGGGGTTTCCTTGGTGATGTCGTTGACGATCTCGTCGAGCGTGTAGCCGATGGCCAGCTTCGCCGCGATCTTGGCGATCGGGAAACCGGTTGCCTTGGAGGCCAGTGCGGAGGAGCGCGAGACACGCGGATTCATCTCGATGACGATCAGGCGTCCGTCGCGCGGATCCACCGCGAACTGGATGTTGCAGCCGCCGGTGTCGACGCCGACCTCGCGCAGAATCGCGATACCCAGATCGCGCATCTTCTGATATTCGCGGTCGGTGAGGGTCATGGCCGGGGCGACGGTCACCGAATCGCCGGTGTGCACGCCCATCGGGTCCACGTTCTCGATCGAGCAGACGATGACCACGTTGTCGCGGCCGTCGCGCATCAGCTCGAGTTCGTATTCCTTCCACCCGAGGATCGATTCCTCGATGAGGACGTTGGCGGTGGGCGAGGCGGCCAGGCCGCCGCCGGCGATGCGGTCGAGGTCCTCGTCGTTGTAGGCCATGCCCGAGCCCAGGCCACCCATGGTGAACGACGGCCGCACGACCACCGGGAAGCCCAGTTCGGCAACGGTTTCGCGCACCTCGTCCATGGTGTAGCAGACCTTGGAGCGGGCCGACTCGCCGCCGACCTTGGCGACGATGTCCTTGAACTTCTGCCGGTCCTCACCGCGCTGGATGGCCTCGAAGTCGGCGCCGATCAATTCGACGTTGTACTTCTCCAGCACACCGTTCTCGTGCAGCGCCACCGCGGTGTTGAGCGCGGTCTGGCCGCCCAGGGTCGCGAGGATGGCGTCGGGGCGCTCCTTGGCGATGACCTTCTCGACGAATTCCGGGGTGATCGGCTCGACGTAGGTGGAGTCGGCGAATTCCGGGTCGGTCATGATCGTGGCCGGGTTGGAGTTCACCAGCGACACCCGCAGGCCCTCGGACCGCAGCACCCGGCACGCCTGGGTGCCGGAGTAGTCGAACTCGCAGGCCTGGCCGATGACGATCGGCCCGGAGCCGATGACCAGGATGTGGTGCAGGTCGTTACGACGTGGCATCAGGCTTCCTCCATCAAACCCGCGAAGCGGTCGAACAGGTAGGCGGCATCGTGCGGCCCCGCGGCGGCCTCCGGGTGGTACTGCACCGAGAACGCGCGACCGTCCACCAGGCGCACGCCCTCGACGGTGCCGTCGTTGGCGCAGGTGTGGCTGACCTCGGCGGTGCCGAACGGGGTCTCGAAGCGCTGTCCGGCCTCCCCCTCGAGCGCGAAGCCATGGTTCTGCGCGGTGATCGAGACCGCGCCGGTGGCGTGATCGATGACCGGGACGTTGATGCCGCGGTGGCCGAACTTCATCTTGTACGTGCCCAGGCCCAGCGCGCGGCCCAGGATCTGGTTGCCGAAGCAGATTCCGAACAGCGGAAGTCCTTCGCCCAGAACGGATTTGGTCAGCTCGACCGCGTCGTCCTGGGTGGCCGGGTCACCGGGGCCGTTGGACAGGAAGACGCCGTCCGGCTTCAGCTCCCTGATCTGGTCCAGCGTGACGCCGGAGGGCACCACGTGCACCCGGATGCCGCGCTCGGCGAACATGCGCGGGGTGTTGGTCTTGATACCCAGGTCGACCGCGACCACGGTGAACCGATGCTCACCGGCGGGCTCGATGGTGTACACGCCGTCGGTGGAGACCTCGCCGGCCAGATCGGCGCCGAGCATCGAGGCCTGACCGGTGACCCGGCTCAGCAATTCCTCGGTCGAGGCCGCGGCGGCGTCACCGCTGAAGATGCCCGCCTTCATCGACCCGCGGGTGCGCAGATGACGCACCAGCGCGCGGGTGTCGATGCCGGCGATGCCGACGATGTGCTGGCGCTCCAGTTCGTCCTGCAGGGTGGTGGTGGCGCGCCAGTTCGAGGCCCGCTTGGCGGGGTCGCGCACCGCGTATCCGGCCACCCAGATCCGATTCGACTCGTCGTCCTCGTCGTTCCAGCCGGTGTTGCCGATCTGCGGGGCGGTGGCCACCACGATCTGGCGGTGGTAGCTGGGGTCGGTCAGGGTCTCCTGATAGCCGGTCATCGCGGTGCAGAACACCGCTTCGCCCAGCGTCTCACCCTCGGCGCCGAACCGCCGGCCCCGGAATACCCGTCCGTCCTCGAGCACCATCACCGCGGCGCGGTCGCTCATTCGCTCACCTCGTTCACGAAAAATCCAGCCTTCACGTTTATTCGTCTCCCGTCGCCGCGCCGGTCTGTCCCGTCGCGGATATGGCCGTCCAGGCCGGATACACCGTCTTGTCGTCGCCGCGGAACCCGGTATCGACTTCGGTTCCCGTCGGCAGTTTCCAGCGAATAACCAGCACACCATTGTCGGTCATCACCTTGCCCGCGTGGCCGCGTTCGGTGCGGACCGCGGTGATGGACTCCTGCGGAATCCAGATCACCTCCGCGCCGTCGCGTTCCAGCAGGATCCCGCGTTCGAAGCGGGTCAGCTCCGCTGTGGCCCGGAAACCCAGATCTCCGACCACGATGCGGTTCTGCCAGCTCGGAGCCAGCGTGGTCCCCGTGTACAACCCGGTCGTCGGCTCGAGCACCTGCGCGCCCAGATCCGCCGGCACCGTGGGCAACTCCCCGACCGAGGAGGCCTGCTTCCTGGCCCGCACGAGCCAGGAGCGATACATCAACCACAGGAACAGGACGAACAGGGCCGCCAGCCCGATCACCCACAGTGTTCGCTCCATTATTGCCCCACTCTCCCCGCCAGGGCGGTCGTCACCACGCCGTCGCGGGCGGTGATCCGTCCGCGCAGCATCGTGGCGGCGACCTTGGCGGGCAGGGTCATCGCCTCGTACGGCGTGTTGTCGGAAATGCTCGCCAGCTCCCGCGCCCGCACGGTCCACGACGCGTCCGGGTCGATCAGGGTCAGGTTGGCCGGCTCGCCGACCGCGATCGGGCGGCCCTGATCGTCGAGTCCGGCGATGCGGGCCGGATTCTCGCTCATCACCTTCGCCACGCCACGCCAGTCGAGCAGGCCCGGAGCCACCAGGGTCTCGACGATGATCGACAGCGCGGTCTCCAATCCCAGCATGCCGGGACGGGCGGCGGCGAACTCGCAGCATTTCTCCTGTTCGGCGTGCGGGGCGTGGTCGGTGGCCACACAGTCGATCACTCCGTCGGCCAGGGCCTTGCGCAGCGCCTGGGCGTCGGATGCCTCGCGCAGCGGCGGATTGACCTTGTTCACCGCGTCGTAGGTCTCGAGCCGCGAATCGTCGAGCAGCAGATGATGCGGAGTGACCTCGGCGGTGATCGAAATCCCTTGCGCCTTGGCCCATTTCACCAGCTCGACGGTGCCGGCGGTGGACGCGTGGCAGATGTGCACCCGGGCTCCGGCGTCGCGGGCCAGCAGCGCGTCGCGAGCGACGATCGACTCCTCGGCCGCGCGCGGCCAGCCGGCCAGGCCCAGACGGGCGGCGTTCGGCCCCTCGTGCGCGACGGCGCCCTGGGTGAGCCGCGGCTCCTCGGCGTGCTGAGCGATCAGGACGTCGAGCGATTTCGCGTACTCGAGGGCGCGGCGCATGATCAGCGGGTCGTAGACGCAGTGCCCGTCGTCGGAGAAGATCCGCACCCGGCCCTCGCCGGCGGCCATGGTGCCCATCTCGGCCAGTTGCTTGCCGGCCAAGCCGACGGTCACCGCGCCGACCGGATGCACATCGACCAGCCCCACCTCCTGCCCGCGCCGCCACACATGATCGGTGACGACCGAGGTGTCGGCCACGGGATTGGTGTTGGCCATCGCGAACACCGCGGTGTAGCCACCCAATGCCGCTGCGGCCGAACCGCTTTCGATGGTCTCGGTGTCCTCACGGCCGGGCTCGCGCAGGTGGGTGTGCAGATCGACGAAACCGGGGAGCAGGATCCGGCCGTCTGCCTCCAGCACCTCGGCATCGGCGGCGACCTCGACGCCGTCGACGGTGTCGCCGGATCGCGCGCCGAGGGCCACGATCACGCCGTCGCGCACCAGCACGTCGACCGGCTCACCCTCGCCGTAGGGCCGCACGCCCCGGATAACCAGATCGCTCACGCGCCCTCACCTTCCACGAAGAAGCTCATGCTCACCCTCATGCGGTGTCGACGCGCATGAACGGGGGCCTGGGGGGTTACGCAGGCTGCCGCCTCTGGCCGTGTTCCGCTCATGCGACGGCCTCCCCCGCACCGACGAGCAGGCGGAACAGCACCGCCATGCGCATGTGCACACCGTTGGTGACCTGTTGCAGCACTGCGGCTTTCGGGGAATCGGCCACCGCCGACGCGATTTCCATACCGCGCAGCATCGGGCCCGGATGCAGGACGACCGCGTCGTCGTCGAGCAGCGCCATGCGCCGCTCGTTCAGTCCATAGGCGATGGAGTATTCGCGGGCCGACGGGAAGAAGCCGCCGTTCATCCGCTCGGCCTGCACGCGCAGCATCATCACCGCGTCCGCGCCGGGCAGCGCGGCGTCGAGCGAATGCGAGACCTGCACCGGCCACTGCTCGACCCCGACCGGCAGCAGGGTGCGCGGCGCGACCAGCACCACTTCGGCGCCGAGGGTGTCGAGCAGGAAGGCATTGGACCGCGCGACGCGGCTGTGCAGGATGTCGCCGACGATCACGATGCGCTTGCCCGTCAGCTCACCCAGTCGCTGCCGCAGCGTCAGCGCGTCCAGCAGGGCCTGGGTGGGATGTTCGTGCGTGCCGTCGCCGGCATTGACGATCGCGGGCCCGGTTCCGGTGTATCCACCCGAGCCGGCGTCCAGTTCGCCGAACCAGCGCGCGATCTGATGGGCCGCCCCGGAGGCCGGATGCCGCACGATCAGCGCGTCGGCGCCCGCGGCATGCAGGGTCAGCGCGGTATCGCGCAGCGATTCGCCCTTCGATACCGAGGAGCTCGAGGCGCTCACGTTGATCACGTCGGCGCTCATCCATTTGCCGGCGACCTCGAACGAGACCCGGGTCCGGGTGGAGTTCTCGAAGAACACCGTCATCACTGTGCGGCCGCGCAGCGTGGGCAGTTTGCGGACTTCGCGGCCGAGCAGCGCCTGTTCGAAGCGCTGGGCGTCGTCGAGCAGTTCGGTGGCGGCGGTGCGGTCGAGATCGGTGACCGAGAGCAGATGCCTCACCGCTCATCCCCCTGATGCAGATAGACGCCGTCGTGACCGTCGTGTTCGCTGAGCAGTACGGAGACGTCCTCACTGCGCGAGGTCGGCACGTTCTTGCCGACGTAGTCGGCGCGGATGGGCAGTTCGCGATGGCCGCGATCGACCAGTACCGCCAGCTGCACCGCGCGCGGCCGGCCCAGATCGCGCAGGCCGTCCAGCGCCGAGCGCACGCTGCGACCGGAGAACAGCACGTCGTCGACAAGTACGACGAGCGCGTCATCGATGCCACCCTCGGGGACCGAGGTCCGTTCCAGCGGGCGATGCGGACGGTTGCGCAGATCGTCGCGATACAGCGTGATGTCGAGCGAACCGAGCGCGGGACGCACGCCGGAGAATTCCTCGATGCGATCGGTCAGCCGCGCGGCGAGGGTGGTGCCGCGGGTGGGAATGCCGATCAGCACCACCCGGGGCGCCTCGGGATCCGACGAATCCAGCGCGGTCTTCTCGATGATCTGATGCGCCATGCGCGCGATGGTCCGGCCGACATCGGAGGCGGACAACAGTTCACGCCCGGCGCGGACCCACTCGGGGTCGTGCCGCTGCGAATATTCGGCAGCGCTCGACCTGGCGGCCCGTTCTTCGGGCGCGACGCGGCCGCCGCGCTCTTCGGGCACGGCCATGCCGACCTCCTTCCCCGCCTCACCGGACGGTCCGTTAAAGGATGTCTTTTCGATGCCTGAGCGTAGCAGCGCCGCCGTGGCCTCCCGACGGCGGGGGTCCGGCTGTGAGCCCCGCCACCTGCGGCTATGCCGACACATCACGCGAACGGCACACAACCGTTGGCCGGGACTGTTTCATACAGCGTAAACCGGATGTGGGATGCTCGGAGGGTGAGCAACGAAGCCGACTTCACCGAGCCCCGCCGGATCACCTTCCGCGGCCACGGCGGCATCGCCCTGGCCGGGGAGAGCTGGGGGCCGGCCGACGGCCCGCTGGCGGTCTTCCTGCACGGCGGCGGCCAGACCCGGCACTCGTGGAAGGAATCGGGCGCCGCTCTGGCGAAGGTGGGAATGCACGCCATTTTGCTGGACGCCCGCGGGCACGGCGAGAGCGACTGGGCACCGGACGGCGACTACTCGCGCACGTCGATGACCGCCGACCTCCTCGACATTCTCGCCGAACTCGACCGGCCCGCCATCGTGGTCGGTGCGAGCATGGGCGGATTGACCGCACTGCTGGCCACCGCCCGTCCCGGCCGGGAGCGCATCGCCGGACTGGTCCTGGTCGACGTCGTGCCGCGCCCGGAGCACAAGGGCGTGGAACGGGTCATGAACTTCCTCGGCGGCCATCCCGAGGGCTTCGCCTCCCTCGAGGAAGCCGCCGATGCGGTGGCCGAATACCTGCCGCACCGCCGCCGGCCCCGCAACCCGGAGGGCCTGCGGCGCAATCTGCGGCTGCGCGAGGACGGGCGCTGGTACTGGCATTGGGATCCGGCGATGATGTCGAGCCGGCCGGAGGACATCGAACTGCAGACCAGCGACCTCGAGGATGCCGCCCGCGCGCTGGAGATCCCGGTCCTGCTGGTGCGCGGACGGTTGTCGGACGTGGTCAGCGAACAGGGGGTCGCCGACTTCCGCGCGCTGGTGCCGCAGATGGAATACGTCGAGATCTCCGGCGCCGCCCATACCGCGGCCAGCGATGTCAACGACGAATTCTCCGACGCGGTGGTCGATTTCGTGCGTGCGCACCTGAGCTGATCCGAACCGCCCGGATCGGCCCCGAGTAGCATCGCGACCCGATGCTTGAACATATGTTCGATAGAACGTAGATTCGAACGCATGTCGACACCGCTGCAGAGATCGCTGTTCGACGGCTTCGGCGACATCGAACTGGGGTCGTTGGACGGCGTGCGCCGCACCCAGCTGACCGAGGGCGCGTGGGTCGACCTGCTTCCGGGGTGGTTGCGCGGGGCCGACGAACTGTTCGAACGGCTGGCCACTCGCGTCCCGTGGCGAGCCGACCGTCGCCCGATGTACGACCGCGTGGTGGACGTACCGCGACTGCTGCGCCATTACGGCGAGAACGAGGCCTGGCCGGACCCGATCCTGGAGGACGCCCGCGCGGCCCTGAGCGGCCATTACGGCCCGGAACTCGGCGAACCGTTCCGCACGGCCGGACTGTGTTACTACCGCGACGGCGAGGACAGTGTGGCCTGGCACGGTGATACCGGGGGCCGTGGTTCCACCCACGACACCATGGTCGCGATCCTGTCGATCGGCGCGCCGCGGGCCCTGCTGCTGCGTCCGCGCGGCGGCGGCGCGAGCATTCGCTTTCACGTGGGGCACGGCGATCTTCTCGTGATGGGCGGCTCCTGCCAGCGCACCTGGGAACATGCGGTGCCGAAGACGCGGCGGCCCGTGGGCCCGCGGATCAGCATCCAATTCCGCCCGCGCGGGGTTCGCTGAAAACCCGGCGACGGCGGATTGTCACCTCGTCCCGCTAGATTGGGCGGATGGAGTCCATCGGGGCGGGAATTCTGGCGGCCATGCCGTTGCACACACTCAGCGATGTGCACGGCGAGGAAGGGCTGCGGCAACGACTGCTGCTGGAGTCGCAGCGCAAACTGCCCGACCCCGAACGGGTCGAGGCGGCACTCGAATTGGTGGCCGACCTGCACCGTCGCGACAACTACGGCCGCGAGCCGTACCTGAATCATCTACTGCGGGTGGCGATCCGCATCGTGAGTCACTACGAGGTGCACGACACGGACCTGGTGCTCGCCGGCCTCCTGCACGACGCCGTCGAGGATCACGCCGCCGACCTGGTCACCCTCCGCGGCGTGCCCGAGCCGGACGAGGACCTGACCGCGGCAGCGCTGGCGGTGCTCACCCAGCGGTTCGGCGAACGCGTATCGAATCTCGTTGCGGCGGTGACCAACCCGGCACACGATTCGGACGAGGACCGGCACCTCCGATACCGCGACCACGTCGCCGCGAGCCTGGACCGCGATCCGTGGGCCCGGGTGGTGAAGATCTCCGATTTCACCGACAACGGCGTCGGCATCCTCTACGCCGACGAGCAAGCCGTCATGTCGAAACTCGCCACCAAATACCGGCCGCTCACCGCGGTCTACCGCGAACTGATCACCCGCCCGGATACGCCGCTGGCGCCGCATGTCAAGCAGCACATTCTCGAGCAACTCGACACTGCCGACGCCCGCTTCGAGGTGATCCTCGCCGCCGGGGACGACTGAGCGATCAGGAGCGGTCGCGGCGCAGGATGAAGAAGTAGGGGTCGGCCAGCCCGCGCATATCCATCACACCGAGCAGGGTGTCCTCGTCGACCCGGCGGAAGATGTCGATGATGGGCAGGTGGTCGTAGATCATGGCCGCGCTGACCTTGCCGCGGAATTCGATCTCGCGCAGGCGCGCACGAGCGGTGCGGGTCCGCAGCAGCGGGCGCAACGCCGGCAGCATGCGCCGCGCGGCCCGGAATCCCGCCGACGGCAGCGTTCCGGCCAGCGCCAGCGGCACCCGGCGGGGGTCGACCGGAAATACCCGGCCGTCCGGCCCGGCGAACAGCAGCGGCTGCACCTCGTCCGGTGAATCGAATTGCTTTCCGTACCAACCCGATTCGACCAGCACACCGGCCCACGGATGTCCGGTGTCCAGTTCGTCGCCGGTCCAGCGGCCGGTGGTGATCTCGGTGACCGCGACCTCGGGCAGGCTGTCGTACAGCTGCCACGCCTGCTCCGGGGTCGTGCGACCCGCGCGCAGTTCCGCCAGACGGGCCGTACCGGCACCAGCCATCCCTACCTCCTGGACCTCTCGCGGACCGTTCCGCCTCGGAAGGATGACACACACCGGCCGCGACGCCTCAACACGTTCGGCCACGAAGACGTAGTTTCGGCCAGTGTTCGCGCCGGCGTGACGCAGACCACGCACCGCATGCCTGGACCTCGAGTGCGGTTGAGGAACCAGACTCGTCGGCAGATCGGTTCCGGCCGATCGTCCGGGCCACAGGATCCGGACGCGCCCCTGCCGCCCACGTACACCCCGGCAGGGGCGCACTGCTGTCGGCACCCGTCGGTAGGCTTTCGCCCATGCAGCCGAGCCTCGCACCCGATGTGGCCGCCGCCAACACTCTCACCGGAAAATGGTGTGCCGCAGCGGGTTCGGGGGATTTCGTCCTGTCCGGATGCGGAATCTGGCCGCTGCTCGCACTACTGGCCGCGGCGGCCGGCGAACCGGCCCGCGGCGAACTCACCGCGGCGACCGGCCTTCCCGCCGCATCCGCTCACGCCGCCGCGGTCACCCTGCTGCGCCGGATCGAGGCCGCCGAATCAATGCGCGCGGCACTCGGCGTGTGGGTGCGCGACGATATCGCGCTGCGCGACGAGTGGATCCGGGCGCTGCCTCCGGGCACGATCGCCGCGCTGCGCGGACAGGACGGACTCGACGAGTGGGCACGTCGCCATACCGACGGCCTGATCGATCGCTTCCCCGCCCGGATCGGCGCGGCGACGGCGCTCGCGCTGGCGACCGCCGTCGTCGCCCGCACCGCCTGGCGGCAGAGCTTTCACGCCGATGTGCTGGAACCGCCGAGCGGCCCGTGGCGTGGACACCGCGGGCCTGCCCTCGCCCGGTACAGCACCGGCCTCGGCGACGCCGCAGTGCTGACGGCCGGCACCCCCGTTTCACGCGTCGTGGTGCGTGGTGCGTCCGATCTGGATGTGCATCTGCTGCTCGGCGAGGAGGGGGACACCGCTCCGGTGGTACTGGCCGCGGGGCTGGGGGCACTCGACGGTTCGGTGGAAACCCACCGGCCCGGCCTGGGCACCACCGCCCCTGGGCTCGAGGTGCGGACGGTGACCGCCGTATCGGACACCCTGCGAATCCAGGTGCCGCCCTTCGCTGTTCGATCCACCCACGACCTGCTGCGCGATCCGGAGTTGTTCGGACTGACCGAGGCGACCACCGCGACGGACAATCCCTTCCCCGGCCTCTCACCGGTCGCGCTCCGGGTGACCGCGGCGGCCCAGGACGTCTGCGCCCGATTCACCGCCGACGGCTTCGCGGCCGCAGCCGTCACCGGGGTTCTGATGGAACCGACCGGCATGCCACCGGCGCCGGCCGATGCCCTGATGATCGCAGTGAACTTCGACCGGCCCTTCGGCTTCCTCGGCGTCCACCGTCCCACCGGACTGGCGATCGTGGCCGGTTGGGTCGCCACCCCCACGCCGTGAACCGGCCCAGATGCGGGCGGTCCGGCACGCGCGGGTCTGCGCCACGGTGCGATGATGGCCGGATGTCCGAACCGGTGGCGCCCGAACGCAGCGCGCACGAGACGGAGCCGGAAGAAGCCGTCGCACCGCGTCTGCTGGACTGGATCCGCATCGCCGTCCTCGCGGCCGGGGTGCTGTGCGTGCTGACCGGATGGCTGCCGCGGGCCGACGCCGAGGCGAATATGCGCCGGATCGGACCGCTGCTACTGTTTCTCGGCAGTGTGATCGTGCTGGCCCACCTGGCCCGGCGCGCACAGGTTTTCGACGTCATCGCCCATCGAATCGCGATCGCCGGGCGGGGACGCTATCCGGCGCTGTTCGTGCTCTGCGTCGGTTTCGCGGCCCTGACGACGATGGTGCTCAACCTCGACACCACCGCGGTCCTGCTGACACCGGTCATGCTGGCCCTGGCCAAGCCCGCGCGCATCCCACCGCTGCCGCTGGCGATGACCACATTGTGGCTGGCCAACACCGCCAGTCTGCTGCTGCCCGTATCCAACCTCACCAATCTGCTCGCCGCCGACCGGATCGGCCTCGATGCCACCGGCTTCGCGGCCAGAATGTGGCTGCCGCAGTTGATCTCGCTCATCGCGACCATGGCGGCGCTGTGGATCTGGTACTGGCGACGCGGCCGGCGCGGCACCGATCGCTATCTGGCGCCCGCCCCGATCCGGCTGCGCAACACCCGGGACCGGGCGCTGTTCGCGACGGCCGGGGGCGCCTGCGCGCTGTTCGTCCTGGCGATTCCCTTCGTCGGCGACCACATCGGCTACGCCGCACTCGCCGCGGCGGTCCTCGCGATCGCCGGATTCGCCGTGTTCGACCGCAGCGCGCTGCGCCCGTCGCTGATCCCGTGGCAGCTGCTGATCTTCGTGATCGGACTGTTCCTGGTCATCCCGACCCTGGGCCGGTACGGGCTCTCGGATCTGATGGCCGCGCTCATCGGCACCGATTCCGGCACGGCCGGGGCCTATCGCGCTGCCGGTGCGGGCCTCGGCCTGTCGAATATCGTCAACAACCTGCCCGCCTACACCGCCGGTGAGGCGGTGATACCGCCCGACCACCGAAACCAGTTGCTGTCCTTGCTGATCGGCACGAACGTCGGCGCGATAGCCACGCCGTGGGCCTCGCTGGCCACGCTGCTGTGCCTGGAGTTCTGCCGTTCCCACGCGGTCCGGGTGCCGCCGGTCCGGTTCGTGTGCACCGGGCTGGCGCTGGCCGTGATCGCGACCGCGGGTGCGGTGGGCGGCGTTCTGCTCACGGGCTGACCACCGCGAGCACCACCTGCCGCACGGATTCTCGCAACCTTTCGCTCTGCCCTTCGCGCACCGCGGCAAGGGCGTAATCGCTGCCCAGCATGCCGAACAGCAGGTGGCCGACCCCCTCGGCGTCGAGATCCGGACGCGCCTCGGTCAGCAGCTTCGTGATGTGCTCCGCCCAGGTGGCGTGGAATTCGGACGTGCGCGGATGCGGGGGCACGCTGCGGTAGGCCGCGACCATCAGTTCGACGTTGTCGGCGACCATCGTGGCCATCGCATCGAAGAAGGCGAGCAGCCGCTCCCCCGCGGGCGCGCCGGGGCCCAGCGGCGGCGGGCCGTCGGTGATCGCCGCCCGCAGTGTTTCGGCCGGTTCGGCGACCATCGCGTGCAACAGTCCCGCGCGCGAGCCGAAACGATGAAATACCGTGCCCTTGCCGACTCCCGCCGCGGCGGCCACCCGGTCCATGGTCACCGCCTCGGCCCCACCTTCGGCCAGCAGCGCCCGCGTCGCATCGAGGATCGCGCGACGGTTGCGCGCCGCATCGGCTCGTTCTCTGCGCTGCTGCGCCACTGTGCACTCCAGTCCCGTTGACAAACTTGACCGACGGTCCATATTCTTCCGGACGAAGTATCTGGACCGTTAGTCAAGTTATGAGGTCGATATGCAGGCAATCGTAATGACCGGGGTCGGTGGACCGGAGGTCCTCGTCGCGCGCGAGGTGGGCGAGCCCAGCCCCCAGCCCGGCGAGGTGCTGATCCGGGTGGAGGCGGTCCCGGTGCTGTACCCGGAGACGATGTTGCGGTCGGGCATGTTCCCGACACCGACGCCGACCCCGGCGGTCTTCGGAACCCAGGCGGTCGGGGTCGTCACCGCCGTGGCCGAAGACGTCGACCCGGAATGGAAAGGGCAGCGGGTCCTGGTGGCGCGCAACGACTTCGGCAGTTACGCGGAATGGATGTGCGCCCCCGCCGAATCCGCGGTCCGCGTACCGGACGGATTGGCGAGCGATGCCGCCGCGGCCGTGGCGATGAGCGGATCGGTGGCACTGGCCCTGCTCGAGGCCGCGGCACTCACCGGTACCGACACCGTTCTGATCGAAGCCGCGGCCACCGGAATCGGCGGCTACCTCACCCAATTGGCCGCCCGATCCGGCGCCGCACACATCATCGCCACCGCCGGCGGCGCGGCCAAAACCGAGCGCGCCCGCGAACTCGGCGCGCACACGGTCGTCGATCACCGCGATCCGGATTGGCCGCGCCGGCTCGGCGAACGCCTCGAAAATGCCACGGTGGACGTGGTTTTCGACTCGATCGGCGGCGAGAGCGCCGCGGCCGTCCTCGATGTCATGACCCCGTTGCGGGGCCGTATGCTCGGATACGGCTGGCTGTCCGGCGCACCCGCCCAGGTCACGACGATGGACCTGATCATGCGCGGGCTCACGTTCACCGGATGCTCCGGGCCGCAGTGGCTGGCCGGGGTGGCGGCGAAGCGGGCGGCGGCGTTCGAACTCGCCGCCGCCGGTGATCTCACCGTGCTGATCGACAGTGTGCTACCGCTGGCGGATGCGGCCGAGGCCCATCGACGGGTCGACGAGCGCACGACCTTCGGCACGATCGTCTTGCGCCCCGGGACCGTCTGAGCGGAGGACCCGGCTCACTTCGGTTGTGCCAGACAGAATGTCGTCTGCGGGTCCGACAATGTGATCACACTGTCGGACTCCGGGCCGCACAGCGTGTCGTCGGCCTGTCCGTCGATGCGCTGGGCGACCCGGAAACTCGCCTCCGAGGATGTGCAGTCGGCGTACTTGTAGCCGCTGAGCGGCGAATCCGCATAGCACAGTCCCGTTTTGAAATTCGGCGCCAGGCACAGATACGCCAGCGTGCCGCCGTTGAGGGTTTCCTCGTACGAGGTGAAATCTGCCCCGCACTCGACCTTGGCGTCGTGCACCTGCGCCACCTTGTAGACGGCTTTGTCGGAGGTGCAGGCGACCGGTGCGGTATCGGAATCGACGGCCGAGGCGTTGATCACGTTGATGCAGTCGCCCACCTTCGCCCGTGCGGTGTCGGATTTGTTGTGGTCCTTGGCGACCTGAACACCCTTGTCGACACCTTTTTCCACCGCCGAGCAACCGGTCGTGGCCAGGGTCGCCGCCGCGACGATCGCCGGGGCGAGACGCAGTGCCGTACGCACTGTCGCCGAATTGAACCGCATCCGTTCCACCTTTTCTAGGTCAAGTGACCGGAACAGTATGCGGGCGCGGCGGGCATCCGGGAAATTTAACGGATTTGTCCGAATCTGACGGGCATGTCGCGAATACGACTCAGCCCGTGATCTCCCATTCGTGGATCGTCAGCTCGGAGGCGCCGGTGGTGTGAATGGGATCGGTGAACACCAATTCCCGTGCGGCCGAGAGGTTCTCGGCCAGCACCAGATAGGCGCCGCCGCTGCCGTCGGTGAATCGGCCGGTGCAGTCCAGCTGTCCTCGCGCGCGCACATCGGCCAGCCATTCGCGGTGCGGTTCGATGACCGCGTCGGTCCACGCCGAGGTGCGCATCGCGAGGACGAGGTATTTGATCATCACGCCCCGCTGTCGCGGCGGGTGGCGGCCGCGGCGGCGCGCACCTGGTCGGCCAGCGTCACGATGCGGCCGAGGACGCCGTTGACGAACGCGGGCGAATCGTCGGTCGACAGTTCCTTCGCCAGCTCGACGGCCTCGTCGACCGCCACCACCGGCGGAACATCGTTGGCGTGGAACAACTCCCACACCGCCACCCGCAGAATGGCGCGGTCCACCGCGGGCAGCCGCCCCAGGGTCCAGTCCTGCAGATAGGACTCGATGGTGCCGTCGACGCGATCCAGATCGTCGGCGACGCCTTCGACGAGGGTGCGGGTGTAGGGATTCACCGGGGCGACCTGTTCGTCGCGACCGGCCAGGTCCAGGCGCTCCGCGACCAGGTCGGCCGGGTCGATGTCGCGCGCCTCGGCCTCGAAGAGCAGATCCACAGCCCGGCGGCGGGCCTTGTGCCGGGCTCCGAGTTTCTTGTGGGTGGACTTCTTGTCCACGGGCTGATCAGCCACGATCACCATTATCCCGTTCGCAGTGTCGACGGCGGCGCGAGCGATACCGGAAAGCCGATACGCGCGCGCCGCCCATGGTTCCGGCGCCGGGCCGGTGGATCCGGAGGATCAGGCGTTGACCCGGCCCAGATAGCCGCCGTCGCGCGAGTCGATCTTCAGCTTGTCGCCGACGTTGATGAACAGCGGCACCTGCACCTCGGCACCGGTCTCCAGCGTCGCGGGCTTGGTGCCGGCGCTGGAGCGGTCGCCCTGCAGGCCGGGCTCGGTGTGGGTGACCTCGAGTTCGACGGTGACCGGGAGCTCGACGTACAGCGGCGCGCCCTCGTGCGTGGCGACCTGCACGGTCATGTTCTCCAGCAGGAAGCCGGCGCCCTTACCGATGGTCTGCTCGTCGATACCGATCTGGTCGAAGGTCTGGCCGTCCATGAAGATGTAGTCCGACCCGTCGTGGTACAGGTAGGTCATGTCCCGGCGGTCCACGGTGGCGGTCTCCACCTTCACGCCGGCGTTGAACGTCTTGTCGACCACCTTGCCGGACAGCACGTTCTTCAGCTTGGTCCGCACGAACGCGGGACCTTTACCCGGCTTGACGTGCTGGAACTCGACGATCTGCTGGAGCTGACCGTCGATCTTCAGCACGAGGCCGTTCTTGAAGTCGCTGGTGTCCGCCACTGTCCTCGGATCTCCTTGTTAGTACTGTTCGACGTTCTGTAGGCCGGGCCGTAGGGACCGGCCCGTTGGGGCAGCCGGGGTCAGTCGACCACGGTGAGGTCTTTGGTGGTGTGGGTGAGCAACTCCGGACCCCCCGCACGAACCACGAGCGTGTCCTCGATGCGAACTCCGCCGCGGCCGGGGAAATACACACCTGGCTCGACGGTCACCGCCACGCCATCCAGAAGTGTACCGGTCGCGGTTTTGGCGACCGGAGGCGCTTCGTGGATCTGCAGTCCGACGCCGTGTCCGAGGCCGTGCACGAACAGGTCGCCGTGCCCGGCCGACGCGATCACCGAGCGGGCCGCAGCATCGACCGCCGCGCACGGCACACCGGGTGCCAGCGCCTCGCGGCCGGCCCGCTGCGCCTCGTATACGAGCTGATAGATCTCGCGCTGCCAATCTGTCGGCTCGCCCAGCACCAGGGTGCGCGTCATATCCGAGTGGTAGCCGCCGACCACCGCGCCGAAATCGAGCTTCACGAAATCGCCCGCGGCCAGCACCGCGTCGGTCGGGCGATGATGCGGCACTGCGGAATTGGCACCGGCGGCCACGATGGTCTCGAAGGCGATCGCGTCGGCGCCGTGCTCGAACATCAGCCATTCCAGCTCGCGGGCGACCTGGCGCTCGGTGCGGCCCGGACGCAGTCCCCCTCGTTCCAGCAGGGTGGCCAGCGCGGCGTCGGCGGCCGCGCACGCCGCCCGCAGCTGCTCGATCTCGTAGTCGTCTTTGACCGTTCGCAATTGTTCGACCAGACCGGGCGCGGGGACGAATTGGAGGCCGCTGCCCTGCTCGACGAAGCCGCGGTGCTGGTCGACGGTCACGACGTGACTTTCGAAGCCGACGCGGCCGATCTGCCATTCCCCGGCCAGTTCGACCAACCGGCGCGCACTGGCGCGAGCGATCTCGGCGTGCACGTCGGGTACCTGGTCGCCGACCTGGGTGATGTAGCGGCCGTCGGTGCAGATGACCGTCCGCTCGCCGTCCTCGCCCACCTGGCTGCCGTCCCAGGAGTGCACGAGCAGGGCGGCGTTGGAGCCGGTGAAGCCGGTCAGGTACCGGATATTCACCAGATCGGTCACCAGCAGGGCATCGACCCCGTTCTCCACCAACAGGTCTCGCAACCCGGCCCGACGCGCAGCGTGGTCGGGGCGCCGGGCACCGTCATCAGCAGACATGGCTGCCACGCTACCGCTGTCGTATTGCGAGGCCGTCACGCAGTCACCCGCGACCCCGTCCACGACCGGCGGCGGGCCGGTGTTACTCGTCGCGTGTTCACAACTGTTGCGGTTGTCCACATTTCAGGTTCGCGGGGCCGGGCGGGCACGTGCCGCGAGCGACGATGAGTGCATGACCACCACCGCCTATCTCGCACTGATCGTCTGGTGCGTCGCACTCAGCGTGATCGACATTCGGACCGGGCGACTGCCCGACGTGCTCACCCTGCCGGGTGCGGCGGTGGTGCCGGTGCTCGCGGCATCGACCGGCCGTGCCGGCCCGGCGATCGCCGGTGCGCTGCTGCTCGCCGTGCCGTACCTACTGGTGCATCTCGTCGAGCCGGCGGCGTGCGGGGCGGGAGATGTGAAGCTGGCGCTCGGCACCGGCGCCGCCGCGGCGGTGGGCGGGCCGTCCTGCTGGGTGTGGGCCGCGATCGGCGCACCCCTGCTGACCGCTTCGGCCGGACTCGGTGCGCTGGTCGCGATGCAGGTCGCCGCCCGCGTCTCCGGCGCGGCCGGCGCCGGCGGCAGGCCGATCGCGCACGTCCGAGACGGCACCGCGATCCGTGCCGCGCATCCCGGTGACCGTCCGGCCGCGGCCGGAGATTCGAACCGTCGCCATGGTGTGTTCGGCGCCTCGATCACGGTGCCACACGGGCCCGCGATGTGCCTGGCTACCGTTGCGGCACTGTGGCCCACGGTGTAGCCGCGCGGACACCGATGTCCGGGGAAGCGTTGTGACGTGGAAAGATGGAGGTCGTGTTGCGCTGGATTACTGCTGGTGAGTCTCATGGTCCCGCTCTTGTCGCCATCGTCGAGGGGATGGTGGCCGGTGTCGAGGTGACCTCGGCCGATATCGCCGCGCAACTGGCGCGGCGACGACTGGGCTACGGCCGCGGCGCGCGGATGAAGTTCGAGGCCGACAAGGTCACCGTGATCGGCGGGATCCGCCACGGCCGCACCATGGGTGGCCCCGTCGCGATCGAGATCGCCAATTCCGAATGGCCGAAGTGGACCGAGGTCATGGCCGCCGACCCGGTCGACGAGGCCGAACTGGCCGAGCTGGCCCGCAACGCTCCGCTGACGCGCCCCCGTCCCGGCCACGCCGACTACTCGGGGATGCTCAAATACGGCTTCGACGACGCCCGCAACGTGCTCGAACGCGCCAGTGCCCGCGAAACCGCCGCTCGGGTCGCCGCGGGCACCGTAGCGCGGCAGTTCCTGCGCCAGGCCCTCGGCGTCGAGGTCGTCTCCCACGTGGTCTCGATCGGCACCGCGGCCGCGCGTCCGGGTTTCGTGCCGTCCGCCGCGGATCTGGAGGCCGTCGACGCCAGCCCGGTCCGCGCATTCGACCCCGAGGCCGAAACCGCGATGATCGCCGAGATCGAGGCCGCCAAGAAGGACGGCGACACGCTCGGCGGGGTCGTCGAGGTGGTGGTCACCGGACTGCCGGTCGGACTGGGATCGTTCGTCAGCGGTGAACAGCGTCTGGATTCCCGGCTGGCCGCTGCCTTGATGGGGATCCAGGCCATCAAGGGTGTCGAGGTCGGCGACGGATTCGAGACCGCGCGGCGGCGCGGCAGCGCCGCCCACGACGAAATGCGCCCTGGTCCCGACGGGGTGCTGCGCTCCACCAACCGCGCCGGCGGCCTCGAGGGCGGTATGACCAACGGCGAAGCCCTGCGCGTGCGCGCGGCGATGAAGCCCATCTCCACCGTTCCGCGCGCGCTGTCCACCGTGGATATGGCCACCGGCGACGAGGCGGTGGCCATCCATCAGCGCTCCGACGTCTGCGCGGTCCCTGCCGCCGGTGTGGTCGCCGAGGCCATGGTCGCGCTCGTCGTCGCGCAGGCGGTGCTGGAGAAGTTCGGCGGCGATTCCCTCGCCGAGACCGTCGACAACCTCACGACGTACCAGAAGCGCATCCAGACCCGCCCGCACATCCCGGGCGTCGTGGCGTCGGAGGCATGAATGGCTGATCCCGCGCGCGGCACCGCCCGGGTCCGGCGCCCGGGACAGCCGTCGTGATCGTCCGCAGCGACCCCGGCCGGCCCAGCGTGATCCTCATCGGCCCGCCCGGGGCCGGTAAGTCGACGATCGGGCGCAAGCTCGCTCGCGAACTCGGCGTCTCGCTCTACGACACCGACGCCGGGATCGAACAGGACACCGGTCGCAGCATCCCCGACATCTTCGCCACCGACGGCGAGCCGGAATTCCGGCGCATCGAGGAACGCGTGGTGCGCCGCGCGATCCTCGCCGAACACGGGGTCGTATCCCTCGGCGGCGGCGCGATCCTGTCCGCGGCGACCCGGGAGTTGTTGCGCGGGCGCACGGTGGTGTACCTGGAGATCAGCGTGTCCGAGGGACTGCGCCGGACCGGGGCGTCGACGAATCGGCCGCTGCTCAACGGCGACGATCCGAGCGCGAAATATCGCGAACTCATGCGCGTGCGCCGACCGCTGTATCGCGAGGTGGCCTCCATCCGGATCCGCACCGACGGCCGCAGTCCCGGCCGCGTCGTCCGTGCCATCCTCGCCAAACTCGGCGTCGAACCGGCCGAAACACCGGCGCCGCAACCGGATTCGACGAGTGCCGAACCCACGGGCACCCGTCGTTCCCGCCCGCGTGGGCGTCGTCGCCGCACCCGCGCCGCGGCCGACAGCGCCGCCCGGACCGCACCCGAGCCCGGTGAAACCGAAGCCGCGCAACCGGATTCGATCGAGACGGACCGTACCCAGCCGCGCCGCCGTGCCCGGCGGTCCCGCCGCGGCGGCCGCCGTCACTCCCGCAATCGGACCGGCACCTCGGCCGACACCCCGCCCATCGACCCCGCCGCCGAGCGTCCCGCCCGCACGCCCGAACCGGCGGCGGCCGACGCCGACGCGAAACCATCCGCCGCACAGCAGAATGCACGACCGGGACGAATCCGGCGTACCGCCACCCGCGCCGCCGGCCCTCCCGCCGCGAGTCGGAACCCCGGCCCGGCGGCGGCGCCCCATCCGGAGCCGGTGCGCCCGGTCGGCTCCGGACCGGAGCCGCTGCCGGTGCCCGCACCCGACGAAACACCTTCGCCCGCTGGACGTCTCGCGGGTGACGCCGCGCAGACCGCGCACGAAGCGGCACCCGGGGCCGGTCGGTCCCGCCGCGCCCGCGCCCGCCGGGCACGCCTACGACGAGCACTAGAGGAATCGGAGCAGCACACATGAGCGAGCCCACCCGCATCGACGTCCGAACCGCCGATCCGTATCCGGTGATCATCGGCCGGGGGCTGCTGGGCGAACTGGTCGAGCAGGTCGCCCGCCATCCCGGCGTGCGGACCGTGGCGATCTTCCATCAGCCGCCGCTGACCGAGACCGCGGAGGTGGTGCGGCAGGCGCTCGCCGAGCAGGCCGTCGGCTCGCACGGTGACACCCTCGACGCGCACCGCATCGAAATCCCGGATGCCGAGGCCGGGAAGGACCTGCCGGTCGCCGGCTTCTGCTGGGAGGTGCTCGGCCGCATCGGCCTCACCCGCCAGGACGTCGTGATCAGCCTCGGCGGGGGTGCGGCCACCGATCTGGCCGGGTTCGTCGCCGCCACCTGGATGCGCGGCGTGAAGGTCGTACACGTGCCCACCACGCTGCTCGCGATGGTCGACGCGGCGGTCGGGGGCAAAACCGGAATCAACACCGAGGCCGGGAAGAACCTGGTCGGCTGCTTCCACGAACCGTCGGCCGTGCTGGTGGATCTGGTCACCCTCGAAACGGTGCCGCCCAACGAGATCGTCGCCGGAATGGCCGAGATCATCAAGGCCGGATTCATCGCCGACCCGGTGATCCTCGACCTGATCGAACGCGACCCCGCCGCCGCGCTGGACCCGAAGGGCGACGTGTTGCCGGAGTTGGTCCGCCGGGCGATCCAGGTGAAGGCCGACGTGGTGGCCGCCGATCTCAAGGAGGCGAGCCTGCGCGAGATCCTCAACTACGGTCACACCCTCGGGCACGCGATCGAACGGCGGGAACGCTACCGGTGGCGCCACGGTGCGGCGGTCTCGGTCGGCCTCGTCTTCGCGGCCGAACTCGGCCGGCTGGCCGGGCGCCTCGACGACGCGACCGCCGACCGGCACCGCGCGATTCTGGAGAGCGTCGGCCTGCCGACCACCTATGACGCCGATGCGCTGCCGCAGTTGCTCGAAACCATGCAGACCGACAAGAAGACCCGCTCGGGCATCGTTCGATTCGTCGTTCTCGACGGTCTGGCCAAGCCGGGCCGGCTGGAGGGTCCCGATCCGTCGCTGCTGGCGGCGGCGTATGCGACCATCGCTCGCGAGGACAGCCCCGCCGGCGGAATCCTGCTCTAGCACACGAAAATCCGGGCCACGGACAGGATCCGCGGCCCGGATGAGCGGATCATTCGGCGATCAGGCCGGGGAGGCCGCCGCCGGGGGTACCGAGGATTCGCTCTTGCGCCGATCCCGGCCCACCAGGAAACGGCCGATCGCCACGCCGACCATCGCCGGAATGAAGATCATCAGCACGATGAACGAGGCACCAGCGGTCAGTTCGAACAGCAGACCGTTGTCGCCGAGATCGAACTTCGGCACGAAATCCAGAAGCCACGCCACCAGCCCGCTGCCCACACCACCGACCACACCGGCCTTCAGCCAGCGCATGGTGAGGTCGGCACCGCCGCGCTCCGGATCGGGATTGGCCCGCCGATCACTGCGACCATCGATCAGCCCCCAGGCGACGCCCGCGACGACCAGCACGATCAAGCACACGATGCGCATCCACGAGCCGTTGGTCGGCCAGTAGATCATGCCGAAACCCAGCAGGGTTCGCAGTACGACGGTCAGCGCACCGAGGACTATGGCGCGCAACACCCACGAATTCATGTCGATCACCTTAGCCTGTGTTGTGACGTCATCGAATTGGAACCGGTTCTAGAAGTCACGGAGATCCAGAGCCGCCGCCATCGCCGCCCGTGGCGCGGGCCGGCCCGTGAACTGTTCGACCTGGCCGTAGGCCTGATTCAGCAGCATCTGCAATCCGCTGACGACGGTATGCCCCGCACGCCGCACGGCGGTCGCGAGCGGCGTCGGCCACGGATCGTAGATCGCGTCCAGCACCACCGGCGCCGCCGCGACCGCGTCGGCCACCGCCGCCGCACCGGCGGCCGGCACCGTGCTGACCACCGCGTCGGCGCGCGCACATGCCGCGTGCACCCGATCGGCGTCGAAGTCGGAGAACTCGGTCGCCATTCCCAGCCGGCGAGCCAGCGCGAGGGTCGGCTCGGCCCGCTCGGCGTCACGGGCGACCACGGTGACCGTCTCGGCGCCGAGTTCGGCCAGCGCCAGCAGTGCCGGTCGCGCGGTACCGCCCGCCCCGAGCACGACCGATCGGCGCACCGTTTCCACGCCGCCGCCCTGTAGCGCGCCACGCACGCCGTCCACATCGGTGCAATCGGCTCGCCACCCGGTCGCGGTGCGCACCAAGGTGTTGGCGGAGCCGGCCAGAACGGCGCGCTCGGTCCGTTCGCCGGCGTAGTTCAGGGCCGCGACCTTGCCGGGCATCGTCACCGACAGCCCGACCCAGGACGAATCCAAGCCGTCGACGAGGGCGGGCAGTTGCTCGCCGGTGCATTCGATGCGCTCGTAGGTCCAGTCCAGCCCCAGCGCACGATAGGCGGCCAGATGCAATTGCGGGGACCGCGAATGCGCGATCGGACTGCCCAGTACCGCTGCCTTGCGTCCCGATTCCGGCGATCCCGCTCCGTTATCGGCCACTGTCGAGAATTCCGCTCTGCTGGGCCCGTTGGATATTGCGCAGATGTTCGCTGTAGCTTTCGGCGAACATGGTGGTGCCCTGCTTGTCGACGGTGACGAAGTACAGCCACGGTCCCGGCGCCGGATTCTCCACCGCGCGCATGGCATCCAGCGACGGCGAGGAGATCGGCGTGGCCGGCAGCCCCGGCATGGCGTAGGTGTTCCACGGTGTCTTGCGCGCCCGGTCGGCATCCGTGGTGGCGACCTCGGTGCGGTCGAGGGTGTAGTTGACCGTGGAATCCAGCTGCAACGGCTGATCGACCGCGAGCCGATTCACGATCACCCGGGCCACCTTCGACATGTCCTGGGGCAGCGCTTCCCGTTCGACCAGTGAGGCCGCGATCAGCGTCTGATAGGGATTCAGTTTGTTGGTCGCCCCCGACTGCAGCAGTCCGGTCGTCTCGTAGCCGGCGGCACTCTCGCTCACCAGCTGCGCCAGAATCTGCTCGGGCGTGCCGGAAGGATCGAAATCCCAGGTGCCCGCGGCGATCATGCCCTCGAGCTGGCGGGTGCGATCGGGGACCTTGCGCACCGCGTCGACGGCCCAGGCCGGAACGCCCAGCGCGGTCGCGTCGGCCGTGGCCCCGGCGGCATCGAGTTGTTCGTAGGTGACGCATTTCTTGTCCGCACCGGTCCCGACGCAGCTGGCGTCGGCGATCTTGCGGTAGATGCCCTCGTTACGGGCGCCGGTGTTCACATCCGTGGAATCGTGCAGCCGCCGTCCTTCGGAGACCACCACGTTGCCCACCCGGGAGGTCTTCTTCAGCAGGGCCGCGACCGCGTCGGCACCCTTGCTGTGCGTCGGCACCGCGTAATAGCCCGGCTGCACCGAGGTGATGCCCGAATTCCGCACGGCCGCTTGGTAGAAGGCCCCGCTGCTACGGACGACACCCCTTTCGACCATGGTCTGCGAGATCTGTTCGGCGGTGTCACCGGTGTGCACCTGGACCACGGCCAGCGGGCCGGGCGGTCCGTCGAAATCCTCGGGTCCGCCCATCGAGCGGATGAATTTGTATCCGGCGTAACCACCGGCCACCACGAACAGGACGACGAACACGCACCCCAGGACGAGCAGATTCCGGCGGCGACGCTGCCGCTCGGCCGCCTTGCGGGAGGCCACGCGAGTGCGGCGGCTACGCCCACCGGACGAGCCCGACCGTGCCGGTCGGCCCGAGGCACGAGCCTGCGCTCTCCCCGCGGACTTGCCGCCGGAACCGCGGCGGCTTCCCCGCTGCGCCTCCTGCGGCGAGGCCGCGCTCGCCCGGGCACCGCGCCTGGCGGCCGCGGGCGCGGGTTCCGGCTCGTCGTCGGCGATCGGTTCGATATCGGTTTCGGAGTCGTACTCGTCGCGGCGATACCGATGGCCGCTGCCGCCGGTCCGCTCGTACCCCGGTTCGGCGTAGTCGGGGTCGGGGTAGTCGGGGTCGGGGTAGTCGGGGTCGGGGTAGTCGGGATCCGCGTATCCGGCGCCGGCGAGCTCGTGGTCATAGTGAGCGCCGTACCCGGCGGCGGTGTCGGCGTAGTGCGCGGCCGGCTCGTCCTCGTCGACGTAGCGCGGGATGACGGCGGTGTCGTCGTCCTCGTAGTCGTCCCACTCGTCGGTGGCGCTGCGATGCGCACCACCACGCCGGTAGCGCCGCTGCTGCTCGTCGGCGCGCCGGCGCGAGCGTTCTCCGGCCCGCGACCAGCGGTCACTCATCCGACCACCTGGCCTCGTCTGCACCGGCCGAGTTCAACACCGCACTCCGTTCGTCCAACCACCCTTGCAGGATCGACACGGCGGCCGCCTGGTCGATCACCTGCCGCCGGCCGCGCGCGCGAACTCCACTGTCCCGCAATGCACGTGCAGCTGACACCGTAGTCAAACGTTCGTCGGAAAGTCGTATCGGCACACCAGGAATCATGTTCCGCAAACGTCGCGCGAACCGCGCGGCCAGGTGTGCCGACGAGCCGCTGGCCCCCCGTAATGTCCGTGGTAGACCGACGATTACCTCGACCGCTTCGTATTCCCGCACAATCTCGGCTACTCGGAGCAGATCGGTTGCCGGACCGCGTTTTCCACCCTTGACGGTCGGCACCGTCTCCACCGGGGTCGCCAGAATCCCGTCCGGGTCACTCGCGGCGACTCCGATGCGCACGGTCCCCACGTCGATGCCGATCCGCCGGCCGCGGCCGGGATCGGTCCGCGCGTCGGGGCGTTCGGCCGGGATGTCGTCCGGCCGGGCGGCCCCGGCTTCCGGAGCCGCCCCCGATCGGGACGGCTCCGGTTCCGAAGGCTCCGAATTCTCGGAATGGTCCATCAGGCGGCGATCTCGGCCACCCGTGCGCGCACGCCGGCCAGGCCGGCCTCGATACCGGACGGGTCGGAGCCGGCGCCCTGCGCCATCTCCGGCTTACCTCCGCCGCGGCCCGCGATACTCGGGCCGAAACTGCCGACCAGCTCACCGGCCTTGACGCCGAGCTCCTGGGCGGGCTTGTTCACCGCGACCACGAACGGCACCTTGCCGTCGGCATTGCCGAGCAGAACGACCACCGCCGGCTCACTGCCGAATCGGCCGCGGATATCGGTGGCCAGGGTCCGCAGATCGCCCGCGCCGACGCCCTTGGGGGCGGCGGCCGCGACCAGCAGCACCTTGCCGACCCGCTGCGCCTGCTCGACGTAGGCACCCGCCTGCGAGAGCACGGCCGCGGCCTTCGTGCGCTCGAGTTCCTTCTCGGCGACCTTCAACCGTTCCACCAGTTGCTCGACCCGAGCCGGCACATCTTCGGACGGCACCTTGAGCGAGGCGGCTACACCGGCCAGCAGGGCTCGCTCCTTGGCCAGGTACTTGTAGGAATCCAGCCCGACGAAAGCCTCCACGCGGCGCACGCCGGAACCGACCGACGATTCGCCGAGCAGTGTGATCGGCCCGATCTGCGACGAGTGTTCGACGTGGGTACCGCCGCACAGTTCCATCGAGAACGGCCCGCCGATCTCGACGACGCGCACCTCGGATCCGTAGTTCTCGCCGAACAGCGCCAGCGCGCCCATCGCCTTGGCCTTGGGCAGATCGGTGACGAAGGTGTTCACCGGGAAGTCCGAGCCCACCGCATCGTTGGACACGGCCTCGATATCGGCCTTCTGCGACTCGGAGAGCTGGCCCTGCCAGTTGAAGTCGAAGCGCAGATAGCCGGGCTTGTTCAGCGAACCGGCCTGCACCGCGTTCGGGCCCAGCACCTGCCGCAGCGCGGCATGCACCATGTGCGTGCCGGAGTGTCCCTGGGTGGCGCCACGCCGCCACGCCGGATCGACCTGGGCGAGGACGGCATCGCCCTCGGTGATCCGACCGCGCTCGACGGTGGTCTTGTGCACCCACAGCTTCTTGGCGATCTTCTGCACGTCGTTGACGCGCAACTCCGTGCCCGACGCCGTGAGGGTGCCGCGGTCGGCGATCTGACCACCGGATTCGGCATAGAGGGGACTGCGATCGAGGATGACCTCGACGTCCTGCCCGGCGGTCGCGGTGGGGACCCGGACACCATCGGCGATGAGGGCGAGAACCCGCGCCTCGGTGGCGAGCTCGTCGAAGCCGGTGAATTCGGTGGCGCCGCGGTCGACCAGTTCCTTGTAGATCGACAGATCGGCGTGTGCGTGCTTGCGCGCCTGCGCATCGTCCTTGGCTCGCTGCCGTTGCTCGGCCATGAGCGTGCGGAAGCCCGACTCGTCGACCTCGAGCCCGGCCTCGGCGGCCATCTCCAGGGTCAGATCGATCGGGAAACCGTAGGTGTCGTGCAGGGTGAACGCCTCACTGCCCGCGATCGTGCGCCCACCGGTGGCCTTCACCTCGGCGACCGCGTCGTCGAACAGCTTCGACCCGGTGCTCAGCGTCTTGAGGAAGGCGGTCTCCTCGCCGACGGCGACGGTCTCGATGCGGGTGAAATCGGTGGCCAGTTCCGGGTACGAGGGCGACATCAGCTCGCTGACGACCTTCATGAATTCGCCGATCACCGGCTTCTCGGCACCCAGCAGCCGGGCCGAGCGCACGATCCGGCGCAGCAGCCGGCGCAGCACGTAGCCGCGGCCGTCGTTGCCGGGATTGACGCCGTCGGCGATCAGCATCGCCGAGGTGCGGGCGTGGTCGGCGATGACCCGGAAGCGCACATCGTCGGCGTGTTCGACGCCGTAGCTCTTGCCGGTCAACTCCTCGGCCTTGGAGATGATGGGGCGCAGCAGATCGGTTTCGTAGACGTTGTCCACGCCCTGCAGCAGCATCGCCACGCGTTCGATGCCCATGCCGGTGTCGATGTTCTTCTTCGGCAGCGATCCGACCGGCGCATAGCCCAGCTTGGGGCTCTGCTCGCCGCGGATGTCCTGCATGAACACGAGATTCCAGATCTCGAGGTAGCGATCCTCGTCGGCGACCGGGCCGCCCTCGGCGCCGTATTCCGGCCCGCGGTCGTAGTAGATCTCCGAGCACGGCCCGCCGGGACCCGGCACACCCATATCCCAGTAGTTGTCCTTGCCGTCGCGGAACTGGATGCGCTCGGTCGGGATTCCGGCGACGCGATGCCAGATCTCGGCGGCCTCGGGATCACTCTCGTAGGCGGTGACCCAGATCCGCTCCGGATCGAAGCCGAATCCGCCTTCTTCCTGAGATCTGCTGATCAGCTCCCAGGCGAAGGTGATCGCGCCTTCCTTGAAGTAGTCACCGAAGGAGAAGTTGCCCGCCATCTGGAAGAACGTGTTGTGGCGGGTGGTGACGCCCACCTCTTCGATATCGCCGGTGCGCACGCACTTCTGCACGCTGGTCGCGCGCGAGAACGGCGGCGCCTCCTGGCCCAGGAAATACGGCTTGAACTGCACCATGCCCGCATTGACGAACAGCAGGTTCGGGTCCGGCAGGATCAACGAGGCACTCGGTACCTCGGTGTGGCCGGCACGGACGAAGTGGTCCAGGAAACGCCGTCGGATCTCGTGGGTCTGCACGAATATCCAGCCTACCGGGCGCGGTCCAGCCGGTTTTCAGCGGTCGTGCGGCGCGCACCCGGCTCAGCGACCTCGGACGATGCGGCGCAACTTGGTGACCCGCGGCCCGATCTCGCGCTCGTAGCCGTGATCGGTCGCGGTGTAGTAGTCGGCGCCGACCAGTTCGTCGGGCGGGTACTGCTGCGCGAGGATCCCGTCCGGGTGGTCGTGCGGGTATTTGTAGCCCTGCGCGTTGCCGAGTTTCGCCGCGCCCGCGTAATGCCCGTCGCGCAGGTGGGGCGGCACCGCGCCGGCCTTACCCACCGCGATGTCGGACATGGCCGCGCCGATGGCCGCCGCGACCGCACCCGACTTGGGTGCGGTAGCGACGTGGATGGTCGCGTGCGCGAGCGCCAGCTGCGCCTCCGGCATACCGACCAGCTGGACCACCTGCGCGGCGGCGACCGCGGTCTGCAGGGCGGTCGGATCGGCCATGCCGACGTCCTCGGAGGCCTGGATCATCAATCGCCGCGCGATGAAGCGCGGATCCTCCCCCGCGCTGATCATCCGGGCCAGATAGTGCAGCGCCGCGTCGACATCCGACCCGCGCAGCGATTTGATGAACGCGCTGATCACGTCGTAGTGCTGGTCGCCGGCGCGGTCGTAGCGTACCGCGGCCTTGTCGACACTGGCCTCGACCAGATCCACGTCCACCGTGCCGTCGAGCGACGATTCCGCCGAGGCCTCCAGGGCGGTGAGCGATCGGCGCGCGTCGCCGCCGGCGATGCGGACGATGTGGTCGAGCGCCGCCTCGGTGACGGTGTACTGCCCGCCCAAGCCTCGCTCGTCGTCGATCGCGCGACGCAGCACGGTGCGAATATCGTTGTCCGACAACGACTTCAGCTGCAGCACCAGCGATCGCGACAGCAGCGGCGACACCACCGAGAAAGACGGGTTCTCCGTCGTCGCCCCGACCAGCAGCACCACCCGGTTCTCCACCGCGGCCAGCAGGGCGTCCTGCTGGGTTTTCGAGAACCGGTGCACCTCGTCGATGAACAGCACGGTCTGCTCCCCCGCGAGCAGCCGCCGTCGCGCCAGCTCGATGACCGCCCGCACTTCCTTCACGCCCGCCGACAACGCCGACAGCGCCTCGAAGCGACGGCCGGTGGCGGTCGAGATGAGGGCGGCCAACGTCGTCTTGCCTGTCCCGGGCGGGCCGTAGAGCAGCACCGATGCCGCGCCGGATCCTTCGATCAGCCGGCGCAGCGGTGATCCGGGGCCGAGCAGATGTTGCTGACCGACCACCTCGTCCAGGCTCGCCGGCCGCATGCGCACCGCCAGCGGGGACATCCGGCCCGCCGGCGGTAGTGCGGTGGATATGCCGGACGACTCCTCCACCTCCGGCGCCTCGAACAACCCTTCGCTCACGCCTCGACGGTACCGATGAGCACCGACATTCAGGACGAGGTGGGGTCGGGACGCAGAATCCGCGCGGCCTGCGCCTCGATCGACGCGCGCAGTTCGGCGTCGGTCAGCTCGCGCAGGCCCGCGGCGCTGCGCAGGAACGGCTCGAGCAGTTGCCAGCCCATGGCGAACGCGGCCAGATGTGCCACCGCCAGTCCGGCGGCGCGGTCGCTGTCCATCTGCGGCCGCAGGTTCTCGATCAGCATCGCCATCACCGGGAACTGTTCTTGCAGCTCACCGACCGGATAGCCGTCCAGGATGCAGCGGGCCAGCACGGTCAGATGCCGGCGCAGCCGGGGATCGGTGGCGGTGAGCTGTCCGGCGGCGGCCAGTGCGCCCGATTGTTCGCCGAGATAGCTCAGCACGGCTCCGACCAGCTTGTCCTTCGCACCGAGATGCCGGAACACCAGGCCGTGGTTCACCCCCGCACGGTCGGCGATATCCCGGATCGAGGTCGCGGCCGGGCCGCGCTCGGCGAACAGGTCGGCGGCGGCCTCCGTGACCGCCGCGACGACCGCCGCACGACCGACCGGTCCGGCGCCGGAGTCGTCGCGACGCGGAGTCGATGGCGGGTTCTCGGACATCGGGCTACAGTAGCGAATACCGGTGTAGTCAATTGACTACAGTCGCCCGATCGCCGAAGGAAACGCCATGACGCACACCACCGCCGCGGAGACCGAACCGGTCGCCCACTACGGCGTGAGCTCGTTCCCACTGCCCGAATTTCCGCTGATCGCGGGCCCGTTCACCCATCTGGTCGCCGAGCGTGACCGACTGGCCGCGCTGCGCTGGCAGCATTTCGACGCGCGGCAGGCCGGCGTCACCCTCGGCGCGGAGATCAGCGGCGTGGACCTGACCCGGGAGCTGCCCGCGGAGGTGATCGCGGAACTGCGCCGGGCACTGCACGAGTACAAGGTGCTGTTCTTCCGCGATCAGCCGCTGACCGCCGGGCAGCATGTCGCGTTCGCGGCGCGCTTCGGCACGCTCGAGGTGCATCCGTTCATTCCGTCCAGCACCGAACAGCCGGAACTGGTCCGCTTCGAGAAGACGCCGACCATCGCGGGGGTCGAGAACATCTGGCATCACGACGTGACGTGGCGGCCGCAGCCGTCCATGGGTGCGATCCTGCACGCCGTCGCCGTTCCCGAGATCGGTGGCGACACCCTGTTCTCGGATATGTACGCCGCCTACGAGGCGCTCGATGCCGCCACCCGCGCCGAGATCGACGACCTCACCGCGACCCACGACTACACCCGGGCATTCGGCCGCGGGCAGACGACCGAAGCGCAGGAGGCGATGCGAGCACAGCATCCGCCGGTCAGCCACCCGGTGGTGTGCACGCACGAGGCGACCGGACGCCGCCACCTCTACGTCAACCGGATCTTCGTGGACCGCATCGACGGCATGGATCCCGAGGCGAGCCGCGAGTTGCTGGACCGGCTCTGCCGCCAGGCCGACTATCCCGAACACCAGGTGCGGCTGCACTGGGAGCCCGACACCATCGCCTTCTGGGACAACCGGGCCGTGCAGCACTATGCCGCCAGCGACTATTGGCCGCAGACCCGGATCATGGAACGAGCCTCGATCGTCGGGCCGCGCCCGGCCCGCTGAGTCACTCTTCCCAGAGTTCCTCGAGGGTGGCGGAGACATGCTCGGCGAAGTCGCCGAGCGTGTCGTCGCCGGTGCAGCGCGCATCCTCGGCGAGGGCTGCCCAGCGATTGATCAGGGCGGCCGAGCGCGGCACCGACAGTCCGTGTTCGCGGGCCGCGGCGATGCGGGTGTGATCGGCGGGCAGGAACCAGAACGTCGTCAGCCAGACCCAGATGAGCCGGGCCTCGAGGATGCGTTCGGCGAGCAGATCGTCGTCGGCGAGGGCCGGCCACACGCCCACGACCTCCGAGCGCCAGGCCTCGACCATCTGATGCGCCCGCTCGCGGGAGAGTTCGAAGTCGCACAGGCAGCCGGGGAACGACACCAGCGCGTAGGCGATATCAAGCGTGGCGTCGCGGAAACCGCCCCATTCGTAGTCGAGGAACCGAGCGCCCTCGTCGTTGAGGATCACGTTGTCGGGGCACAGGTCGGAGGGGCTGAACGCGCGGAAGCGGCCCGCGGAGAAGAGGCGATTGCCCCGCACGATGCGCTCCGCGATCTCGCCCGGCACGTCGATGCCGACCTCACGGGCCAGCATTCCGGGGACCTCACCGATCGCGGCCTCGGCCTGCTGGGCGATCCCGTCGACCCGGTGCACCACCTCCACCCGCCGCAGCAGCGCCACGAAATCGGCCTCCCGGCCGACCGTTGCGGCGTGCATGCGGCCCAGTGCCTGCGCGAACGCCATCTGGGCGTTGCGGGTGGCGGGTTCGGCGCCGGTTTGCAGCACCGAGGTGAGCGACATGTTCTCGCCCAGATCGCTGAGAATCAGCAGCCGATCCGGCAGGCTGTGCGCCAGCAGATAGGCGCCGGGACGGTGCTCGCTGCTGAGCGCGGTGGTGAACTGATAGGACACCGCCTCACGCAGAAACGCCGAATCGATACTCGCGACCCCGGGTGCCAAACCACCGATCCGGCGCTCCTGGGCGGCGCCACGGACCTGCTTGACGATCAGGGTACGGGGAAGTGAGAACGAGTTCTCCGCTACGCGTACGCGCAGCACCGTCGTCCTGCCACTGCCGCTGAGTTCGATGGGATCGCTCAGCTTCACCGCAGCACCCATGCGCTTCGTGAGCAACTGTTGTGCCGCGGACACGACTTCGGCGGCGCGTTCGGCCAATAGTGCGGTCATCGCCAACCAAGTTACTCGCTCCAGGTCACTTTCAGCGAGCGGTTCGGCAACCTTTCGCGCGTCGTCGGCGTGTCCCCGCCGAGCGGCTGCGACCGGACCGAGATGCTCATTACGCTCATCGTCGGCCGGGTCGCGGATCCGGCCGGATACCGCGGCCCGTCGCTTGACACGCCCGGCCGTGTCCGGTTGTGTCGAAATCTCAACTGCAGTGTGCCGCACCAGAACCCAGGTGATTCGAAAGGTCCGACGATGACCGACTCCCCGCAGTCCGCACCCCGCGACACCGGCGAAGGCGGTGAACGGCGACCGGAGAGCCGGCCCGGGCAGCATCCCACCGGTCCAGGACGACCCGGCGCCGGGACAGGCGAACATCCCGCAACGCCGGGCGGGCCCGAAATGGCCGGAGCCACGGGATATCCGCAGTTCGAGGGCACCGGGGCCCCGCAGTACGGCGCCTCCCGGTACGGCGGGGCGCCGGGCGAGCCGCCGCCGGTCACTCCGGGCGGGGTGCCCCCGGTGGCGTCCGGAGCACAGGGACAACCCGGGCCCACCTACGGTCCGCCCGGCAGCGTCCCGCCGGGCGCCTATCCGCCGCCCGCCGATCCGACCTGGGGCGCACCGGATAACGGCATGCCGCCACAGGGCGCGCCCGGTTACGGCGCGCCGCAGGGATACCCCGGCGGACCGGGCTACGCCGCGGCACCGGGTCTCAATATCGGCCGGGCGCTCAGCTTCGCGTGGGATCGCTTCCGCGCCAATCCGATTCCCTGGGTCGCGATCACGCTCGTCGGATTCGTCGCCTATCTGATGGTGACGGTGGTGGTGAACGTCACGCATATGAACTCGCTGATGCCGGTGATGCTGATCGGCTTGCTCGCGGCGGTCGTGGTCTGGCTGCTGCAGGCGGCGATGATTCGCGGCGCGTTGTACGAAACCGACGGCACACCACCGGATTTCGCCTCGTTCTTCGGCTTCGTCAACGCCGGCAACGTGCTGATCACCGCGCTGCTCGTCTTCGTGGCGGCCTGCGTCGGCGCGGTGTTGTGCATCGTGCCGGCACTCATCGTCGGCTATCTGTGCATGTTCTCGCTGCACTACGTCATCGACCAGGACCTCGATCCGTTCAGCGCGATCAAAGCCAGTGTGCAACTGGTGGTCTCGAATTTCGTCCCGACGCTGCTGCTGGCCCTGACCGTCGCCGCGCTGACCATCGTCGCCACCGCACTGTGCGGCATCGGCCTGCTGGTGGTGGGACCGCTCACTGTTATCGCGGTCACCTACTCCTACCGGATGCTCACCGGCGGATTGATCGCCTGAGTCGGCCGCCGGCTCAGCGGTCGTCGCCGGACCACCAGCGCGCCAGCACATTCAGCCGCTTCGGACGTGGCGGGCCCAGCGCGTGCCCGTGGTGGGGACGCAGTTGCAGCACGATGATGCCCGCCACGACGATGCCGACCATGTTCACGCCCAGCTGGCCGATCGACTCGAAGGCCTTGTGCCATTCGCCGACGGTGGCGGCGACCGCGGCGAAACCCGCGGCCGGAATCGTCGTCACCGAGATGAACACCCCGACCAGCGCCGCCGACTTCGCGGTCACCAGCGACATCATCCCCGCCGCACCCGCGAGCAGGGCCACCACCAGTGAAAACGGCCCCACCTCGTAGATGAAGTCCACGTTGCGGATGGCGTGGATGCGATCGACGGTGATCCAGCCGAACTGTTCCCACACCAGTGAGGCCAGTGCCGCGATCCCCATCGCCACCGGGAAGCCGATCAGCAAGGCCAGGATCGAGCGGCGGGCGAGGCGAAAGTTCCTGCGCACCACCGCGACCGCGATGGCGGCCAGCGGCCCGAACTCGGGGCCGACCACCATGGCGCCGACGACCGTCACCGGCGAATCGGTGGCCACACCGACGACGGCCAGCAGGCACGCGATCGTGATGAACGACAGGAATGTGGGGCTGAGCGTCGATTCCTCGTGGGTCTGGGCGAGCAGCTCCTCCCAGACGATCGCATCCGACGGATCGCCCGGCGCCGCCTCGACCGCGCGGTCGGCCGGGGTCGACAGCACCGTTTCCACCGGGGAGAGCATGATGCCGCCGTAGTCGTTGATGCCCAGCCCGCGCAGACCGGCCAGCACGTCGTTGGCCGACTCGCGCGCGATATCGGCTTGGACGAGATCACCGGGCGGTTCGACCGAGGCGCCGCGCTGCACGGTGATGAGCGTGGCGCCGGGCTCTGACCGCAGCGCGGTCACCGCGGCGTCGGTCGACTCCGGTGGGCACACCGCCCGCAGGTGCAGCACCTCAATCCCCTGTCGTCGGCAGATCGTCCGGCACCGAGTGGCGCCGGACGATCTGCAGACTAACCGGTGCGCGGCCGCGGCTGCCCCCAACCACGGCGGCGCTCACGGGTTCGGATCGAAGCGGTTCGCGGATCGGACCTACGTGGTCTTCGGCTTGCCGTGCTCGTCGAGCACCACGTCGAGCCCGGCTTCCTTGCGCTGCTGCGCGGTGATCGGGGCCGGCGCGTCGGTCAGCGGGTCCACACCGCCGCCGGACTTCGGGAACGCGATGACCTCGCGGATCGAATCCACTCCGGCCAGCAGTGCGGTGATGCGGTCCCAGCCGAAGGCGATACCACCGTGCGGCGGCGCGCCGAAAGCGAAGGCGTCCAACAGGAATCCGAATTTCTCCTGCGCCTCGTCGTGGCTGATGCCCATGACCTCGAACACCCGCTCCTGCACGTCGCGGCGATGGATGCGGATGCTGCCGCCGCCGATCTCGTTGCCGTTGCAGACGATGTCGTAGGCGTAGGCCAGCGCCGAGCCGGGATCGGTGTCGAAGGTGTCGATGGACTCCGGCTTCGGCGAGGTGAACGCATGGTGCACCGCGGTCCAGGCCGAATGCCCAAGGGCCACATCACCGCTCGCGGTGGCGTCGGCGGCGGGTTCGAACATCGGCGCGTCCACGATCCACACGAACGCCCAGGCGTCCTCGTCGATCAGGCCGCACTTGCGCGCGATCTCGCCACGCGCCGCGCCCAGCAGCGCCCGGCTCGACTTCTCCTCTCCGGCGCCGAAGAAGATGCAGTCGCCCGGCGCGGCACCGACGTGCTTTGCCAGCCCCTCGCGTTCGGCGTCGGACAGGTTCTTGGCGACCGGGCCGCCGAGGGTGCCGTCTTCGCCGACCAGGATATAGGCCAGGCCCTTGGCCCCGCGCTGCTTGGCCCACTCCTGCCAGGCGTCGAGCTGGCGCCTCGGCTGGCTGGCCCCACCCGGCATCACCACCGCGCCGACATACGGCGCCTGGAAGACCCGGAAGGGCGTGTCCTTGAAGTACTCGGCACATTCGGTGATCTCGATGCCGAAGCGCAGGTCGGGCTTGTCGGTGCCGTAGCGGCGCATCGACTCGGCGTAGGTCATGTGCGGAATAGGGGTCGGGATCTCGTGGCCGATCAGCTTCCACAGCGCGACCAGGATGTCCTCGGCCAGCAGGATCACATCCTCCTGCGTCACGAAGCTCATCTCCAGGTCGAGCTGGGTGAACTCGGGCTGGCGGTCGGCGCGGAAATCCTCGTCGCGGTAGCAGCGGGCGATCTGGTAGTAGCGCTCCACACCGGAGACCATCAGCAACTGCTTGAACAGCTGCGGGCTCTGCGGCAGGGCGTAGAACTTGCCGGGCTGCAGGCGTGCGGGCACCACGAAGTCACGCGCGCCCTCGGGGGTGGACCGCGTCATCGTCGGAGTCTCGACCTCCACGAACGCGTGCTGGGCCAGCACCTCGCGGGCCGCGGCGTTGACCTTCGACCGCAGCCGGATGGCGTGGGCGGGGCCCTCGCGGCGCAGATCGAGGTAGCGATACTTCAGGCGCGCCTCCTCACCGGGCTGATCGTCGAGCTGGAACGGCAGCGGCGCGGCCTCGTTGAGCACCTCGAGTTCGGTGACGTTCACCTCGATCGCACCCGTGGGCAGGTTCGGGTTCTCACTGCCGTCCGGACGCGCCTCGACCACACCGGTGACCCGCACGCAGTACTCCGCGCGCAGCCTGTGGGCCTGCTCGGCCGGCTCACCCTCGCGGAAGACCACCTGCGCGACCCCCGACGCATCGCGCAGATCGATGAAGATCACGCCACCGTGGTCTCGCCGCCGGGCCACCCAGCCGGTGAGGGTGACGGTCAGACCGGCGTGCTCGCTTCGCAGCGAACCAGCCAAGTGGGTGCGCAGCACGGGATTCCTTTCGACGACACGGTGCACCGGGCGCGGGATGACCTGGTGCGCCCCCATGGTAGTGAGACAGGTTCGGCGGACGGAAACCGATATCCGGCTCCCGCGTCCCGCCGGGTCGCGCACGCCTCGGCCCCGACGGCGGGCACCCGCGGATCCGCCGTCGCGTCCGCGGGGTTCGCCGTCGGGGCACTCGGCGGACACGAAAGCCACTCGGCCCTCGAGCCGCGGGCGCTCATGTAAAGCTGTAAAGGTTGTTTCGGCTGACCGAGCGCCGAGCAGCCCACTCGATCCACAGGAGCAGCAACGATGACCTTCAACGAAGGTATGGATATCGATCCGGACCGGGTCTCCACCGGAGGCGGAATGGGTCCCAAACTCGCCCTGGGCGGTGGCGGTGGCCTGATCGTGCTGATTCTGGCGGTTCTGTTCGGCGTGAATCCGGGCAATCTGGTCGGCAGCGGGACATCGGGAACGCAGACCGGCGGTGTCGACACCTCCGTCTGCAAAACCAACGGTGACGCGAACCGGTATGCGCAGTGCCGGGTGGTGCTGACCGCGCAGAGTCTCGACGGCGTCTGGGGCGGGGTGCTGCCGCGTCAGACCCGGGTGCAGTACACGAAGCCCGGTGTGACGCTGTTCACCGGCTCGGTCAACACTCGATGCGGCAATGCGACCAGCGCTGTCGGACCCTTTTACTGCCCGGCGGACCGCAAGGCCTATTTCGATACCGGGTTCTTCCAGGAGCTGCGGGACAAGTTCGGTGCGGCGGGTGGTCCGCTGGCCGAGGAGTACGTGGTGGCGCACGAGTTCGGGCACCACATCCAGAACCTGCTGGGCGACAGCGGCCGTGCCCAGCGCGATCCCAAAGGCCCCGACTCGGGATCGGTTCGCCTGGAATTGCAGGCCGATTGCTACGCGGGCCTGTGGGCGAGCTACGCGGACAAGACACCGGCGCCCGGCGGATCCCAGCCGCTGCTGAAGCCGTTGTCCGACAACGATATCCAAGACGCGCTCTCCGCCGCGGCGGCGGTCGGCGACGATCGGATCCAGAAGGCTGCCACCGGGCGGGTGAATCCGGAAGGATGGACGCACGGTTCGTCCACCGAACGGCAGAAATGGTTCCTGACCGGCTACCGGAACGGCCAGGTCGCGGCGTGTGACACCTTCTCGGCAGCGGATCTGAACAATCCGCCGGCCCTGCGCTGAGCGTGGGCGGCCAGCTCTTCGAGCGGGCGGGTCGCTCGGATGTCGGTAGCGGTGCGGTTCACAATGGTCGGCGAGACCGAGACGGGTGGAGGGCAGAAGTGAACACTGTGCGGGAATTCGGCGGTGCGAGACGAGGATTGCCGGGTGTGCGGGCGGCCGTGGCGGTATGCGCCGCGGCGCTGACGATCGCCGGCGGCGCGATGACCGCCGTGGCCGACGAACCCGCGGCCGGACTGTCGGTGGCTCTGACCACGATCCCGGGCGGGGAGCACGCCGGGGTGACCCCGGTCCCGACCCTGCTCGTCTATTCCGACGGGCATGCGGTCGACAGCCCCGACGCCGCCGATCCGGATCGTCCGGCCGACAAGGCACCGCGGCAGCGCAACGGACACGTCTCCCTCGACGCCGTCCACGCCGCCGCCGAGGACGCCAAGAAGCTGGCGGCAGCGGATCTGGGCATGCCCAAGGACGGCAACGGCGGAACCACCCTGCTCGACTTCCTGGGAGCCACACCCGACCAGGATGTGCATCTGGTGGTGTACTCCCCCGGCGGCACCGACGGACTCACCGACGCACAGAAGGCCGACCGCAGCCGTTTCGCAGACCTGTGCAAGAAATTGGTCGACGCCTTCGTCGCCGACCGCTGAGCCGGCCCGGCCGGCTCAGCCGACCGTCCAGGTTTCCCTGCCGTTCAACAGGTCCTGAAGCGACTGCGGCCCAACCGGTTTGCGCTCGACGGCCATCGCGGTTTGCGCACGGACCCCGTCGTCGTAGGTGGGGCGGGTGACGTCGCGGAAGATGCCGATCGGGACGTGAGTCAGGTCCTGGGAGGTCAACCGCGAGAGCGCATAGGCGTATTCGGATCGTTCGCAGTGGGCGTCGTGCACCACGATCTCGCTCTCGGCAACCTCCGCGGTCGCGACGACCTCGAGCCCGAAACCGTTGCGTACCACCGCGAATTCACCGTCGGCGCCGAACCGGATCGGTTCCCCGTGCCGCAAGCGGATGAGGTGCGATTCGGCGTTGTCGCGGCGCAGCGCGTCGAAGGAGCCGTCGTTGAAGATCGGGCAATCCTGGAGGATCTCCACGAACGAAGTCCCGCGGTGTTCGGCCGCGGCGCGCAGCACCTCGGTGAGGCCGGCGCGATCGGAGTCGAGGGCGCGCGCGGCGAAACTCGCCTCCGCTCCCAGCGCCACCGACAATGTGTTGAACGGATGGTCGATCGAACCGAGCGGCGTCGACTTGGTCACCTTCCCCAATTCGGAGGTCGGTGAGTACTGGCCCTTGGTCAGGCCGTAGATCCGGTTGTTGAACAGCAGGATCGTCATGTTCACGTTGCGGCGCAGCGCGTGGATCAGGTGATTGCCGCCGATCGAGAGGGCGTCGCCGTCGCCGGTGACCACCCAGACCGACAGATCCGGCCTGGTCACCGCGAGTCCGGTGGCGATGGCCGGGGCGCGACCGTGGATGGAGTGGATGCCGTAGGCGTCCAGGTAGTAGGGGAATCGGCTGGAACATCCGATTCCCGAGACGAACATCAGGTTTTCCCGCCGCAGACCCAGCTCGGCGAGGAAGCCGCGGACGGTCGCGAGAATGACGTAGTCACCGCATCCCGGGCACCAGCGCACCTCCTGATCGGACGTGAAGTCCTTGACCTTCTGCGGCCCCTCGGCGCCGGGTACTCCGGACACGCCGGTCAGGCCGAGATCGGCGCCGATGAGCGAGGTGTCGAGGATGGTCATCGGTATCCCCCTGTCGTGCGGTAGGTCGCCCGGGCCCGGGCATCGAAGGCCTTGTTCTGTTCCAGCTCGCCGATGGATCCGTCCAGTGCTGCATCGATGACGCCGACCAGCTCCTGGGCGGAGAAGGCGGTCCCGGCCACCTTCGTCCACGGCTGCACGTCGACCAGGTATTTGCCGCGCAGCAGCAGCGCGAGCTGGCCGCCGTTCATCTCCGGCGCCACTACCCGGCGATAGCGCCGCAACACGTCGCCGGTATTGGCGGGGAGCGGATTGAGGTGCCGCAGATGTGCTTGCGCGACCGGCACGCCGCGGCGGCGCGCCCGCCGGCACGCCTCACCGATCGGGCCGTAGGAACTGCCCCAGCCGATCAGCAGCAATTCGGCGGTGCCGTCGGGGTCGTCGACCTCGAGATCGGGCACCGCGATGCCGTCGATCTTCGCCTGACGCAGGCGGACCATCAGTTCGTGGTTGGCCGGATCGTAGGAGATGTTGCCACTGCCGTCCGCCTTCTCGAGCCCACCGATCCGGTGGGCCAGGCCGCCGGTGCCGGGCCTGGCCAGCGGCCTGGCGAGGGTTTCGGGGTCGCGCGCGTAGGGCTGGAACGGTGCCCCGGCCGCGGCGCCGTCGTCCACCGGTGGCTCGAATGCCGGGTCGATCGGCTCGAGGTCGGACACCCGCGGAATCGACCAGGGTTCGGATCCGTTGGCGATGGCGCCGTCGGACAGCAGCAGCACCGGAGTGCGATAGGTGAGCGCGATCCGCGCCGCGTCCACCGCGGCGGCGAAACAGTCCGCCGGTGAGCGGGGAGCCACGACGGCGACGGGCGATTCGCCGTTGCGCCCGTACAGCGCCTGCAGCAGATCGGCCTGTTCGGTCTTGGTGGGCAGACCGGTCGAGGGCCCGCCGCGCTGGACGTCGATGATCACCAGCGGCAGTTCCGTCATCACCGCCAGCCCGATGGTCTCGCTCTTGAGCGCCAGCCCGGGACCCGAGGTGCTGGTCACGCCGAGTGCGCCGCCGATCGAAGCTCCCAGTGCCGCACCGATTCCCGCGATCTCGTCCTCGGCCTGGAAGGTGGTCACGCCGAAGTTCTTGTGCTTGCTCAGCTCGTGCAGGATGTCGGAGGCCGGCGTGATCGGATAGGTGCCCAGGAATACCGGTAGCCCGGACAGCTGCCCGGCCGCGATCACGCCGTAGGCCAGGGCGGTATTGCCCGTGACCTGCCGGTAGGTCCCCGGCGGCAACGCGGCGGGCGCGACTTCGTATGTGGTGGCGAAGGTTTCGGTCGTTTCGCCGTAGTTCCAGCCGGCCCGGAACGCCAGCACGTTCGCCTCGCCGATTTCCGGCGTGGCGGCGAACTTCTCGCGCATGAAGGCCTCGGTACCGCCTAGCGGCCGGCCGTACATCCACGACAGCAGCCCCAGGGCGAACATGTTCTTCGCGCGCTGGCCGTCCTTCTTGCCGACTCCGGCCGGTTCGGTGGCGGCCAGTGTCAGCGACGTCATCGGCACCCGGTGCACCACGAAGTCACCGAGGCTGTCGTCGGTCAGCGGATCTCGCTCGTAGCCGACTTTCGCGAGGGTGCGTTTGGTGAACTCGTCGGTATTGACGATGACCGTCGCGCCCCGTGCGAGATCGTCGACGTTCGCCTTCAGCGCGGCCGGGTTCATGGCGACCAGTACGTCGGGCTGATCGCCCGCGGTGAGAATGTCGTAGTCGGCGATCTGGATCTGGAACGACGACACCCCGGGGAGCGTGCCCTGGGGTGCTCGGATCTCGGCCGGAAAGTTCGGCTGGGTGGCGAGGTCGTTGCCGAAGGCGGCCGCCTCGTGGGTGAATCGGTCTCCGGTCAGCTGCATACCGTCGCCGGAATCACCGGCGAAGCGGATGACGACCTTCTCCAATTTTTCGCTGCCGGTGGGGCCGTCAACGCCCTGATTCGACACCATGCGCCTGCATCACTTCCTCGTAGGGATGAGGTACCACACGCCAAGTTACTCCGCGGCTCGCCGGAGAATCCGTGGAACGAACAACCCGGCGAGCATGCGGTACAACGAATTTCGGCCGCACGCGGCCGGGCCCCCAGGGGCCGGTGGGTCCGCCGGTATCCGGCGGAGCGATCAACCGAACAACGCCAACTGCGGGTCGGACCGTACTGCCTGTATGTCATCGCCCGGCTCGGAGGGCCCCGCGGCCCGGCCCCGCGCCGGTCGTTCCCGGTGCCGGTCGAGCCGATACCGGGTGAGCAGCGGGTCCACCCGCTGCCGTAACCACGCAGAATACTCCGGTGTGACGTACGCCCCACGACCGTACAACTGCCGGTATCGCCGCAGGAGCGCCGGGTGATGGTCGGCCAGCCACTGCAGGAACCAGCCCCGGGTACTGCCGCGCAGATGCATGGGCAGCACGGTGGCCCGCGCCCCGCCGGACGCCGCGATCGCGCCGAGCAACCGGTCCAGGTGGGCGACGTCGTCGGTGAGATACGGAATGACGGGAGCCACCATCACGTTCACGTCGAATCCGGCCTCGGCCAGCGCGCGCACCAGTTCCAACCGCGCCCGCGGGCCGGGCGTACCCGGCTCGACCGCGCGGTGCAGTTCTTCATCGACCGTCGCGATCGACACTGCCAGACTCACCGGGACCACCTGGGCCGATTGCACGAGCAGCGGCAGGTCCCGCCGCAACAACGTGCCCTTGGTGAGAATCGAGAACGGCGTACCCGCGTCGGTGAGGGCGGCGATGATCCCCGGCATCAGGCGATAGCGCCCCTCGGCCCGTTGATAGGGATCGGTATTGGTGCCCAGCGCGACCGGCTCGCGCCGCCACGAGCGACGGCGCAGTTCCTGGCGCAGCACCGCGGCCACATTCGTCTTGACCACGATCTGGGTGTCGAAATCACGGCCGGCGTCCAGGTCCAGATATTCGTGGGTGGGCCGGGCGAAGCAGTATCTGCAAGCGTGTGAACAGCCGCGCATCGGATTGATCGTCCATTCGAACGGCACCGCCGAACGCTGCGGCACCTTGTTCAGCGCGCTCTTGCACAGCACCTCGTGAAAGGTGACGCCCTCGAATTCCGGCGTCTGCACGCTGCGGACGAAACCGGCACGCTCCAGCCCTGGAAGCGCGCCGTCGTCGGCTGCCGGGTTCTGGTTCTGCCATCGCACCCATCCAGTCGAACACCCGTTCGATACGATGTCAAGGACCGCGCCGCGGACGCACCCCGCGCACGCCGCGGCGCCGGCCCCGCAACGATCTCAGGCCATACTGCTCGCGACCGTGCGCACGGACTCACCCTTATAGAAAGCCACCAGGTCACGCACGGTTTCCTCGGTCGGCCGAGGCAGGTATCCGAGTTCGGTCCGCGCCTTGGTTCCGTCGATCACGGGCGCCGACAGCAATGCGCCCATCGCCGCCCGCGACACCCGATCGCTGCCCAGCATCTTCCCGATCGGTTCCAGCACGGGCAGCGCACCGGAGATCACCTTGGCCGGGATGGCGAAGCGCGGGCCCCGCTTTCCGTTGACCTGGGCGGCGAGCTGGGTGACCTCGAGCATCGTCACCATCGCGCCCGAGAGCAGATAGTTCTCGCCGGTACGCCCGCGCTCGCCCGCGAGAATCAGGCCGGTGGCGACGTCACGCACGTCGACCAGATCGAATCCTCCGCCGATCATCACCGGCACCCGGCCGCGCGCGGCGTCCCACAGCGTCGTGTTGATCCTGGAGTCGGAGTGGTCGACCGGGCCGTAGACACCGGTCGGATTGCAGATCACGGCGTCGAGCCCCCGGTCGACGACCGCGCGCAATTCGACCTCGCCCTGGAATTTGGAGCGGTCGTAGACCGGCAACCCCGGATCGACCGAGCGCGGCGCGTTCTCGTCGATGCGGCCGCCGCAGGTGTACTGATCGAACGCGTGGATCGAACTCGCGTGCACCATGCGCCGGGCGCCGACCGCGAGTGCCGCTTCGGCCACCACCCGCACTCCCTCGGTGTTCACCCGCCAGGCCAGATCGTTGCGATGCGCGAGGGTGATCACGGCGACGAGGTGGTAGACCACCTCGGCCCCGGCCAGTGCCGAACGCATCGACACCGGATCCAGCACGTCGCCACTCACCCAAGTCACACTCGGATCCGTTGCGCCGGAGGGCCTTACCCGGTCGATGGCGGTCACCTCGTGACCGCGCTCCACCAGCTGGTGGAGCAGATTCGTGCCAAGGAAGCCGGCTGCGCCGGTGACTGCGACCTTCATGCGACGAGAATATAGAACCCGTTCTAATTTGCAACATGTTCTAGTTTGTCGGACTCGAATCGCGTCGGCCGGGTCGGTTATATTGAGCCCAGCCCAGCCTCCGGTCGAAGCCCGGTCGCGAGGCTTGTTCGACGTTGACGACTCAGTTGACCAACGATGATTGGGGGGCAGTTCGATGAGCGATCTCACCGCCGACCAGAGCGCGATCAGCGCGTTCGGGGCGACACATCAGAGCATCGGAACCGAAATCGCGGGAGCGGCCGATATGGACACCGCGACGCATGTAGCCGCGATGACGCCCGTTTTCGGGCTCATCGGCGCCGACTATCTGGCGATGTTCGCCGCCGCGCAGGTACTGCATTGCAGCGATGTCAACGACCTGTCGGCCAAATGTAATCACTTGGGACAGTCCGCATTCGGCACCGTCGCGATCCTCGGCGACAACGACGGAGCCGCCGCCGGCGCCCTGGGCGCCATCGGCAACGCGATCGGAGGCTGATCGGTGCACACCATCGGTTCCGGAACCGACTCCGGCGTCATCGCCGCCCCGGCCGCACCCGCCGCCGACACCTCACCGATCGCGCCCGCCGCACCTGTATCCACCCCGGATCCCGTGCTGGCCTCGGCCGCACAGCAGGGCCCGATCACCGATATCCCGCTGCCACAGCTGCCGCCGGATACGGCGCCCGCATCGGCGCCGGCCTTCACCACCGCACGGAAAGAGTTCGAGGACAACGGTTCCCACGGAATCGGCGCTCCGCACCTGCCCGGCGGAGGTTCCGGCACCCCCGATGCCGGCGACGCCCATACCGGTGTGCTGGGCGACGCCGCGTCGCCGCTGCTCGGCGCGGGCCACGAGGCGCTGCATCAGGCCGCCGGAGCGCTCGGCGCAATGCCCGGCGCGCAGCACGTGCTCGAGGGGGCCCAGGCCGCGCTGAACCAGGCGCCGGCCGCACTCGACGGTGCCGCCGGCGCGGTCCAGCAGGCCGGCGCCCCGGTCGCCGCGGCATTGCCGGCGAATCTGCCGCCGATGCCCGCCGATCCGGTGGCCGCGCTGATGAACGGTATGGCCCTGCCCGCGCTGCCGGGTCTCGACGTGCTGTTCAAACCGTTCCTCGACCTGCTGTCGAGTTTCGGCACCGGTGTGATGGGGGCCCTGAATCCGGCCGATCTGCTCAGCCAGTCCTCGCAGGTCATCCAGAGCGCCATGCAGATCGGCATGGGCGCGATGAAGTCGGTCGAGCAGGTCTGGCAGGGCCAGTCGGCCGGTAGCGCCCAGGCGGCGGGCCAACAGGTCCAGGCGCACGGTGAGGACGCCAGCCAGCGCGGCTTCGACATCTCGAAACTCACCGACGAGGCAGCGTCGGTGGTGCAGCGCGGCAACGTCCAGCTCACTCAGGTCGCCCAGTCGTTCGCGACCCAGGCCACCGCGCTCGCGCCGGTTGCCCTGACTCCACCCGGTCAGGCCACGCTGATCGCCACGGCCACCGAATATCTCGGCCAGGCGGTCACGATCGTCAACGCCACCCGCGGCGAATTGGGCGGCTACACCGGCCAATTGGCGAATGTGGTCAACCAGCTCGCCGGCCAGTACGCGCCGCAGGCGGCCGATGCCGCCCAGGCGGTCGCGCAGAACGTCGGGCAGCCGATCGTGGAGCAGGCCCAGAATCTGCTGTCGGGCGGCAGCGCGGACACCCAGGCCGCCGGTCTCGGTGACCTGACCGGTTCCGGCCTGCCCGGGGCTTCGACGCATGCCAGCGCCTTCGGCGGTAACGGCGCGCACCCGGGTTCGATGAGCGGCAGCGGTGCCGGCGGCGGGCTGAGCGGTCTCATGGGCGGGCTCGGCGGCACCGCGTCCGGTGGCGGCGCAGCGGCCAAACCGGGCCTGGGCTCCTCGGTTCCGGGCGCCCGGCCGGGAATCCCCGGGATGCCGTTCGGTCCGGGCATGCCCGGAATGCCCGGCCAGGGCACGCCCGGTTCGGGTTTCATGGGCGGCGGCACACCGGCCGCCGGGCAGCGCAACTCCGATGACGAGCGCGGCCGCACGGTGCAGAACTACCAGAGCCTCACCGGCAACACCGACCTCACCGGCCCGCTGGGAGAGACCGCGCCCGAGGTCATCGGCCAGACCCACTCCGACGAGCTCATCAGCGATTACGAGAACGACCAGCTCTGATCGCCGCGGCGCGTCGGCCGAATCATCACCCGGAATGGCCCGGACCGTACGGTCCGGGCCATTCGTCGTCGGGAGCCGTACTTAGAACAGGTTCATTAGCCCGATCAGTGGCCGAACTCGGGACAACGCACTGCCTATCCCACTAGGATCGCCAGCACAACTAGAATCTGTTCTAGTTTCATATCGGCAACACCCGAGAGGACCACCGATGCGTTTCACCTACGCGGAGGCGATGACCGATCCGGCGCACTACGTACCGCTGGCACAGGCCGCCGAGGCGGCCGGATTCCACAGTATGACCATCGCCGACAGCGTCGCCTATCCCGCGGAGTCGGATTCGACCTACCCGTACACCCCGGACGGCAACCGGGAATTCCTCGACGGCAAACCGTTCATCGAGGCGTTCATCCTCTCCGCCGCGCTGGCGGCGGTGACCACCACGCTGCGGTTCACCCCCTTCGTGGTGAAACTGCCGATCCGCCCGCCGGTGCTGGTGGCCAAACAGGCCGCGTCCCTCGCCTACCTCAGCGGCAACCGCTTCTCGCTCGGGGTCGGCATCAGCCCGTGGCCCGAGGACTTCCAGATCATGGGGGTGCCGTTCGAGCGGCGCGGCAAGCGCATGGACGAATGCATCGAAATCGTGCGCGGCCTCTCGCGGGGCGAGTACTTCGAATACCACGGCGAGTTCTACGACATCCCGAAGATCAAGATCACCCCGGGTGCCACCGAACCGCTGCCGATCCTGGTCGGCGGCCACAGCGATGCCGCGTTGCGGCGCGCCGTGCGCCTGTGCGACGGCTGGATGCATGCCGGGGGCGATCCGGAGGATCTCGACCGCATGCTCGCCCGGCTGAACGAATTGCGTTCCGAGCGTGACGCGTCCACGCCGTTCGAGATTCATGCGGCCTCGCTGGACGCCTACACCACCGACGGCATCAAGCGGCTCGAGGACAAGGGCGTCACCGACGTGATCGTCGGCTTCCGCTACCCCTACGTCGCCGGCGACGACACCGAGCCGCTCGCGGACAAGATCGCGCATCTGGAGAAGTACGCGGAGAAGGTCATCGCCAAGGTGTGATCGGCGGCGCGAGCGGTCGATCGGCTCAGCCGCGCTTGGCGAAGCCGAGATCGATCACCGCCTCGCGCTCGGCCGCCAGCTCGGCAACGCTGAGATCGATACGCTCGCGCGAGAATTCGTCGATCTCGAGATCCGGCACGATCGAGTACTCGCCGCCGGCGCACGTCACGGGGAACGAACTGATGAGCCCCTCCGGCACCCCGTACGAGCCGTCGGAGGGCACCGCCATCGACACCCAGTCACCGGCCGGCGTGCCCAGCACCCAATCGTGAATGTGGTCGATGGCCGCACTCGCCGCACTGGCCGCCGAGGACGCCCCGCGCGCGGCGATGATCGCCGTACCGCGCTGCTGGACGGTGGGAATGAAGCTCTCGCGCACCCAGGCCGGATCATCGACCACGCGATCGGCGGGCTGGCCGCCGATCAGTGTGTGGCTGATATCCGGATACTGCGTCGCGGAGTGGTTGCCCCACACCGTCATTCGCGTGATCGAGGCGGCCGGGGCGCCACTGCGCGCGGCGAGCTGGGCGATGGCCCGGTTGTGGTCGAGCCGGGTCAACGCCGTGAAGCGCGCGGCCGGGACGTCGGGTGCGTTGCTCATCGCGATGAAGGCGTTGGTGTTGGCCGGATTTCCGACCACCAGCACCTTCACGTCGCCGGCCGCGCTGGCATTGATCGCCGCGCCCTGATCGGTGAAGATCGGCCCGTTGGCCGCCAGCAGATCCGAACGCTCCATCCCCGCGGTGCGCGGGCGGGCGCCGACCAGAACGGCGACCGAGGCGCCGTCGAATCCCACCCACGGATCGTCGCTGATATCGATCGAATCGAGCAGCGGGAAGGCGCCGTCCTCGAGCTCCATCGCCACCCCCTCGACGGCGCCGACCGCCGCCGGAATCTCGAGCAACCGCAGCCGCACCGGCGTCTGCGGGCCGAGCATGGCGCCGGAGGCGATGCGGAACAGCAACCCGTAGGCGATCTGACCGGCGGCTCCGGTGACGGTGACGGTCACGGGCGTGCGGGTGGCATTGCTCACGACAACTCCTTGTTCACGAGAACTCGACGGTCGGCTTCGATCTTCACCCTAACGACCCTCACCGGCCGAAAGCCGGCACCGTGAGCAACCAGACAGCGCTAGCGCATCGGTACCGTCCCGCAACCGATTTCGATGATCCGCCGGCGGTCTCGCCCGCCACTCACAGCACGGAGAAGGGGCGCCGCCCCTCCGGCGGCCCCCCTTCTCGCGGTAGCTCAGATGCAGAATACGACACTGCCCAAGGGGACGCAGATCGCGACGGAACCGTCGATGTCGCTCGCCGTCGGAGAGGTGCCCGATGGGGTCGCGGCAGACGCGGCGGGGGCGACGACAGCACCGAGGGCCACTGCAATGGCGGCAACCGCGGCTGCTTTGCGGAATTTGATGGTATGCATGGCGAACCCTTCGTTCGAACTCTTCCGATCCTGAAAGACTTGCGACTCTCAGTGTTCGCTGCGCGCATAAGTATTTCCAGACATGAAAGAGTCAAACCCCGGACTTGCCGGATACCGGTGTGGTCACAGCCCCGGTCTGGAGCTGCGAATCACAATCGGCGGAGTAAGCCGAGAGGTTGCCCACCGGGGCAAATGCCGATTCGCCCCGCGCTGCTCCCGATCGGAACCTCGTTATCGAACCGTGACGGCATATCGTTCGCGCGGCGCTCCGAGCCGACGAATTATGTCCGTTTCATACCGATCGCCGCTCAGGAAGCGATATCTCGGCTCAGTGTGGCGATGTCACTGTCGCTCAGCCGCACCGGCTGCACGATATCGCGCGCCCGCACCAGCTGCACCGCCCGATACAGCGGCCGCTCCTCCAGTCCGGCGTCCCGAGCCTCGGCCCGCAACTGTCCGACCAGCAATCCGGACAGCGCCAGCGCGGCGGCCAACTCGGTGGAGGAAAGCGCGTCGGCGAGCTTCCGCAATCCCAGGATGTGCAGTTCACGTCCGCTGCCGGCGTCGGTGTACATAGCCAGCGGCACGGTCTGGGTCCGGCCGCCCGCGGTGATCCGCAGCGCTATCCGGCTCAGCCGTCCCGGATACACGAGCACCTCGACACCCGTCGCCGCGGCGACGTCGAGTCGCCGTCGCCCCACCAGCGTCCGAGCCTCGATCACGCTGCCCGACAACCACATTCGCCGTCGCCGCACCGCCAGCGCGTAGATCGCCGTCGGCGCGCCGAGCACCGCGCCGACCACGACACCGGCCGGCCAGCTCACGACCAGCCCGACCACCACGCCGACGACGACACCCGCACCGATGGCACCCAGCGCCAGCCGCCGCAGCATCGGCGCGTACAGCTCCGGTGCGATGAGGTCGAGGCCGACCGGCTGCTGCGCCGCGGAATTCGCGTCGTTCACGAGGCCGCGCCGTACTACCGCTGCGCGCCCAGCGCCGCCGACACCTGCGCCACCACCTCGGCGAGCGGGATCTGGCGCTGCTCACCGGAGCCGAGATCCTTCAAGCCCACCTGTTCGTCGGCCAGGTCCCGGTCGCCGAGGACCAGCGCGAACGCCGCACCGGACCGGTCGGCGGCCTTCATCGCGCCCTTCACGCCACGCCCGCCATAGGCCAGGTCGACCCGGATCCCGGCCGCGCGCAGGTCGGCCGCGAGCACCACCAGCCGGGCCATCGCCGCCTCCCCGAGCGGCACCCCGAACACATCGACCCGCGCGGGTTCGCCCGCGGCCTTACCCTCGGCCTGCAACGCCAGCATGGTGCGGTCGACACCGAGTCCGAACCCGATCCCGGACAGCGGCTGGCCGCCCAGTTCCGCCATCAGCCCGTCGTAGCGCCCACCGCCGCCGATACCCGACTGCGCGCCCAGGCCGTCGTGCACGAATTCGAACGTGGTTTTGGTGTAGTAGTCCAGGCCGCGCACCATGCGGGGGTTGACCACATACGGCACGCCGAGCGCGTCCAGGTGGCCCAGCACCTGCTCGAAGTGCGCCTTCGCCGAGTCGGAGAGGTGGTCGAGCATCAGCGGCGCCTCGCCGGTGAGGGCGCGGACCTCCTTGCGCTTGTCGTCGAGCACCCGCAGCGGGTTGATCTCGGCGCGGCGGCGGGTCTCCTCGTCCAGCGGCAGGGCGAACAGGAACTCCTGGAGAAGTTCGCGATACTGCGGCCGGCAGGTCTCATCGCCGAGCGAGGTGATCTCGAGCCGGAAGCCCTCGAGCCCCAGCGACCGGAAGCCCGCGTCGGCGATGGCGATCACCTCGGCGTCCAGCGCCGGATCGTCGACGCCGATCGCTTCCACGCCCACCTGCTGCAACTGCCGGTAACGTCCGGCCTGGGGCCGCTCGTAGCGGAAGAACGGGCCGGAATAGCACAGCTTGACCGGCAGCTGACCGCGGTCGAGGCCGTGTTCGATCACCGCCCGCATGACCCCGGCCGTACCCTCCGGCCGCAGGGTCACACTGCGTTCACCGCGGTCGGCGAAGGTGTACATCTCCTTGGTGACCACATCGGTCGATTCGCCCACACCGCGCGCGAACAGCGCGGTGTCCTCGAAGATCGGCAACTCCACATGTCCGTATCCGGCCAGTCGCGCGGCGTGCACGAGCCCGTCCCGTACGGCGACGAACTCCGCCGAGGTGGGCGGCACATAATCCGGAATCCCTTTCGGGGCGGTGAAGCTGCTGGTCTTGGTCACAATGGTCCAGTTTCCCCCACCCGGACGCGGCAAGTCCAACCGGTTCACCCAGCACGAGGCCGAGCAGCGCGATTGTACGGAACGATCCGGGGAAGTTAGGGGTCGTCTCAGGAAGTGATGGCACACTCTTATGCCGATACGCAACCGACACGGGAGGACCGGGTAGTGCCGACCAACGAACAGCGACGAGCGGCGGCCAAGCGCAAGCTGGAACGCCGACTGGAGCGACAGGCGCAGCGTGCGCGCAAGCGTAAGCAGCTGGCGATCGCCGGATCGGCGCTCGGTGTGGTCGTGGTCGTCGCGGCCGGCGTCGGGATCTACTACCTGACCCGCGGCGACGACACCGCGAACGCCGCGGCCAAGACCCCCGACGCCTCGCTCTCGTCCACCCCGCAGGCCGCTCCCCCGCCGGAGGCCAAGCCCAAGACCGCGACGGTGAGCTGCGCCTACACCGATGCCGGCCAGGCCGCCAAACCGGTGCACAAGCCCGAGCAGGCGGAGGTCTCGACCGCGGACTCGCCGAAGGTCGCCGTCGACACCAACCGGGGGCCGATCGGCATTTCGCTCAACGCCGGTGAATCGCCCTGCACGGTCAACAGTTTCGTCAGCCTGGTGCAGCAGAAGTTCTACGACGGCACCCCCTGCCACCGCCTGACCACCGGCGAGGGACTGAAGGTGCTGCAGTGCGGTGATCCGAGCGGTCAGGGCAACGGTGGGCCGGGTTATGCCTTCCCCAACGAGTACCCGACCGACCAATTCGCGCCCGGCGACCCCAACGCCCAGCGGGTTCCGGTGCAGTACAAGCGTGGTGTGGTGGCGATGGCCAACAGCGGCCCCGACACCAACGGCAGCCAGTTCTTCCTCGTCTACGGCGATTCCCAGCTGCCGCCGCAGTACACCATCTTCGGCACCGTCGACGAGGCCGGGCTGAAGACCCTCGACGCCATCGCCAAGGACGGCGTCGAGGACCCGTCGACCGGCGACGGCGCGCCGAAGCAGCCGGTCACGGTGAAGACGATGCAGCTGAGCTGATCCCCGGCGCGGGCCCGGATCCGCCTGCGATGGACCGGATCCGGGGTTAGGCTGCCCTGCTCCGCGCTGGTAACCTCATAGAACGGACAGCGCTGAAGGTGGGGCGCCGCCACCACGGATCGAGCGTTCGTGTGGCGGAGTCCGATACGAAGCACCACAATCGTCCACAGAGACAACTGCAGCATCGGGGAGCAGGCAATGGCCGAGGAACTCGACGACATCGGCCGCGAGACAGCGGCTTTGATGAGGCAAATGTTGCAGCTTGCGACACTGGTCGCACTGCGCACCCGCGAACGTGGTCAGCGAGAAGCCGAAGCGCGCGTGAAGGTCACCCAGGAGCGGGTCAAGGAGACCCGGGAGCGGTTGCTGCGCGAGGCTCGCGAAGCCAAGGCGAAGGATCCGCGCAACCTGGAATTGGCCCGGATGCTCGAGCGGCCCGCCCTGGAACGCGGTATCTCGCTGGAGAAGGACCGCCTGGAACATTCCCGGGTGGCGCGCGGCGCCCGCACCGCCGAGCGGCAGAAGGCGCGTGAACGCGAACTGACCCGCTACGACTCCCCCGAGCGGCGCCAGGCCTTGGCCGCTCATCTGTCCCGCGTCGGGGTGGCGCCGGAATTGGCGGCCGTGCGCATGCTCATGGACGTCAGTCAGGCGCAGCCGCCGCAGGCCGCGGTCCGCACCCGGCCGGAGGAACCGCCGCGGGTCACCCGCGCGCGTGAACACGACGAGCGGATGCGCGAACGCGAACGCGGCCGCGATCGTTCTCGCTGACGAACCCGCTCACGACTGTGCCGCCGACCCGGAACGGGTGGCGGCACAGTCGTTTTCGGCGACGGTCGTTCTCGCGGAGACGGGTCGCGGATCAGCCCTTGTTCGGGTCGGCCTTGCTGGGTTCGCCGAACATGCCCTGCTGCGGCGGGGTGAGCGGGAGGGGGCTGAGCATATCCTTGTGGCCGTTGCGGACACTGCAGTATTTGAACGGCCCGCGCGGATCGAACAACCGCCCCATATGCGGGTCCGCGTGGTCGAGGAACCACACACTCATCCCCGTCTGCGGATCCTGGCGCAGGTACTCCCATGCGCGCCAGAGTGCTTCGAGGCGCATGGCCGCCTCGGCGTGCTTCCACCACTCGGGGCACCACACCGTATCGGTGAGGTCGGTGACCTGACGCCGGTAGACGAGGCTGAGGTAGTTCTCCACGAACTCGACCACGTTCGAGTAGATCATGTCCTGGGGCTGGTCGTTCACAGCGGGCGAACCTCCTCGGGCTGTCCGTAGGTCTCGGGCGGCTCACCGGGCATCGATCCGCCGTCGAGGACGGTCCGCTCACCCACGAGGTCGCTCATCGTGGTGCGACGCTGCGGATCATGCTGTTCGATCGACTTGCGCACCTCGGCAGCGTACTCCCCTTCCCACCACGGCACGGTCCGGACGAGCACCGCGGGCGCACCCGAGGAGAACACCACGGCCCGCCCGCGCGGCAGGGTTGCCAGCGCGTTCGCGTTGAGGGTCCGCGAGGAGCCCAGCGAACGCGAATAACTCTTGCCGCCTTTGGATTCCGAGACCGACGACGAGATGGAGTCGTAGTCGCCGATCGCCTCCGAACGGGCCGCCAGGAATGCCATATCGTCGACGCCGGGGCCGAGGACCTTGATATTGGCCGCCGCCCACAGCGCCTCCATACCGGCCTGACCCCAGCACCGCACGCCCTGCGCCCACGACTGCAGGACGGTCATCACGACGATGCCGCGAGATCCGAAGTGGCTGTACTGCTTCGGCAGATCCTTCCAGCGCACGATGTTGGCCGCCTCGTCGAGCACCGCGAGCAGCGGAATGGAGAGCCGGCCCATGTGTTCATGGGTCGCCTTACGCATCGCGACGTCGACGACCGCTTCGGTGAGGGCACTGACCAGCGGGCCGGCCGAACCGCGGCCCTCCAGCGACAGGCAGTACAGGGTTCCGTTGCGGTTCAGGAAGTCCCATTCATCGAACGCGTAGCGATCGGTGCCCGGCGTGACCCATTGGTGCACATTCGACAACTTCAGGCAGCGGACCATCTTCTTCGCCGTACCGAAAATGCTGTCACGGACCCGTTCGGAGGCGTTGTACTGCTGTGCCAGACCCGAGGCCACGTAATGGTGCCCGGCGGCGCGCAACAACTGGACGGATTCGGTGTCGCTCGGATCCGTCACCCAGTCCCACACCTGGGTGATCGACCGGTTGGCTACGGCGGCAGCGAGGAACATACCCGCCAGCAGATCTTCGGCCTCCGGGTCGAAGAAGCTGTCGGGGGTACCTTCGCCACCGTCGTCGGCGTCGGCGAAGTGACCTGCGAGTCGTGCCGCTCGCATCTCACATCCTTCGTGCCGGGCGTCCACCCAGCCCAGCGGATCCCAATACCAGAGGGCGTGCTCTTCACCCGCGACGCCCTGTGGGTCGAAGACGAACGTGCGAGAACCCTTGCCCTCCCGCACATCTCGGGTCGCGTCGACCACATCGCGCTTGTTGGAGGTGACCAGGACCGGGCCGATGGCGGACAGGATCGCCGGAATGACCCGCGCGGAGGTCTTACCCTGGCGGGGGCCCCAGATGTCGAGATGCAAATCCTCGTACGAACCGAACAGCATCACACCGTCGACCACCCCGACACCGATCGGCACACCGGGCGAATCCTCGTAGCCGAGCCGCACGCCCAGCTGCCGGGCCTTGTCCCGCACCCCGGCCTCGGTGAGTGCCGCGATCGCCCCGCCGCTCCCCATGTACTGGGCCTTGTCGTCCACCGGCAGTTTTCCGCGGCTGCGGCGCTTCTTCATCTCCCGCCGCACGAACACGATGCCGACGACGACGAGCACGACGAGCAGCACGATCACCGTGGAGGCGGTTGGCCACGTCAGTTGTCCCCGCGCGATCTTCGCGATGCAGGCGATCGGGTTGATCGGCACGTCCTGGGGCACCGTCGACAGCTTGTTGCCCAGATGCAGTGCGCCCCACAGGGTGCCGACCACCGCGAAACCGATGTAGATCAGATACAGCGCGAGGTCCGGTCCCGGATCGGCCGGGTCCTTCACCTTCTTCGCCATCTCGCCTCCTGGAATGACCGAGTATGTGGCTGCGGCTCAACGGAATCCGTCGAGCCGCCAGCCGTCGGGGGTGCGGACGACGGTGGCGATCACCGTCGTGGGGGGTAGCGTCTCGCGGGTACCGTCGGTGTGCACGGCGGTCTGCTCGATACCGATCTTGAACTGCTGGTGGTCCGAATCGCCGTTGCCCGGGGCCTGCTCGCCGGATGCGAAGGTGAACGCTTCCACACGCACACCCGAACGCCCCCATTCGGCCCAGCGCAGCGTCGGTTTCGGAGTCTCCTCGCCCGGCGGTGCGTCGAGTGTGCGAAGCAGGCTGGGGCCCAGCCACTTCCGGGCCCGGGCGAGCGAGGCGCCCTGCGTCTCGGTGGCCGGATACCAGGTGAAGATCTCGCGCAGCGCGGCGACGGCGACGCCGTCGGGAGTGCCGGGATCCGGTGCCGGGGCGGCCTCGAGCTGACGCGGAGTCGACGTGGCCGCCGGTGGTTCGGCTCGTTCGGACCCGCCCGCGCAGCCGGACAGCAGTGCGACGCTCACCACCAGCATCACCACCAGGTTCGCGTAGACGGCCCGTCCTGTAGGTCGGCGGCCCGGCGCCCGGAACTCCGGACGCTGTCTCCAGGTTATCGGTCCCGGTCGGTGCCGGGCGACTCCCGGCAATCCGGCGATCCCGGCGTGTCCCGATCGTCGTACCGTCACAACACCCTCCGTAACCGCGCGTCGCCGGGCACGGGCGCTTCGCTCACGCCCGAGGGGTCGGTGGAACGGATCATCCGGCCGTTGCCGGCGTAGATGCCGACCTCGGCCGGCCCGCGCACCCCGAAGCGGGAGAACACCAGATCGCCCTGCTGGGCGTTGCGCATCGGCACCTCGACCCCCGCCTCCCACTGTTGTTCGGCGGTCTGCGGCAACGTCTTCGCGCCCGAGGACGCCGCGAACACCGCGGCCGAGGTCAGCCCCGGGCCGTCCAGTCCACCGCCGGTCGGCCCCTGCGGGCCACCGCCGCCCCACACGTACGGGGTGCCCATCCACTGCTGGGCCGCGGCGAGGATATCGGCGCCCGCCGAACCGTGACCGGGCTGGAATCGGCCCATCGATCCCGGCGCCCGGTACTGCGTCTCCATCGCGAGGATATTCGTGACGTAGGGCCGGGTTTCGGAGAAGTGCGCGGCCACCTGATTGGGCATCCCGCCCGAGGCGAGGACCGCACCCTCGCCGGCGTTGTAGGCGGCCAGCGACAGCGGCACCACATCACCGTGCACCTTGCCCTCGCCGATCCACCGCTCGACCTGATGGGCGATCGAACACATGTAGCGCCCCTGAGCGATGATCGCGTCGCCGTCGTCCCACAGACTGGCCTGCCCGTTGCCGTCCGCGTCGAGCAGATACGGCCGCCCGTCGTCGGGATCGGTGGCCCGCGCTGTGGTGGGCAGGAATTGAGCCAGTCCCTCGGCGCCGGCGGGCGAGGTGAGCCCGCGCTGGAATCCGGATTCCTGACGGCCCTGCGCGGCCAGCACCGAGGCGGTGATCTCCGGGCACAGCGAACCCGCACGGCGATACCAGATTTCGAGTTCCGGCGGCACCTTGCCGTCGGCGAGCGCGCCGCCGGCGCTGCCGAATCCGCGGCTGCACAGCGGGTTCGTCGAATACGGGAAGGCGCCACCGGCATTGGGTGTCAGCGCGCCGTCGAGCCACGGCAGCGGATCGATCTGACGCCCGCCGGTCAGGCGCCCGCCGGGCACGATCTCGAAATGCAGATGTGGACCGGAGGATTCGCCCGCCGACCCGACAGCGCCGATCTCCTCACCGGCCCGCACCCGCTGCCCGACCCGCACCTTCACCCCGCTCGTCCACTCGTGGCCGTAGACGGCGGAGAAGGGACGGCCGTTGACGTCGACGGAGTCGATCACGATCCAGTTGCCGAAGCCGGAGGCGGGACCGGCGGCGACGACGACGCCGTCCGCCACCGAGAACTCCGGGGTGCCGTCCGGTGCGGCCAGATCCACACCGAGATGGGTGCCTCCGCGCGCACCGAAGGTGTCCGACACCGTGAAGGATCCGCCCGGCAGCGGCCAGGTGCGCCGGATCGGCGCGATCCCCGCGGCCAGCGAGGGCGCGCCGGTCGCACTCGGATTCGCCTGTGCCGCAGGGATATCGGCGGCACTGGTGGAGGCGGAGGTGGAGCCGCGCGGTTCCGTCGTGGCGGTCGGTGTGGTGGAGCCCGACTCCGGCGCCCCCGCTGCCCACGGCGCGCCGGAGGTGTCCGGCAGGCCGGAACCGGGCGCGGTCGGCTGATCGGCGCACGGATCCTCCGAGGAGGGCAACACGATCACCACCACGAGGGTGATCAGAGAGACGACACCGCCGAGGACGAGGGCGGTGAGGGTTTTCGCGTTCACCGCGCACCCGTCATGTCGCGCGGCGGGTTTCGTTCAGGGTTTCCACCAGGGTGCGGTTCATCTCCGCCGCGGCCGCCAGTTGTTGTTGCAGCAGCGCCACTTTGCGGCGCAGGGCCACCGCGTCCATCCGTTCCAGGCTGGGCCCCTCCGCGGCACGCACCCAGTTGCGCACCGAATTGGTGTGCACGCCGATCTGTTCGGCGACGACCCGGCAGGCCTCCGACTCGCTGCGCAGTTTGTCGGTCAGCGCGACGACCTGCTCCACCGCCGCCTTCCGCACCTGCGGCGACACTCTTCGGTATGACCTGTGCGGCATCACGCGGCACTCCCCTCGTCGCCCCGCCGGGCCGTGGATTCGGTGAATTCGCTGAAACGCTGGTTGGTCTCGTGGATTCCGCTCTCTTTTTCCGACACGGTGAACTCCATATGGAACGGGATGCCGGGGCGGCGATCCTCACCGATCTTGAGCAGGAACTTTCCGGTGCCGGGCGCGGGCGGTCGGGCCTGGCCGGGTTTGAGCGCCTCGCCGGTCAGCGCCTGCGGGGCCGACCAGCTGGTGACCATCTCCTCCTCGGCGGAGGTGAACGGGATCGTCGAGTCCAGGCGGCTGATCTCCTCGGGCGGCAGCGCACCGAAGATCTTGGCGCGCGCGCGTTCCAGGAAGCCCAGCGCCTTGGCGATCGCGGCCTCGGATCCGAGCGACTGCAGGTCCTTGATGGTGTGGCTGATCATGATCAGCGAGGTCGCCATGCCGCGCTGCAGCCGGGTCAGTTCGTCGACGCGGTCGACCATGAAGTCGCCCAGTCCCAGCACCTGCCACAGCTCGTCCATGACGACCTGGAAGTAGCGCTGCGGTCCCAGTTTGCCGTCGGCGAGGACGTGCGCGGCCTCCACCGAGGCGAAGCCGTCGGCCCAGCAGGCCAGCATCACACCGGCTTTGAGCTTCTTGTCCCCGGTCGGGATGTGCGAGACGTCGATGCAGACCGCCACCGAGGAGGTGTCGATCGGTGTCGTGGTCTGACCGTTGAAGACCGCGCCGAACGGTCCCTGGGTCAGTGCGCGCAGCGACCGCCGCAGCCCCTTGGTGGCCTCGTGGTATTCCTCGGCGTTGTCGGCGCCGGCATCGAGCATCAGCTCCTGGCCGCCGCCGACCACCACCTCGAGCAGATCCTCCATGATCGGCGGCGATTCCGGAGCGAAGCCGCTGCCCTCGCGGTACAGGATGCGCAGCGCCGTGGAGATCAACGTCTCCTCGTAGTCGCGCACGCGGGCGCCGCGCACGAGTTCCACCAGACCCGCGATCAACGTGACCTGCCGGGCCCGCAATTCCTGGGTCACCTGCAGTTGCAGTGCGGGCAGGTCGTCCAGCAGCGGCACGATCGAGCCGAGCACACCACCGGCGAGCGGATTCAGTTTGCCGTGGCCGTAGCCGAGGTCGATGACCTGGCCGCCGACCATCTCCACCAGCTTGCGGTAGTCGGGTTTCACATCGGCCAGGATCAGCGGCGTGATGCCCTGGGCCACACCGCCGAGCACGATGCGGCGCACCAGCGACGACTTACCGAAACCGTTGAGCCCCAGCACGAACAGGCTCGGGGCGGTGATGAAACTGCCGCGCATGAACCAGTTCATCGGGTCGAAGCACACCGGCGCGCCGGTGTGCAGATGCGAGCCGAGCGGGGTGCCGATCAGCGGGGCGCCGGCGCCTACCGACCACGGCCACAGTCCGGCGACCTGCGCGGTGGTGGCCCGGTATTCGACCGGGCGGCCCACCACGTTCATCCGGCCGCCGCCGGGGCCGACATAGCCGCGATCGGTCAATTGCGCCGTGCCGCGGTCGAATCCGTCCTCGACGACCGATTCGATGCGGGCCGCGGCGTTGACGCGGCGCAGGTCGTCGGTGCGAATCCGGAATGCCGCCCAGGCGGCGCGCAATCCGGCGCCCTCGCGGGCCACCGCCTCCAGCCGCGCCCGGGCCGCGTCGTCGAGCAGAGGCGGGCCCTGATTCTTCTTCTTGACCGGTTTACTGCGCCGATCCCGCCGATTGCCCGCTTCGGCGTCGGCACGAGCGGTCCGCGAAAGCTGTTCGTAGGACGCCATTTTGGAGCCGTTGCGATCACGGAGCGTGCGCTGTCCCCGGCCGGATCGCCGCGCGGGCGCTTCCGTCCGGCGGCGCGACGACCCCGAATTGTATTCGGTGCGCGTACTCCGCCGCGGCGCCGGCTCGTAGTCGCCGGTCATGTAGCGCCCTCCGCGCGTCTCGGGCGATACCTGGTCGAATCCGGCCGGCAGCTCGGCCGAGTGCGGGGTGCCATGCGCATAGGAAATCTCTCGATCGTCGGACCGGTCCTCCGGCCCGCTCACCCGGCGCCGGGTGCGGGCACCGGCCGAATTGTCGTGCGGCGCATCGTGGTCGGCGACGCGGGACGCGGACGCGGTGTCGCCGCCGGAGCGTGCCGCGGTCCGGTCGTCGGCGGCGGCGCCGTCTGCCGCACCGGCTCGACCGCTCGCGCGGGTGCGCGCGGACTCGGTGCGGTCCGTGGAGGCGTCCCGCTCGGCCTCCTCGGCACGAGCGGCGCGGTCGCCGTCCACGAGGTCCGCACCCTGGTCCGGTGAGTCGTGGTCGCTCGGCGCCGGGCGCGTCGCGGTCGGCGAGTCCGCATCTCCGGGCGGTGGCGGAACCGCTCCGGCCGCGCTCCCGTCCCGCCCGGACTCCTCGGCCGTGCCGGCCCCTTGCTGTCGAAGGCCGCTCGCTGTCGTCGGCGTCACCGTATCGCGCTCGGCGCCATGGCTTTCACGGTCCGCGCTGTCCTCCGCGCCCGCGACCCGGCGACCGGCTCGCGGCGTCGCCGTGCGGGTCGTCGCGACGTCGTCGCGCGTCTCGTCGTTCTCGGACAGGGTCGTTCGCGGTGCCGCGTCACCGTTCGATCCGGTATTACGGCCCGGGTGCGTGCTCGACCGGTCGATGTCCCGGCCACCGTAGGACCGGTTGCGCGCCGACTCCGATGTCGACCGGCCGCCCCGGTTCCGCTCGGACTCCACCCCATCCCCGCCCGCACGGCCGCGGGCGCCGCCCGCATCGCCGGTCCCGCGGCGGTTCCCGTCGCGCCCGGCCGATCCGTCTCGGTCGCCGTCCGCCGGACGACGACGCCCCGGCTCCGACTCGGCCCGCCGCATCGCACGTTCGCCCCCGGCGGATCCGGGCCTCGCCGCATCGTCACCGCGCCGCCGCGGACTTCCCGAGCCGCGCTCGCCGGAGATCGGGTCACTGCCCGAACCACGGTGCGGCGCACCGCCGCTCACACCCGGTTCGGGTGCCGGGCGACGCTCGGTCTCCCGCCGGGGAGCCGTTCCTCGGGTGCGTCCCGAACCGTCCGCGCCGGCATCCGTGCGCGAGTGCCCCGTCGCGCGCCCACCGCGTTCCTGGGGCGCGGCGGCGTCCGGTCGGGTGCGCTCACCCTCCTCGCGTCGTGCTCGCCGGCGCGCCGGGCGCAGCGGTACGTCGTCCCAATCGGCAGGTGCGCCACCGTATTCCGAGCGGGGCAGGCCGGGCGCGTAGGCCTCGATGCCCCATTCGTCGTCGTGGCCCGTGCGCGTGCGCGGCCGGGCCTGGACCGGGTTCTCCGGATCCACCACCCGTTCGCTGTAGCGCGGTGGTTCGCCCCGGTAGCGAACCGGCGGCTCGTGCTCACCTGCCATCTGCGCTCACCCCGCCAATGCCTTGGGAATACTCGCGTGTTCCGGCAGGATCACCCCGCAGCCGAGTGAGGCCGCGAAGGCCGCCGCCTGGTAGCGGTAGCAACGCCGGATCTTCAACCGGGCCTGTGTGGACAGGTCGCGGGTAATGGCTTCGATCCGCGGCAGATCACCGCGCAGCGGTTCGGTGATGGTGACGAGCGCACCGAATCGGGTCACGCCGTGACCGCGCGCCTGTTCCTCACGCGCCTGCTGGGTGGCGCCCACCCGCAGCGTCGCCGAGGCGGAGACCACGCCTCGTTCGCTCTGCTGCGCGACCAGCGCGTTCTTGTAGTCGTCGTCCACGATCTCGGCGGCGTCGGCGGCCGAATGCGGACGGTAGACGATCGCGATCCGCTTGCGCGGGACCTCCGGATTCGGTGCCAGCAGGCGCTGCAGCACCCGCTCGTCGACCGCGCCCTCGGGTGCGGCGTCCATCTCCCAGGTGACCGAGCGGCCGCCGTCGTGGATGAACTGATCCCAGCGTTCCTCGTGCGAGATCGGGCCCGCGTCGGCCCAATCCAGCCCGTGCCCGCCGATCTCGCCGGCGGCAACTTCCAGATCGGCCTGCGCGGCCGGGTCGTAGCTGCGACGGATGAACGAGATCACCTCGTCGGCCGACATCGGCTGCGCCCGCACGCCCGCTTCGGCCAGCGCCGCGCAGATCCCCGGCAGCCGGCGACCGATCTCGACGGCCTCCTCGGCCGGATTCTTGCGTCGCTCGGCGGTGGTGGCCTTGAACGTGATCGCCACGCGCGGCAGCAGTTGCACGCGCTCCTGCGGCAATTCGGTCGCCAGCTCGTACATCACCTGCTGCGCCAGCGCCGGCGATTCCGGCCGGGTGATGGTGGAAACCTCGGTGAGCAAACGGTTTCCGGTCTCCGGCACGGTATCGATCACCGGAACCACCGCGACGATGTCGGAGGTCTGGCCCAGCGAGGCCAGGAAGGTTCCCCAGGCGGACACCCACCGATCGATCACCGGCTGGTCGACCGCCTCGTGTCCCTGCGGCCAAGCCCGGAGCACGACCGTGTACTGCGCGAATTGCGGCAGGTGGATCATGCCGAAGCTGTAGCCGCCGGCGTCGATTCCCTCGTACAGCCGCGAGGGCGCCATCAGTCCGGGCAGGCGCGCGACGCCGCCGGGGATGCGGGAGAACCGGCCGCCGCGATAGACGTGCTCGCCCTTGCTGCGGCCGCGCAACCAATGGAACATCATCAATCCCGTCTCGTAACCGGAGCGGCCCCCCGTCCGCCACACCAGTGGAACCATCACGACCACACCGATGATCGCGACGAACAGCGCCGGTTTCGGCCCGGCGACCAGCGCCGTCATCAGGGCGGTGATGACGACGACGAAGCCGAGCACCGTCTCCCCCCAGCGCAACCCGAAAAGGCCTGCGCTGCGGGGCTTCTGCCACAGCCCGTACGAGCGGCGCTCGTAGGTGTCGGTCGTCGTCATCGCGGGATGGTGCTCCTGCCGAGGTCGGGTGCGCGGTTGGTCCAGCGGTCACCGGCGATATCGCCCATGGCTTCGTCGGCGCGGTTGAGGTGCGCGCCCGCGGCCCGGGCCGTCGCGATGTTGTTCATGGCTCGCGACGCGCCGGATGGTACCGCCGCGGCACCGCCGGGTGCGCGCGGACTCGCGGGCGCCTGCTGACCCCCGCCACCGCCGCCCGGGCGCGGGCCGCGCGGCGGAACGGGCCGGGGACTGCCGCCGCGACCGGTACCGCCGGGCGGACGCTGACCTCCGTTGCGCCCCACATATCCCGGCGCTCCCGCCGCCGCCTGCGTGCGCACGCCGACCGCCTTGGTACCCACCGCGCCCAGTGCGGCTGCTCCCAGCAGCACCGCTCCGGTGGCGCCCAGGCCGGATCCACCGCTGCCGGCGATCGCCACCGCCGGGGTGACCAGCCGCATCAGCGCCGGCAGGACGAAGGCGACACTGCACAGCAGTACGATCGCGACCAGCATCCGCTGCGCCTGGTCGGCGTCCGGCAGACCCGAGGTCGGAGTCGTCGAGTTGGTGTCACCGGCGGTGACGAAGGCGATCATGTAGACGATCGCGGCCACCGGTTTCCACAGCATGAACGCGATGATCCAGCCGATCAGCTTCGGATACGCCTGGCGGCCGGTACTGGTGCCCGACGCCGCCGCGGCCAGCGGCAGCACACCCGCGGCCACCACCAGCATGCCCTGGCGCACGATGGCCAGCACGATCTGCGCCAGCGCGCCGAGCAGGCCGACGATCGCGATGATCAGCACCAGGCCGGGCGAAAAGGCTTGCAGCTTGGAGGTTTTCACCATCAACTCGGCGAGGCTGCGGGCATTGCCGTTGGTGGCGTCCTCGATCACCCACTGCGAGAAGCGGTCCGAGGCCTGCGTACCCGCGACCACCACCGCACCCAGCATCCAGGAGCTGAAGACCACGCGGGCGAACATCCGGAACGATTCCGCGGCCTCGCTCAGTGCCGCACCGCGTCTGGCTTCGGCGAGTCTGGCGCCGGACAGGATCACCGACACGATCAGCAGCAGAATCTGCGCTTGATAGGTGTAGTCGTTGATCTTCTGGAACAGCGCTCCTCCGTCGCTGATGCGATCGTTGGGCACCTTCATCCAGAAGGTGAGCGCCAGGATCAGCGCCTCGCCCAGACCGTTCATCAACGAGTCGACCACCTTGCCGAAGGTGGAATCCCACGCCTTGTCCTTCACCGCGTTCGCGGCGTCACCGGGATGGGTGGCGGCGTTGCCGGCCTTGCACGCCGCGGAGGCGGCGTCGCCGAGCGATACGCCGGGCAAGCCCAGACCGTCGAGATCGTCGTGAATCTCGTTACAGGTCTGGTCGAATCCGTAGGTCTGCCCGTAGGCCACCGTCGGGGTCGCGATCATGACGGTGAACACGACCGCGAGGATCGTGACGATGCGCCTCACCATGAGATCCACTCCTCGATGCGTCGCAGGGAATCGATCCGGACCATCGGCTGACTCTCGTGCCTTTCTCGAAATCGCTGTGCTCACCATCGGGTCCACCCCTGCAGGGTGTCGACGTATTCACTCGGCGTGGCTCTGGTGTCGGTGGGTTTGAGTCGCCAATCCCCGTTGTCCCACACCATGATCAGCCGGATCGCCGCCCACACCTGTTTGCCGTCGTTGTTCGGCCCGCGGGCGGCCAGCCGCACGATCGCCATATCGTCGGCGTAGTTCTCGATCTGGAACGCGTCGGGTGCGACCAGGTACTTGGTGATCCGCGCCGGCTGCTGATCGGGCAGCTTGCCGTCACCGCGCGCCTTGTCGTAGGCCGCGATCTGCTGGGCCGAGACCCGCACCTGGCGCACGTACAGATCCCGGTCGCCGGGCCGCGCGTTGAGCCGATAGGTGATCTGCGCCGCCGCCAATGCCGCCCCCTGCGGTGTGTGGGAATAGCCGACGGCCAGCCCCTTGTCGTCGATCCGGGTCGGACCGTCGCTGGTGGAGAACGGCACCGAGGCGCCGTAGACCCGCTGCCAGCCGCGCGGTTCGGTGGTGCCGGCGGGTGCCGCGGTCAGCCAGTCCGAATCCGACGAGCTGTGCTGCTGCGCGGAATTCTGCGGAAGCGGTTGTCCCGCAGGGTTGTTGGGAATATCGACCCGCCGGCCGAACAGATCCGTATCGGGTCCGGCGAATCCGGTCGCGCCCGAGCCCGCGACGGGCGAGGGCGGCGGATCCGCTTTCCGGGCGCCGGAAGAGGAGGTGTCGCGGCCGACGTAGACGAAGACGCCGACGATCACGATCAGGGCGATCACGGCAGCGGAGACGATGACGCCGAAGGAGACGCCGCTGCGCTCGTCGTAGGTGTCCTTGTTACTCATACCGTCACCTCCCGTCGCAGGTCGTCGTCGAATGTCGCTTCGTCGAATGTGGTTGTCGCCGTGGTGTCGTCGGCGTGCATACGGAAATCTGTCACCGGCTCACGCAGGAAGCAGGGTCAATGCGATCGCACTCGCCGAACTGGCCACGATGGCGCCGAGCAGGCTCATCACGATGCCGTGCGAGGCGTCGTTGACGGCCATGTCGTCGCGCATCGCCGACCACAGCCGGCCCGCGGAGATGATCATCCAGGCCAGGCACAGCAACAGCACGCACCACAGTAACCAGTTGATCAGCTGCATGATCGGTTCGATCACGTCCGCGGGCATCTGCTTGTAGGCCAGCACGATCGCGGCGCCCCTCACGATCCGATGACTGCGTTCATGATCGTGCCCGCACTGGTGGCGACGATGCCGCCGATCATGGCGCCCGCCACCATCTTCGGCGATTCCAGGCCGCCACCGGTCCACTTCTCCCAGGCGAAGCGGCCACCGGCGTAGGTGATGCCCAAGATGCCCGACAGCAGCACGAACCACGTGAAGTAGCGCACCAGTTTCATGAGCTTGTCGGCGGCCGGCGGCGTCTCGGGTGTCGGATTCCCGACCTGAGCGAGAACAACGCCGTACGTCTCGTGTACAGCGGCCAGGATGGTACTCATCGAGCGTCCTTCTCAATAGGTGATCGGAATACAAAGCCGGGTACCGGAGGTACACCGTCGGAAACAGCTGTCGGCGTGTTCGCGGCAGCACAACGTCCGGGCACGATCATCGTTGCTCCTCCTGTTGCGAACCGGCGCCGACCGTCTCCCGCACGAGGTCGACGATGCTCATTCCCAGCGCGTCCACCTCGTGCGGAACTTCTTGCAGCGGATCGAGTTTGCGTTTGCGTTGCTGTGGCGGCGGGTCGCTGGGCGACCACACCGGCAGCTGATCGGGTTCGACCAGCGTCCACTCCTCGATCCAGGGCATCTGCCACACCTCCCCGGCCAATGCGCCGACCACATCGCGGTAGCGCCGGATCTCGGCCGGAATCCGGCCCGGGCGCGCGGCCACGGTCACCAGGCCCAGCACCTCGCTCGGCCCCGCGAGCCCGGCCCGGTGCTGGCGCAGCAGATCATGGGCGCGGGTCAGCCCGGCGATGGTCTCGCGGGCGACCAGCACCACGAAAGGTGATTCGCGTTCGAACACACCGGGCCAGCGCCGGTGCGAATCCGCCGCAGGCGCAAGCACATGCGCGAGGGTACTGGCTCCGGCGCCGCCGTGCACCCCCAGCAACCACACCAGCGGCGCACGTCCGGCGCCCGGTACCGGACGGTCCCAGATGGGTGCGCGACGAGACTCCGCCGGTGCGACAACGCCTGCCGCAGGCGGGTTTTCGGAAGAGCGAGGTTCCTTCATGGCCGCGGTCATGATGCCATCCCGCTGAGCAGCCGCCGGTACGCCCTCCGGGTTTCGGCATCGAGTGCGTTGTGGCGCACCAGCTCTCCGCGCGCCAGGTGGGTGTCGTACGGGATCTCGCGGATGTCGCGCACCCAGCCGGTGAGGTGTTCGCGCAGATGGTCGGCCACCCGAGAGTTGTTGCCGGGCAATTGATGTGAGATCACGATGGTGGTGTCACCCACGATGCCGCCACCCTGCCCCTCGGCGTGACCGCCGAATTCGTCGTCGAGCCATTCCAGCGTGACCCGCAAACGATTGGCGGCGTCGGCACGCGCCGGAATCGACAGCACCAGAGCCACTTCCGCGTCCTCGAGCAGCGGCCGCAGCTGACGGGCGGCGATCGGGCTGCCGCCGTCGTACACCGGCGTGTACCCGGCGTCGGCGACGGCCCGGGCCACCGTCAGATACGTGGCGCGGCGGCGCAACGGGGAGGCGTCGCGCCACAGCAGGCCGATACCGGAGCTCGCTTGCGAGAGACATTCCTTCAGCGGCGCCGGTTCGTCGTCACCGCGGCCGTACAGCCACTGCTGCAGACTGATCGGGCTCAGATGTTCGTCGGCGCCGCGCAGGGCCAGATCGCTGCCGGCCACGGTGGCGTCGACGGCGACGGCCGCCGCCTCCGCGCCCAGTTCACCCGCGAGTCCCAGTGCGGTGGTGGTGGTTCCGGCGCCACCGCAGCCGCCGACGACCAGGATCGGACGCGGCAGGCCGCCGCCCTCGCCGTCGTCACGCCGACCCTTGCGTAACCGGACCACCGGCGCCCGTCCACGCGGTCGCGAGCCCGCCGCGACGTCCGCGTCGGACGTCTCGTCGAGCCATCGGCTCCAGTCCTGTCCCATCTCAGCTCTCCTCTTACCCGGCCGTGATGCCCGTGATCAGGGTGCGGCCGCCGACCACCGCGGTGGTCACCAACTGCTTGTCGTAGGTGGCGGGGGCCGCGCCCGGCCGCCGTTCGGTCACCTCCACCGAATACCTGTTGTCGTCCACAGTGACCACCCGCACGCAATAGTCGGTGCCCAGCGGCACCGAGGCGATGCCGCGCTGGATCACCGGCGCCGGCGAGACCGCCGCATCCGGCGCCACCACCTCGCGCGCACGCTCGGCCGAGCGTTCGACGTAGAAGGCGTGCTGGAACCACATGATCGCGTCCGGCCCGGAATCGGTGCCGCCGACCTCGGCGCCGCGCACCACGCGCGCGGACCGTTCGGTCGGGCAGTGCCCGGCCGAACCCACCCGCGGGCCGGAATCGGCGCCGAACGCCGAGGTGAGCCGAAGCATCGGCGCGTCGTCACCCACGGCCGGGCGCGCCGGCAGCGGCGCCACCGACTGTTTTCCGTCGTGACCGGAGCGCAGCACGTACAGGGCGAAACCGCCTGCGGCGACCAGCAATAACAGGGCTACCGCGAGGACGAGCGCGACCCGCAGCCGGCTCGGGCGGATGTAGTCGCGCAGGGCCGGTGAGGCCGGGCCCGGGGCGCGGCGCACGATCCGGCCGGCGGCGCCGTCGCCGTGTTCGCGCCGGGGCGGCAGAATCCACTCGGGAGTGTCCACATCGTCGCGCTCGTCCGCGTCGTCGCCCGGTGAGCGCGCCCCGGATCCCTCCGCATCGTCGCCGTCGGCACCGGCCGGGCGGGTCCGGCGGCGGCCACGAGCCCGGCCGTCGCCGGTCTCGGCGTCGCGGGGCAGGCGCAGTACCTCACCCTCGTGGACCGGGTAGTCGTCGTCCGGCCCGGGTGCGTGGCTGCCGACCCAGTCGGTCCAGCCCCCGACGAATTCGCTGCGCCGGGTGGCCGGTTCGTCGGCGAACGGAATGTCGAACGGCTCGGGCTCGGTGTCACGGATGTAGTGCGGGTACCGCGCCGCTCCAGGTTCCGCCTCGTCGTCGACGGCGTCGGATTCCCCCGGCGCGGCCGCGGGAACGGCATGTTCGGGTTCCAGCGCCGGGAACCACCGTTGGACTTCTTTGTACGGCTTCAACATTCCCTCATCCCCGCGGAGCCGGGCACGTCGTGCAGCATCGTCGGACCCTCTCGGCGATCAGTTCGTGGAGAACGGGTAGTTGTTGTCAGCGGTACCGCCATGGGACGTCGCCAACGGCACACCACCGGGTGCGGCGTCACCGAGGCCCTTCCCGAACGGAAATTGTCCCGTACCCGACGAATTCGGCGAACTCGACGCGCCGTCCGAGGCCGCCGAGATTCGGGCAATACCACATCCAGGCAGGTCAACGGGTGTGAACGGGGGTATCTCGAACGCCGAATCGAGGGCCGGCGCGGATGTGGATGCGCGAAATCCGCAATGAGGACCCGACGCGACCGGTACGGTCGCCGCCGAGCATGTCAGCACGGTCAGCATGATCTGACCCCCTTTAAACCCGCTGTCTGCAACAGTTCTGAGGGTCGAGTGCCACTGCGACCCGTCCGGCGATCATCATGTGGATTCGAGTTGTCGCCGAACATCGCGCGCGCCCCGAAACGCAATAAACCGTAACAGAATCCGGCTCGGAGTGCAGGCCCCCGTCGGCGCGCGAGCACATCCTCGATCGCCGCCCGCGAACCTTCCTACCTGCGCGAAGGATTCGCCGCGGCCGGACCGGCCGACCGGCACCGAGAGTCGGTATGAGCCTCGGCAAATTTGCGGCGAATGCGCAATTCGCGCCCGGCGGAGGGCAACTCGCCGCCACTGCGGACAGCGGCCCGAAATGTGTTGCCGAACAATTGCCATTCGCCCGTAGCGCACATTCCGCCTATTCCGATACAGCCATCGCGGTTCCGCGGTCTCGCAGCGCCGTCACCACACCCCCTCGGATCGGCAGACCGGTCCCCGATGCCGGGCACCCGGTCGCGGACGGCAGACTGATCGGGTGAGCAACTTTCCCGTCGCCGCGGTCGTCTGCGCCTTCGTCGGCGCCCTGCTGTTCGCCGTGTCGGCGGTCGCCCAGCAACGCGCGGCGGCCGACGTGCCGGCCGGTGACGCGCTGGTAGCCCAGCTCGTTCGCAATCCTCGCTGGTGGGCCGGCATCATCGGCGACGCCGGCGGCTTCATCTTCCAGGTGGTGGCGCTCGCGCTGGGATCGGTGCTGATCGTGCAGCCGATCCTGGTGACGGCCCTGGTCTTCGCGTTGCCGCTGGCCGCGCACTACAGCCGCCGCCCGGTCTCGCCGGTCATGTGGGCACACGCGATCGCCCTCTCGGCCGCGCTGGCCTGTTTCCTCGTCGTCGGCGACCCCACCGAGGGCATCCCCGATGCGCCGTGGTCGACCTGGATGTGGCCGCTGGTGCTGGTTCTCGGCGTGGTCGCCGCCGCGGTCGTGGTGGCGGTGGTGGTCCGGGTGACCGGATTGCAGGCGCTCATGCTGGGAACCGCGGCCGGTCTGCTGTTCGGCGTCTCCGCCGCGCTCACCCAGCACGTCATCCATCTGTTCGGGCGCGGACTCGGCACGGCGCTCACCAGTTGGCAGCTGTACACCCTGGTCGCCGCGGGCATCGTGGGGCTCTATCTGCAACAGCGCGGCTACCAGGTCGGGGCGCTGTCGGCCTCGCTGCCGGCCTTCACCGTCGCCGAACCGCTCGGCGCGGCCTTCCTCGGCCTCACCGTGCTCGACGAGCGACTGCGGACCGGCACGATCGGCACGATCGTCGTCATCGCTTCCGTGCTGGTGATGTGCATGGCCGCGGTACAGCTGTCGCGTGCCCAGGCGGAGCTGCCCCCGGCGGATCAGGCCGCCGAGGTCACCCGGTAGACGTCGTAGACGCCCTCCACATTGCGGACCACGTTCAGCAGATGACCCAGATGCTTCGGATCGCCCATCTCGAAGGTGAACTTGCTGATCGCCACCCGGTCACCGGAGGTCATCACCGACGCGGACAGGATGTTGACCTTCTCGTCGGCCAGCACCTTGGTCACATCCGACAGCAGCCGGGTGCGGTCCAGCGCCTCGATCTGAATCGCCACCAGGAAGACCGACGACGGCGAGGGCGCCCATTTGACCTCGATGATCCGTTCCTGTTGCGCGCGTAGCGAATCCGCGTTCGTGCAGTCGGTCCGGTGCACACTCACCGCGCCGCCGCGGGTCACGAAGCCCATGATCTCGTCGCCCGGCACCGGTGTACAACATTTGGCCAGCTTCGCGACCGTACCGGGAGCGCCGGGGATCTCGACCCCGGCATCGCCGATGGTGCGCTGCCGCGCCGGCAGCGTCGACGGCGTACTCCGTTCGGCCAGTTCGTTTTCCACGTCGCCGACGCCGCCGAGCTGCGCCATCAGGCGTTGCACGACGTGGTGCGCCGAGACCTGGTTCTCGCCGACCGCCGCGTACAGCGCGGAGATGTCGGCATAGTGCAGTTCGTGCGCCAATGCGGACATCGCGTCCACGCTCATCAGCCGCTGCAGCGGCAGACCGGAGCGGCGGACCTCCTTGGAGATCTGCTCCTTACCGGCCTCGAGCGCCTCCTCGCGGCGTTCCTTGGCGAACCACTGCCGGATCTTGGCCTTCGCCCGCGGCGACACCACGAAGTTCTGCCAGTCCCGGCTGGGGCCGGCGTTCTGCGCCTTCGAGGTGAAGATCTCCACGACCTCACCGTTCTCCAGCTGCCGTTCCAGCGCCACCAACCGCCCGTTGACGCGCGCGCCGATGCAGCGATGGCCCACCTCGGTATGGACCGCGTAGGCGAAGTCGACGGGAGTCGACTCCTGCGGCAGCGTGATCACATCGCCCTTCGGCGTGAACACGAAGATCTCCGGGGATTTCAGGTCGAACCGCAGCGACTCCAGGAACTCGGCCGGATCCGCCGCCTCCCGCTGCCAGTCCAGCAGCTGCCGCATCCAGGCCATATCGTCGACCTCGGCGGCGTCGCCGGAATGTTTGCCCTTGGTCTCCTTGTAGCGCCAGTGCGCGGCGATACCGAATTCGGCGGTGCGATGCATGTCCTGGGTACGGATCTGCACCTCCAGCGGTTTGCCGTCCGGGCCCACCACGGTGGTGTGCAGCGACTGGTAGACGCCGTAGCGCGGCTGGGCGATGTAGTCCTTGAACCGGCCCGCCATCGGCTGCCACAGCGAATGCACCACGCCGACGGCGGCGTAGCAGTCGCGCACCTCGTCGCACAGGATCCGGATGCCGACCAGGTCGTGGATGTCGTCGAAATCCTTACCCTTGACGATCATCTTCTGATAGATCGACCAGTAGTGCTTGGGCCGGCCCTCGACGATGGCGTTGATGCGGCTCGCCGCCAGCGTGTTCACGATCTCGGCCCGCACCCGCGCCAGGTAGGTGTCGCGCGACGGTGCGCGGTCGGCGACCAGCCGCACGATCTCGTCGTACTTCTTGGGGTGCAGGATCGCGAACGCCAGATCCTCGAGCTCCCATTTGACCGTGGCCATACCGAGCCGATGCGCCAGTGGCGCAATGACTTCCAGCGTTTCGCGCGCCTTCTTCGCCTGCTTCTCCGGCGGCAGGAAGCGCATGGTGCGCATATTGTGCAGCCGGTCGGCGACCTTGATCACCAGCACCCGGGGATCGCGGGCCATCGCGATGATCATCTTGCGGATCGTCTCGGCCTCCGCGGCCGCGCCGAGGTTGACCTTGTCCAGCTTCGTCACGCCGTCGACCAGATGCGCCACCTCGGATCCGAAATCCGCGGTCAGCTCGTCCAGCGAATAGCCGGTGTCCTCGACGGTGTCGTGCAGCAGAGCGGCCACCAGCGTGGTGGTGTCCATCCCCAGTTCGGCGAGGATGTTGGCCACCGCCAGCGGGTGGGTGATGTACGGGTCGCCCGACTTGCGGAACTGATGCGAATGCTTCTCGTCGGCCACGTCGAAGGCGCGCTGCAGCAACTGCAGATTCGCCTTGGGATACAGCTCCCGGTGCACGGTCGCCAGCGGCTCCAGCACCGGCTTGACCGCGGCGATACCCCGCTGCCCGGTCATCCGGCGGGCCAGCCGGGCCCGCACCCGGCGCGAGGCCGAACTCGGCACCGCCGCCGGCGCACCCGGCTGCTTCATCGGCATGTTCCGCGGCGAGGGCGCCGCGGGCTGCCCGCTCCGGTCGGCGCCCGACTTCGACGCCGCCGGACGCGGCGCGGCGGGAGTGGCCGGCGGAGTCGCCGGTGCGGCAGCCGGCGCGGCATCACCAGCTGCCGAATTCCCGGCATTCGCCTTCTCCAGATGCTGAGTCATGCCACCACCTCTCACGCCTCGATCGCCACACCCTAGCCGACCGCTTCAACAGCCCAGAACACCCACTTTAGTAGGAGTTTTCCCCAAGGCGCACCGGTCCGGCCCGACGCACCCCGTTCGTTCAACCGGTTCCGGAGTCCGATTCATCCACCAACCCGTCCGGGGTCAATTCGAGGCGGCGCGTGATGCCGATCTCATCGAGGAAGCGCGGGTCGTGGCTGACTACGATCAGCGCACCCTCGAAGCTGGTCAGCGCCTCGGCGAGGTGGCGGAGACTGGGCAGGTCGAGGTTGTTGGTGGGCTCGTCGAGCAGCAGCATTTTCGGCGCCGGTTCGGCGAGCAGCAGCATCGCCAGCGCGGCCCGCAACCGCTCGCCGCCCGACAGCGCCCCGGCCGCGACATCGGCGTCGGCGCCGCGGAACAGGAACCGCGCCAGTTGTGCGCGGATCTGCTCGGCGCCGGCGTGTGGCGCCGCCGCGGAGACGTTGTCGAAGACCGACAGCCGCTCGTCGAAGATGTCGAGTCGCTGCGGCAGCAGCCGCCACGGCACCTTCGGCGGTTCCTCGACGAGGCGGTGCAGCAGGGTCGTCTTGCCGGCGCCGTTGCGCCCGGTGAGGGCGATGCGTTCGGGACCGCCCACCCGCAGCGTGACCACCGGTCCGTTGGCCAGCCGCACCTGTTCCATCGCCACCACGTCCTGGCCGGGATAGAGCCTGGTTCCCGGCAGGTCGACGCGGATCTCCCGATCGTCGCGCAGCAGTTCCTGGGCCTGCTCCAGGGTCGATCTGGCCTCCTCCACTTTCGCGATGTGGTTGTTGCGCAGTTTGCCCGCCGACACCTGCGCCTGGCGTTTGCGCTCGGCCATCACGATCTTCGGCTCGCGTTTGGTGTCCCACATCTTCTGCCCATAGCGCTGGCGGCGGTCCAGTTTGATCCTGGCCTCCACCAGTTCGCGCGACTGTTTACGCACATCGCTGCGGGCATCGCGGATCGCCGCGCGCGCGGCCTCCTGCTCGGCCTCGACGATCTGCTCGTAATCGTCGAAATTCCCGCCGAAGGTGCGGATCTCACCGCGCCGCAGTTCGGCGACGGTGGTGACCCGCCGCAACAGTTCGCGGTCGTGGCTGACGGTCAGCACGGTGCCGGAGAATCCCTCGACCACGTCGTAAAGGCGTTGCCGCGCAGCGGAATCCAGATTGTTGGTGGGTTCGTCGAGCAACAGCACATCGGGTTCGCGCAGCAGTTCGGCCACCAGTCCGAGCAGTACCGTCTCCCCGCCGGACAGGGTGTCCAGGCGCCGATCCAGCTGTGCGACATCGTCGGCGAGGTAGTTCAGGCCCAGCCGGCCGAGCAGCGCGATCGCCGATTCCTCGACATCCCAGCGGTTTCCGACCTGCTCGAAATCGGCCTCGGTTCCGGCGCCGGATTCGATGCGATGCAGCGCGGCGCGCACCTCGCCGATGCCGAGTACGGCGTCGACGCGCTGTCCCGCGGCCAAGCCGAGATCCTGGCGCAGATATCCGAGCCGCCCCGCCACCGTCACCGAACCACGCCCCGGGCGCAATTCCCCGGTGACCAGGCGCAACAGCGTGGATTTTCCGGCTCCGTTACTGCCCACCACACCGACGTGGCCGGGTCCGAGCACCGCGTCGAGACCGTCGAACACAGGGGTGCCGTCGGGCCATACGAAGGTGAGATCGGACAGAGAAATAGTCGAAATAGACATATGCGTGCTCCTGAGGGCGGCGGGAATGGCGCGCAGATATGCGGGCCACGCGATGGCTACCTCAGAAGAGCAACGGCAGAGCTCCGATCAACGGAAACAAGACTCGCCAACTTTAGCGGACCGAAAGACGGGCCGCAAGATCATGTCGCCGGTGATACGCGTCACCGGCGACGGAAACCGTTGCGGCTCAGTTGATTCGGAAGACCGGGAAGCCGGGCGCGATGGCGGCGAGTTCGGCGTCGGTGGCGTTTGCGGTCACGCCCTCGAAGAATTTGCCGACCTCCCAGCCCCACTTCTTCAGGTACAGCCGCAGCACGGGCACCTTGTCGACATCGGCGACCTCGGTCACCGCGAACACCTCGGTCTTGCGCCCGAGCCGCAACTCTCCGCCGCCGGCGACGCGGATATTGCGGACCCACTGGGTACGACCGCGAGGAGCGACCAGATACCGGGTTCCGTCCGCATCCTGCAGAACGTTGACCATCGTGGTCCGCCACTCCCCGGAGGTGCGACCGCGCACGGCAAGCAGCCGGGAACCCATCACGCTGATGCCCCATTTCGGAAGGGCGTTGAACATCCGGTTCATGATCGGGTCGATGCCGGTGGGCGCGATGTACCGGGTGGCGTTCATGACTACTCCTCGCTTTTGTGAGCGCTGCTCTCTTCGATGACTCAATCATCGCCCACGGGCGCACCCCTGTCAAGAGCAGCGCTCACATTTGTAGAAGTTCAGACCTCTGGACAAAATCGGCTGCGTTCAACGCCGTCAGGCGGGTATCCGGCCGGCATGTACAGATATAGAACCTATGGCACGAACCGCACGGGTGGGCTGGCGGCGATCGTCAGCACGATCGGCGGTGTGCTCGCTCTGATCGAAATCGTCTACATCCTGCTGCAGGTCTTCGACGCCAACCAGACCAACCGGTTCTTCACCTTCATCAAGGGGTTGGCCGAACCGCTGGCGCTGTTCTTCCCGGGCTTGTTCAACACCGGCTCCCGAGATTGGGACATCATCATCAACTACGGTCTGGCAGCGGTGTTCTGGCTCGTGGTGACCGGGATCATCGCCCGGCTGCTGGCGCGGATCTAGTGGCGCCGGAGCGGATCGACTCGGTGTTCGATCAGCCCGGGGTCGAACCAGCTCAGGGCTCGTGCGGGGTAAGGAACTCCATCCGGTGATGGTGCAGGAATTCGAAGGCCGGGGCCCAATGCCCGGTGAAGACGTCCTCTTCCTTACCCACCGCATGCTGTGAGGCCGCGCCGGTGCGCGGATCTCGGCAGACGACGCGAGCGCTGTGGCGTCCGGACGAGACCGGTCCGCTGTCCAGCTCCACCGAGCCGTCGGAACCGACCGTACGCCAGGGCATATCGATATCCGAGCCGGTGATCCGGCAGGTTTGCCCGGCCTTCTCCCCCGTGACCCGGGCCGTGACGGTGGCGCCGCCGCGCAGCGCCACCGAAGGAGTAGCCGCGGCGGTCGCGGCGCCGACGATGAACGCCACGCCCACCGCGCCCGCCAGAGCGGCCCCGATTCGGGTACGCCGACTACGGCTCATCGCCACCACCGGTCGGCGCCTCCTGCTCCGGCATTGTCGCGCGCACTGCGGTACTCGTTCATGCGATCGTCCGTCGGTCGTTCATCCGGGCCCCCTTGCCGCACGTCAGCATAACGACCCCCGCGCGGGCCCCACAACCGACACGCGATTCACACCTGCACGATCGAAGTCAGCGGGTATTCGCCCTGGCGAGCGCGCCCGCCGAGCTCGCCGATCTCGAGTACCACCGCGGACGCGACCACCTGCGCCCCGGCACTGCGGAACAGTTCCGCCGCGGCGGCCAGCGTGCCGCCGGTGGCGAGGACATCGTCGAGCAGCAGCACCTTGCGGCCACCGAGGTCGATGCCGTCGGCCGGAATTTCCAGTGCGGCGGCGCCGTATTCGAGGGTGTACTCACGCGAGAGCACCGGTGGCGGCAGCTTGCCACCCTTGCGCACGGCCACGACCCCGGTCCCCAGCAGCGCCGCCACACCCGCGCCCAGCAGGAACCCGCGCGCGTCCACGCCGGCCACCAGATCGGCGTCGGGAGCACAGGCGGCCAGGCATTCGATCACCGCGTGGAAGCCTTCGGCATCGGCGAATACCGGGGTCAGATCCGCGAAACGCACACCGGGGGTGGGAAAATCGTCGTGCCAGCGCGTCAGTCGCCCGACCACCTCGGCGGTCCGCGCGACCTTCTCCTCCGCGGTTTCGGCCGTTTCCACCATCGTGTGCTTACTCATCTACACCCGCTCCCTCATCCAGCGTCCGAGGACGCTCACCGCCGCAACACCCAGCGGTCCATATTCCAGCCCGCACCGGCCTTGGTGGGGCTCGCGACCCCGTTCTCCAGCCCTTTCCCGAACGCTACGGTCCGAGGCGTGTTGAACAGCGGGATCGACGGCATCTCGTTCCACAGCAGATTCTCGGCCTCGGTGTCCAGATTCAACACCGTCACCGAATTGTCGTCCGCCGCAAGCTGATCCGCGATCGCATCGTAACGCCCGTTGCCGAACCGCCCGAAATTCGCGCCCTGGCCGGTGCGCAACGCAGCGGTCGCCTCGATCCCCGGCAGGGAACCGGCGGGGCCCACGGCGGCCGCGGTGCCACCGAGTACGGCGTCCACCTTGCCGGCGCCCAGTTCCGCGGGCGTGAAGTCCGCCGCACCGGCGTCGACGACGGTCACGCCCGCCGCCTTGCAGGCATCCGCGATCATCGCCACCGTGCGCGCACGACGGTCGTCGGGACTGCGATAGCCGATCCGGATCGTCGGATTGGCCACCCCGGCCGCGGACAGGGCGCGCTGCGCGCCCGGCGCGTCGCCCGCGCGGTATTTGTCCGCCGGACCCGTGATCGCCGGGTAGTACACCGAATCGGCCTGGACCGTCCGGGAATCGAGGGGCCCGGATCCCAGGCCGGACTTGTTGTCGAAACCTGGATGTCCCAGCGTGTCGAACAACGCCTGCCGCGGGACGCACAGTGCGAACGCGCGCCGGGCATCGGCGGAGGCGAAGACGCCCGCGGTGGACAGCACCAACTGCTCGGCGCCGCGGCCCGGTTCCTGATTCACCGAAAACTTGTTCAGGCCCAGGTCTTTCACCGAGCCTGCGCCGATGTCGACCACCTCGACGGCGTTGTCGGAGATCTTCTTCTTCAGGTCGGCGTTCTTGGGCCACACCACGATTCGGGGAGTGGCGGGCTTGTTGCCCCACCACTTGTCGTTCTTGACCAGCACCAAACCGTCACCGTCGCTGTAGGACTCGATGCGATACGGCCCCGACGAGGGCAGCAGGTCGGCGTTGATGTCACCGGATTTCAGATTCCAGCCGGTATTCCAGAACTGCGCCAGCCGGTCCAATGCGGCCTGGTCGCCGGACTGCACCGCCGCCACCACATTCGGCACACCCGCGGCCTTGGCCGCGATATGTGACGGCATCAGATCCCCGGCGTTGAACAGCGTCCGCCACGCCAGGAAGTGATGATCGGGCCGGAACACGACGGTGGCGTCCTTGGATCCGGGCTGGCATTCGACCCGCTCGATATCGGAGTAGCCGGTGGTGGAGGCGGCGTCGAACAGCGGAATCGCGCCGCCCGGGCCCGGTTTGGTGAATCGCCCACTGCGCGCGGCCCATTCGAGCACGAGATCATCGCACGAGGTGGGTACGCCGTCGGAATAGACCGCGTCGCGGTTGAGCCGGTACCGGATGGTCTGCGCCTCGCCGGCCACCTCGTTCGCGGTGCCGACATCGGTATCGGCGACGGGCTGGCCGTCCGGACCGGTGTAGTAGAACCCGGTCAGCACGCGGGCGAACAGCGCCGCGGAGCCGCCCGCGACACCGGCCGAACTCCCGCCGTTGTAGGTGGCCGGCACCGCGTCGACGGCATATCCGATGGATGGCACCTGGTTCTTGCTCGAACAACCCGCGATCACCCCGGTGAGCAGTGCCCCGGCCGCGATCACACCGAATGTCCGCCGGAGCGTCCGCCGCACGCGATCCGACCCCCTTCGCCTCATCAGTGGGTTCTCTTGTGCCGCTTCCCGGTGGGCCGGGCACCGGGTCTCGGTGCGGCGGAACCGCTGTCGCGGGTGCGGGTCGCGACCGGGGTACCGGAGGTGCGACGACCCAGCGCCTCACCCGTGCGGCCGGTATCGCCGGCGGCGCGCTTGGCGAGCACCTTGCGGGTGTGCGCTGCCACCGGGCCGAAGCGTTCCTTGATCGACACCAGCAGCGGCACGGCGAAGAAGATCGACGAGTAGGCGCCGACGATCATGCCGACCAGCTGCACCAGCGCGAGGTCCTTCAACGTGCCCACACCGAGCAGCCAGACCGCGATCACCAGCATGCCGACGATGGGCAGAATGCCGATCACCGTCGTGTTGATCGAGCGCATCAGCGTCTGGTTGGCGGCGAGATTGGCCTGTTCACCATAGGTGCGCCGAGTCAGATGCAGAACACCGCGGGTGTTCTCCTCGACCTTGTCGAACACCACGACGTTGTCGTAGAGCACGTAGCCCAGGATGGTCAGCAGACCGATCACCGCGGCGGGCGTCACCTCGAAGCCGACGATCGAATAGATGCCGGCGGTGACGATCAGGTTGAAGAACAGCGAGGCGATGGCGGCGATCGACATATCGCGTTCGAATCGAATGGCGATGTAGACCATCGTCAACAGGACGAACACCACCAGCGCGATGATCGCCTTGCGGGTGATCTGCCCACCCCAGGTCTCGCTGATCTCGGTGACGCTGATGACGCTGCGGCTGGCAGTACCGCTGGAATCCTTCGGGTGGTACTTCGTGAACAGCGCGTCCGCGATCTTGTCCTGCTGCGCGGAATCCAGTGTCTCGGAACGGATCTCGAAGGAGGCCGAGGAACCGGATCCGACCTTCTGCACGGTGACCGGGCTGTGTCCCAGGGCTTGGGAGTAGGTGTCCTCGACCGAGGTCGTGGTCATACCGCTGGTCGCCGGGATCTGGATCTTCGTACCACCGGCGAAATCGATGCCGAGGGTGAAGCCGCGCACCGCGATACTCAGCACCGCGATCAAGACCAGCACGGCGGCGATGCCGTAGTACAGCTTGCGCCGGCCGACGATCCGGAAGCCGCCGGTACCGGTGTAGAGGCGTTCGAAGAATCCGTGCTTCGGCGCTTCCCCGGCGGGCAGCGACTCGTCCACGATCGGTTCCTCCAACACCTGACTGCGATTGTCGCTCATCGTGACCCCGTCCCTACGAGTGTGCCCGCCGCCTTACGCTCCCGCGCGATCTGCTGCACCGCGCCCAGACCGTTGACCGACGGCTTCGCCCAGAACGGCGAGCGCGAGGCCAGCATCATCAGCGGCGAGGTCACCAGGTAGAGCACCACCACGTCGAGCACGGTGGTGAGGCCGAGGGTGAACGCGAAGCCCTTCACCTGCCCGGCCGCCAGGATGTAGAGCACCACCGAGGCGATGAGGCTGACGGTCTTACCCGAGAGGTTGGTGCGCTGCGCGCGAGCCCAGCCGCGCGGGACGGCCGAGCGGAAACTGCGGCCCTCGCGCATCTCGTCCTTGATGCGTTCGAAGAACACCACGAACGAGTCCGCGGTCATACCGATACCGATGATCAGACCGGCGATACCGGCCAGGTCGAGGGTGAAGTTGATCCACCGGCCGAGCAGCACGATGATCCCGTATACCGCCACACCCGAGGCCACCAGCGAGAACCCGGCCAGGAAGCCGAGCATCCGATAGTAGAGCAGGCAGTACAGCAGCACCGCGACCAAACCGATCGCACCGGCGATCAAACCGGCGTGCAGCGAGGCCAGGCCGAGCGTCGCCGACACTGTGGAGGCTTCCGAGACCTCGAACGACAGCGGCAGCGAGCCGTACTTCAGCGAGTTGGCGAGTTCCTTGGCGGTGGAGGCGTTGAACTGGCCGGTGATCTGGGTGGTACCGCCGAGCTGCGGCCCCTGCTGAACGACGGGCGCGCTGATCACCTTCGAGTCGAGGGTGAAGGCCACCTGCTTCTGCAGGTATTCCTTGGTGAGATCGGCCCACGCGTCGGCGTTCTTGAACGTCAGATCGACCGCCCACTGCGACTGCTGGTTCAGCGACGAACTCGCATCCTTGATGTCCTGGCCGTCGATGCGCATCGGGGCCAGCAGGTACACCGCGTTGCCGTCCGACGAGCAGGTCACCAGCGGCAGCTTCGGATCGTCGTTACCGGCCAGCGGGTCGGGCTTGTGGCAGTCCAGTTGCTGGGCCGCCAGCTGCTGGACCTGCGGGTCGGTGCTCTGCCGCAGCGCACGCGCCGCGTCGATCTCCTGCTTGGCCTGTTGCTGCGGCGTCAGCGCCGGGTTCGGCGCACCGGGCTCCGGAGAGGGTGCCGGAGCCGGAGCGGGCGTCGTCGGAGCCTGCGCCGGAGCCGGGAAGACCCGGTTCTGCGCGGTCGTGCCCGAGGATTCGCCGGTGCCGGACGTCTCACCCGAAGAGGCCGGCCCCGAGGCGGTGCCGGATTCGTTCGACGGCTTCGACTCGGTACCGGGCGACGCACCCGGTGCGGGTGCCTGCTGGCCGGCACCCGGAGCCGGGGTGTTCGCGGGCGGGGTGCCGGGCTGCTCCGCGCCGGGAGCGGGCTCGCCACCGGTCTGGATCTTGCCGTCGGGCCCGACCGGCAACGGCTGTCCGACCACCGGGCGGATGTACAGCTTGGCCGTGGTGGCCAGCGACTTCGCCTGCTGCCCGTCGCTGCCGGGCACGGTGATGACCAGGTTGTTGCCGTCGATCACCACCTCGGAACCGGCCACACCGAGGCCGTTGACCCGGGATTCGATGATCTGCTGGGCCTGCTTGAGGCTGTCCTTGCTCGGCTTACCGCCGTCGGGCGTGCGCGGGGTCAGCGTGACCTGGGTTCCACCCTGCAGGTCGATTCCCAGTTTGGGTTCCGGCGACTTGTCACCGGTGAAGAACACCAACGCGTAGATCACCGCGAGCAGCACGGCGTAGACGCCGAGCAGCCGCAGCGGATGCCCCGTTCCCTTGGAAGGTGGCACAGTACATATCTCCTAGGCGGTGAGGGTGGCGGCCGGAATCGCGGCATGACCTGCGAGCACGGAGCACCGGCGAACGCGGGCCCACGGACACGCCGCACCGCCGTCGCGGCGGCGGAGCGCTGCGACGGCGGAAGCGGGTCAGTCTTTGCGCAGCCGGGCTGCGGTGTCCTCGACGGATTCCTCCACACCGGAGGCCGAGGCCGATCCGTTGGCCGCCGAGCCGTTCGCGGAAGCCGAACCGTTCGTCCCGTTGGTGCCGGCAGTCTCCGCTGCGGGAGCGGCGATCGCCCCGTCGCCGGACTCCTCGGTGGCGGAACCCGCCTCGGCGGAGTCGGCGGTGTCGCCACCGGGGCGCACATCGCGAATGGCGGCGCGCAGCCAGGTGGTCACCACATCCTCGGCGATCTCCAGGTCGACGGTCTCCTCGTCGAGGTCGACCACGGTGCCGTAGAGGCCGGAGGTGGTGGTGACCTGGTCACCGACCTTCACGCTCTCCTGCATATCGGCGACCTTCTGCGCTTCGCGCTTCTGGCGGCGGACACCGAGAAACATCGGTACGAGCAGAACTACCAGTAGCAGCGGAAACAGCAGGTTCGCCATCGTCGTAGTCGGTCCTAGTTTGGTGGGTTGGATGGGCTGTACCCACACAGTCTGCCAGCAACCTGGAATATCGCCACACCCGCGGTGCGCGCGGCGAGGTGCGCCACACCGGCGCGAACCCCGCCGCAGCGGTGCCTCAGGCGGCGGGCGCGCCGTAGACGTAGTCGTCGAGCGGGAAGTTCACCGCTTCGCGGTGGGTGGTGATCGTGCTGTTCGGGCGCAGCAGCGCGGCCTCGCCGTGCTGGTTGAAGTAGTAGCTGCGGGCCGTCGAGCAGCTCCCGGCGTAGAAGACCGACGAGCCGAGCTTCTCGGTCACGTAGTCCAGGAAGCGCGCGTTGGCCTCTTCCCGCACCTCGAAGACCTCCTCACCGCGTCGGCGAGCCTCGCGCAGCAGCCGGTCCATGTGCTTCATCTGCGCCTCGATGGTGGTGAAGTAGGACAGACCGCTGTAGGAGTAGGGGCTGTTGAGGCTGAAGAAGTTCGGGAACTTCGGCACCGTGATGCCCTCGTAGGCCTGGAATCGGTTGTCGCGCCAGAACTTTCCGAGATTCACCCCGTCGCGGCCGATGATCTCGACGGCCGGGAAGTTCACATCCCAGAGATTGAAGCCGGTCGCGAGGATCAGCGTGTCGATCTCGGTCTTGTGCCCGTCCGCGGTCACGATGCCGTCGGCCTCGACATGGTCGATCGCATTGGTCTCGAGCCGCACGTGCGGTTCGTTGAAGGTCTTGAAGTAGGTGTTGGAGAAGGTGGGCCGCTTACAGCCGAAGTCGTAGTGCGGCGTCAGCTTGTCGCGGGTCTCCTTGTCGCGCACCTGCGCGCGCAGATGCGCCTTCGCCAGCAGTGCGGCGCCCTTGTTGCCGAGTTTGGCCTGCTTGTAGTGCAGGACACCGGAGACCATCAGCAGTTCCAGAGCGCCGGTGTTGACCAGTCGCGCCGCCTTCTGGGTCAGCGGCACCTTCTCGAACAGCCGTTGAACGCGCTTCGGAATGGCGGTGTCGACCTTGGGTACGACCCAGATCGGCGTGCGCTGGAAGACGGTCAGTTCCGCGACCTTCTTCGCGGCCTCCGGCACGAGCTGTACGGCGGTGGCGCCGGTGCCGATGACGGCGGCGCGCCGGCCGGTCAGATCGAAATCGTCCTCCCAGGCGGTGGTGTGGATGATCTTGCCGGCGAAGCTGTCGATGCCCGGGAACGGCGGGGTATAGGGCTGGGACAGGAAGCCGGTCGCGGTGAGCAGATAGCGCGCGGTGAGGGTTTCGCCACCCTCGACCGACACCACCCAGTGCGCGTGTTCGGAATCCCAGCGAGCGCCGCCGACGACCTGGTTGAACCGCATCCGGCGGCGCAGGTCGTATTTGTCCGCGATGTGCTCGGCGTACTTCTTGAGCTCGGCCCCCGGGGCGAACAGCCGCGACCAGTGCGGATTCGGTTCGAACGAATACGAGTAGGTCACCGACGCTATATCGACGGCCAGGCCCGGGTAGTGATTGACGTGCCAGGTCCCGCCCAGGCCGTCCTCGCGCTCGAGGATCACGAAATTCTTCAAACCGAGACGATCCAGCTGAATTCCGGCCCCCATACCGCCGAATCCCGCACCGACCACCACGGCGTCGTACTGAGGTGCCACGCCGAACCTCCCTGTTACCTGACGTATCTGATACGGAATGACACATCATTCCGTTGCGGAACACCGTATCATCGGGTCCGTGCCGAAGCCATCCACACATCTGGAGCGACGCAAGGCCGAACTGCGGCAACAGATCATCGACACCGCCTTCGCCTGCTTCGCCGACAAGGGCTATCACGCCACCGGAATCGCCGATATCGCCACGGCCCTCGGAATCGGGCACGGGACGTTCTATCGCTACTTCGAGAACAAGCGCGACATCATCGACCACGTGATCGACGATCTCGCCGCGCGGATCATCGAGGCGCTCGGAACGGAGAACGCGCCCGACGCGGCGACCTCGCTCGCCGATTACCGGCGTCAGCTGGACCGCATCGGCGTCGCGCTGCACCGGATCTTCCTCGAAGACCGCCGGGTCGCGCAGTTGCTGCTGTTCCAGGCGACCGGCATCGATCCGGAGTTGACGATGCGGCTCTACGGCCTGCTCGACACCGCCGACGCGCTGACCACCGGATATCTCGAGCACGGTGTGGAATTGGGCTATCTGCGGGCCGACCTCGACGCCGCCAATACGGCCAAGGCGGTGACCGGCATGCTGCTCGCGGCCATCGTGCACGGCCTGCGCGATCCCGATCCGGAGTCGACCGACGGACTGGCCCAGGCGATTCCGCGATTGTTGATCGACGGGGTGCGCGCCGGCTGAGCGGTGTTGTAACAATGTGCGGGTGACGCCGGAGTATGTGCGAGGGATCCGTTTCGGCCGGGCCCCGATCGGGCACCGCGGCTACGACCCCGCCGAGGTCGACGCGTTCTGCGCCGCCCTCGCCGATGCCTTCGCGGGCCGGGCCATTGTGAGCGCGGCCGCCATTCGCGGACACGAATTCGGCCTGGCCGCTCCCGGCCGCCGCGATTACGACCGCGACGAGGTGGACGCATTTCTCGATCGCGCCTGCGTGGCGCTGGAATCCGCGCGCTACGGCCCGGCCCGGCCGCAGGTGGCGTGGCCGCCGTCGCCGGAATATGTTTCCCGGCTGCGGTTTTCGGCGCCGCCGCTGGGCCGGAGCGGATATGTCGCCGACGAGGTCGACGCGTTCCGCGAGCGCGTGGCCGCGCTACTGGCACAGGCCGCGACGGGATGGGACGCGGCGGCGATCCGCCCCGCATTCGGCACCGCCGCGGCAGGGGTCCGGGCCTACCATCGCGGCGAGGTGGATGCCTTCGTGGATGCGGTCGCGGCGCTGGTGAGCTGACGCGATCGAACTGGCGGGCCGGACGCGATCAGTCGAACAGGTCGAGGGTGGGCTGGACTTCGCGGCCTCGGACCTCGATGGATCCGAAAACCAGATCCGGCGGCGGCACCAGGCCCAGATGCTCCCAGGCGGCGGCGGTGGCGACCCGCCCGCGCGGGGTGCGCGCGACCATACCGGCGCGAACCAGGAACGGTTCGCACACCTCCTCGACGGTGGCGGCCTCCTCCCCCACGGCCACCGCCAGCGTCGACACACCGACCGGCCCGCCGCCGAAGCCGCGGACCAGCGCGCCCAGGACGGCGCGGTCGAGCCGGTCCAATCCCAGCGAATCCACGTCGTAGACCGCCAGCGCGGCCTTGGCGATGTCCCGGGTGACCAGGCCGTCGGCCCGTACCTCGGCATAGTCGCGGACCCGGCGCAGCAGCCGGTTGGCGATGCGAGGTGTACCCCGGGAGCGGCCGGCGATCTCTGCCGCCGCATCGGATTCGATGCGCACGCCGAGGATCGCCGCCGAACGCTGCAGAATGCGCTGCAGTTCCTCGGGCTCGTAGAAGTCCATATGGCCGGTGAAGCCGAAGCGGTCGCGAAGCGGGCCGGTCAGCGCGCCCGAGCGCGTGGTGGCGCCGACCAGGGTGAACGGCGCGATCTCCAAGGGGATCGAGGTCGCTCCCGGTCCCTTGCCGACCACGACGTCGACCCGGAAATCCTCCATCGCCAGGTACAGCATCTCCTCGGCCGGGCGGGCCATGCGGTGGATCTCGTCGATGAACAGCACGTCGCCCTCGACGAGATTGCTCAGCATCGCGGCCAGGTCACCGGCGCGTTCCAGAGCCGGTCCGGACGTGATGCGCAGCGCGGTACCGAGTTCGGCGGCGATGATCATCGCCATACTGGTCTTGCCGAGCCCGGGCGGGCCGGACAGCAGGACGTGGTCGGGGGTGCCGCCGCGCTGGGTCGCACCGCGCAGGACCAGAGCCAGCTGCTCGCGCACCCGGGGCTGGCCGATGAAGTCGTCCAGGGATTTCGGGCGCAGGCCGGCCTCGATGTCGCCGTCGGAGGTCAGGTAGTTCGCGGTGACCGCGGATTCGCCGCCGTCCGCACCGGTGTCGACATCGTCGGTGCCGGGAGCGATACCGTCACTGCCGGAAGGGAATTCGTCGTCGTGCATCGGCGTCACCGATTCCGGCCGAGGATCGCCAGTGCGGCCCGCAGGGCCTGCGAGGTACCCAGTTCGGGCTGTTCGGCGAGGACACCGTCGACGGCGGGCTCGGCCTGCTTCACCGGGAACCCGAGACCGGTCAACGCCTCCACGACCTGATCACGCACCGGGGTGACGACCGGGGTGGGCGCCGCGCCGGCCGGGGCGGACTGCACGGGAACCAGATTCACCTTGTCGCGCAATTCGACCACCATGCGCTCGGCCCCGCGTTTACCGATGCCCGGTACGCGGGTCAGTGCGGCGACGTTGCTCTCCGCCAAGGCTTTTCGCAGCGCCTCGGGCTCGAGCACCGCCAGCACCGCCATCGCCAGCCGGGGACCGACACCGGAGACGGTTTGCAGCAGCCCGAACAGATCGCGCGCCTCGGTATCGGCGAAGCCGTACAGCGTCATCGAATCCTCGCGCACGATCATCGCGGTGTAGAGGCGGGCCTCGTCGCCGCGGGTGAGACCGGCCAGCGTGGAGGGGGTGGCGTTGAGCCGGTATCCGACGCCCGCAGCCTCCAGCACCGCGTGGTCGAGCCCGATCTCGAGCACCTCACCGCGCACCGACGCGATCACCTGGTCACCGCCTTTCGTTGCTGGGCAAGCCTTTCGGCGTATCTGCGCCGCGCCTGTTCGGCCTGGGCCTCCGCCTTCGCCATCCGCTCCAGCATCGGCGCCCGCCAGCAGTGGCAGATCGCCAGCGCCAGGGCGTCGGCCGCGTCGGCCGGTTTCGGCGCCGTCTGCAAGCCTAAAATGCGGGTCACCATCGCCGTCACCTGAGCCTTGTCCGCGGAACCGTTGCCGGTCACCGCCGCTTTGACCTGGCTCGGAGTGTGGAAGGCGACGGGTATGCCGCGCCGCGCGGCGGCCAGCGCGATCACCCCGCCGGCCTGTGCGGTGCCCATCGCGGTGCGGACGTTGTGCTGGGAGAAGACCCGCTCGATCGCGACCGCCTCGGGTCGATGGGTGTCCATCCAGTGCTCGGCGGCGTCGGCGACGCCCAGCAGCCGCTGCGCGAGGTCCATATCGGCCGGTGTCCGCACGACGTCGACGTCGAGCGCGGTGACCTGCCGCCCCAGACCGCCCTCGACGATGCTCAGGCCGCACCGGGTGAGCCCGGGGTCGACACCCATCACCCGCACGAAATGCACCCCTGTCGATTCGCGAACAATTGTTCGAAGTCTAACCGAGAGCCCCCGCACCGGCGGCCACCGACACGGAGCCGGGACGCCGCGACCCCGCACCGCGGAGCGACGAAGCCTGCTATTCCAGTGCGGCCAGCGCGGACTCGAACACCCGATGCGCGGTCGCGCCGAACAGGACGAAACGGATCTCGGCGGCGCCGGTACGCGCCGTCCGGACGGTGTCGAGGGCGATCCGGGCGCCGTCGTCGAGAGGCCAGCCGTACACGCCGGTGGAGATCGCCGGGAAGGCGATCGTGCGGGCACCCAATTCCTCTGCGACACGCAGGGATTCGCGGTAGCAGGAGGCCAGCAGGGCGGAGCGGTCGTGTTTCGCCGCCCAGACCGGGCCGACGGTGTGGATCACCCAGCGGGCGGGAAGGTTGCCGGCCGTCGTCGCCACGGCCGCCCCGGTGGGCAGGCCGTCGGGATAGGTCGTCGCCCGCAACTGCTTGCAGGCGGCGAGGATGTCGGGTCCACCGCGGCGGCGGATCGCACCGTCGACCCCACCGCCACCCAGCAGCCCGGAGTTGGCGGCATTGACCACAGCGTCCACGTCTTGTTCGGTGATATCCCCGCGCAACAGCACGATTTCGGCCATATTCCCCATTGTGCCCGCGCGGGGCTCGCGCGGCGCCGGACTTCGACCCCATCTTCCCCGGCCGCCCGGCCGGACCGGACTCCGAGCGAGTTCACAGGGTTTCTCGAGGAACGCCACCGACAATTACGCCGTGTTCCCAGCGCCCATGGATGTGCCGACGCCCGCGCCGACCGCCCCCGCCGCGCCCGCGCCGACCGCCGCCCCCGCGGTGGCGCCGCCTCCGCCACCTCAGCTCCCCTCGGCGAAACTGAACCCCTACAACGGTTTTCATCACGGCGTCTCGCTGCTGCACGGCTGGCTGCCGCTGACCATCGAGATCGTCGCCGCCGTCCTGCTCGTGGTCGCCATCGTGCGCTGGAGCCGGCGGTGGTGGCTGATCCGGGTGCCGATCTGCCTCGCCCTCGGGGTGGTGGCCGCCTTCGCCGCCCGCACCGTGATGAACAACGAGGGCCTGGCCTCCGATCCCGCTCCGGTGCGGCTGTGGATCTGGGTGGGCGTCGCGGTCGCCGCGATCGCGCTGGTGGTCGTCGGCTGGCCGGGCGCACGGTGGTGGCACCGTACCGCCGCGATCGTGGCGGTGCCGTTCGCGATCGCCAGTTCGGCGGTGGTGCTCAACCAGTGGGTGGGCTACTACCCGAGTGTGCAGTCGGCGTGGAATGCGCTGACGGCCGGGCCGCTGCCCCACCAGACCGATCAGGACGAACTCGCCACGATGCGCAACAGTCACCCCGCGAACGGCGTGGTGGTGCCGATCGACACCGGCGACGGCGCCAGCGGGTTCAAGCACCGCACCGAATACGTCTACCTGCCACCGGCGTGGTTCGCCGGGCCCACCCCGCCCGCCCTGCCGGCGGTGATGATGATCGGCGGCGAATTCAACACTCCCGCCGACTGGTTGCGCAGCGGCCAGATCATGCCCGCCATCGACGCGTTCACCGCGGCCCACGCCGGCAGCGCCCCCGTCCTGGTCTTCGTCGACTCCTCGGGCAGCTTCAACAACGACACCGAATGCGTCGACGGGCCGCGCGGCGCCGCCGCCGACCACCTCACGAAAGATGTTGTGCCGTATGTGGACTCGCGTTTCGGCGTGCCGGCCGACCCGGCGAAGTGGGCGGTAATCGGCTGGTCGATGGGCGGTACCTGCGCCACAGACCTGACCGTGATGCATCCGGAGCTGTTCCGCACCTTCGTCGATATCGCGGGCGATCTCGGCCCCACGTCCGGCACCAAGGATCAGACGATCTCCCGCCTCTACGGCGGCGACGCGGCGGCCTACGACCGCTTCGACCCGCTGACGGTGATGGCGAAGCACGGCCCCTATACCGATGTCGCCGGATTGTTCGACGATCTGACGCCACCGCACCGCCCGGACCGCACCGGTAAGGACGCCGGCGGCCGGTTCCACCTGCCGCAGGTCGACGAGAGCCGCATCGGCGTCGGTGGCCAGGACGGCGTCATGGATACCGGCGAGGTCGGTGCCGCCGAGAAACTGTGTGGTCAGGGCCGCGCGGTCGGCATCGAGTGCACCATCCACACCACTCAGGGCGGGCATACCTGGCAGTTCGCGGCGGCCGCGTTCACCTCGTCGCTGCCGTGGGTGTCGGCGCGGCTCGGACTGCCCGTGCACACCTGATCACACGCCGCGGGCCGCCGCCGGTCCATCCGGCAGCGGCCCGCGGCGGTACGGATCAGGCGTCGAGTTCGGCGAGAACCTCGTCGGAGACATCGACGTTGGTGTACACGTTCTGCACGTCGTCGCTGTCCTCGAGCGCGTCGACGAGTTTGAACACCTTGCGGGCGCCGTCGGCGTCGACCGCCACCGACACCGAGGGCTGGAAGCCGGATTCGGCGGAGTCGTAATCGATTCCGGCCTCCTGCAGCGCCGTGCGCACGGCGATCAGGTCACTGGGGTCGCTGATGATCTCGAACGAATCACCGAGGTCGTTGACTTCCTCGGCGCCCGCGTCGAGCACCGCGGTCAGCACGTCGTCCTCGCTGAGCCCGTTCTTCTCCAGCGTGACGATGCCCTTGCGGTGGAACAGGTAGGCGACCGACCCGGGGTCGGCCATATTGCCACCGTTGCGAGTCATGGCCACTCGCACCTCACCGGCGGCGCGATTACGGTTGTCGGTGAGGCATTCGATCAGCACCGCAACACCATTGGGCCCGTAGCCCTCGTACATGATGGTCTGCCAGTCGGCGCCGCCGGCCTCTTCACCACCGCCGCGCTTGCGGGCGCGTTCGATGTTGTCGTTGGGAACCGACGACTTCTTCGCCTTCTGGATGGCGTCGTAGAGAGTCGGGTTTCCGCCAGGATCACCACCGCCGGTACGCGCCGCGACCTCGATGTTCTTGATCAGTTTCGCGAACATCTTGCCGCGCTTGGCATCGATCACGGCCTTCTTGTGCTTGGTGGTGGCCCATTTGGAGTGGCCGCTCATTCCCTACTTCCTTCAGGTCGGTGTGCTCGAGGCCCGGGCAGATTCGCGATCTGCGTTCCGGCGATCGCTGTGCAGTCTACTGCCCGGTCCGCCATCGCCCGGCCGGGGTGCGCGGCGAACGGTCAGGTACCGGCGGCCACCGCGGCCCGGACCGAGTCGACGAACAGGCGATGCACGCGCAGATCGCCGGTCACCTCGGGATGGAACGAGGTCGCGATGACCGAGCCCTGCCGGACCGCCACGATCCGGCCCGCCGCCTCCTGCGGGTCGCCCACCGACGGTCCCTCGGCGACCACGGTCCCCGGACGCGGCCGGTGCGGAACCCGGGCCAGGACCTCGACGCCGTCGCCGACTCGTTCCACCCAGGGCGCCCGGATGAACACCGCGCGGATGGGCTCGTCGAGTCCGGTGAAGTCGAGATCGGTTTCGAACGAATCGACCTGGCGTCCGAAGGCGTTGCGCCGCACCGTCATATCGACGCCCGACAGCGACTGCGCGTCGGGACGGGTGTCGAGCACCTCCGACGCCAGCAGGATCATCCCGGCACACGAACCGAAGGCCGGCATGCCCGCGCGCAGCCGCGCCCGCAGCGGTTCCAGCAATCCGAAGACCTCGAGCAGTTTGCTGATCGCGGTGGATTCGCCGCCCGGCAGCACGAGCGCGTCGACGGACTCGAGTTCCGATTCCCGTCGCACACTCACCGGTTCGGCATCGCACGCGGCCAGCGCGTGGAAGTGCTCCCGCACGTCACCCTGCAGAGCCAGCACGCCAATGGTCGGTTTCACGGCACGAGCATACGAGTCGCGCGGCGCGGACGCGGCCCGCGGCCACCGCCGTTGTGGCGCCGCTCACCTACCGCCGCAGTTTGCGGATGAGCCCTTCCTGCACGACCTGGGCGACGAACTGTCCGCGCTGGTTGAAGATCCGCCCGCTGGTGAGCGCGCGGCCGTAGCCCGCGGACGGGGAATTCTGGTCGTAGAGCAGCCATTCGTCGGCGCGGAAGGGGCGCAGGAACCACATCGCGTGGTCGAGCGACGCGTCCTGGGTCGGTTCGTCGCGGTGGGTGACCTTCGACGAACCGAGCAGGGTCATATCGCTCATGTAGGCGAGGGTGCAGACGTGGAACAGCGGGTCGTCGGGCAGCGGGTGCCGGTAGCGGAACCAGACCTGCTGCTGGGAGGCCAGGCCGTCGCGCCGGACCACCTCTTCCTGCGGCACCAGCCGGATGTCCCAGTGCTCCCATTCGCGCATGAGCCACAGCCGCTCCGGGCTCATCGACGCGCGTTCGTCCGGAATGTCCTGCGGCAGTGGAACTTCCGGCATCCGGTCCTGATGTTCGGGACCCTCGTCGCCGACATGGAAGGACGCCGACATGGTGAAGATCGCCTCGCCGTCCTGGACGCCGGTGACGCGTCGGGTGCAGAACGAGCGCCCGTCGCGAATGCGTTCCACCAGATACACGGTCTGCTCGGCGGGATTGCCGGGGCGCAGGAAGTATCCGTGCAGCGAATGCACCTCGAAGCGCGGTTCCACGGTGCGTACGGCCGAGACCAGCGCCTGCCCGGCAACCTGACCGCCGAATGTGCGCGCCAGCTGGGACTTGGTGATCGCGCCGCGGAAGATGTCCCGCTCGAGCCGCTCGATCTCCAGTGCCTCTTCGATCGTCGCCATGTACCGTCCTTCCGCCACGTGCCCCGCTCAGGCTAAGCGATGGCGAACCCGCCCCGGCGCGCGACTCTCCGCCGTGACACCGCTCACGACGCCCGCTTCCCCTGCGATCCGATCAGTTCCCTCGCCTCCTCCGCGGACCGCGCGGCCGGCGCCGAGCCCCACATGTGCCGGCCGTTGGGCTCCTGCAGGAAGTACACCGAGACCGCACCCACCAGCCCCGCGATGATCAGGTAGTACGCCGGCCAGTTCAGATCTCCGGTCGCGCCCACGAGCGCGCCGACCACCACCGATGTGGTGCCGGCGAACAGCGAGACCGCCACGTTGAACGACACCGACAGCCCCGCGCCGCGGACCTTCGTCGGGAACAGCGACGGCAGGGTGGACGGCATGGTCGCGCTGAAGCAGATGAGGGTCAGACCCATCATGAGCAGGCCCAGGAACACGGCGAAGGCGTTGTCGGTGCGCACCAGCAGGACCATCGGAAACGCCAGCACCAGCAACGCGACGATGCCGGCCCAGATGATCGGTTTGCGCCCGACCCGGTCCGAGATCAGGCCGATCACCGGGATGGTCAGCAGCGCGATGGTCATCACCGCGATCTGCAGCCACTGCGACGCCGAGGAGGACACGCCGCCGCCGGTGCTGTCGGGCACGGTCGAGGTGACGTAGGTCGGCATATAGGAGGTGAGCATGTAGTTGGTGACATTCCAGACGACCACCAGGCCCATGCAGACCAGCACGTACGGCCACAGCCGGGCCAGGATCTTCGCCTCCTCGCCGGTCTTGTTCGCCTTCTCCCGCTCCTCGGATTCCTTCTCCAGGGCGGCGAAGGCCGGGGTGTCGGCCAGCCGCGTCCGCAGATAGACGCCGACCACACCCAGCGGCAGCGCGACGAAGAACGGCAGCCGCCAGCCCCACGACAGCAGCTGCTCGTCGGTGAGGGTGGCGTCGGCGAGCGTGACCACCAAGGCGCCCAGCAGATATCCGGTGAAGGTGCCGAATTCCAGCCAGCTGCCGAGGAATCCGCGCCGCCGGTCGGGTGCGTATTCGGCGATGAAGGTCATCGCGTTGCCGTATTCGCCACCGGTCGAGAAACCCTGCAGCAACCGCGCGCCCAGCAACAACATCGGCGCCCAGATCCCGATCGTGTCCTGATCCGGGATACAGCCGATGGCGAACGTGCCGGCCGCCATCAGGATCATCGTGGTGGCGAGCACCTTGTTGCGGCCGACGCGGTCGGCCAGCGGTCCGAAGAACATGCCGCCGAACGGGCGGACGAGGAACGCCACCGCGAACAGGCCGAAGGTGGCGATCGTGCCGGCGGTGTCCCCGAGATGGGAAAAGAACACGTCCTTGATGGTCGGCTCGAAATACGCGTAGACGCCGAAGTCGTACCACTCGGTGATGTTGCCGATACTCGCGGCGCCGATCGCCCGCCGGATGATCGGCGGATCGGTGACGACGATGTCGTCGAGCGACCACCGCCTCGGACGTTCACGCGGAACCAGCACCGCCACGGACCACGACCTCCTCGAGTTCACGACAACCGTCGAACAGCGACGCCGGTGGGGTCCGCGGAGGGTGTTCGATCGCCTCGCGGGTACCGCCGTGCCCGAAATCGACCCGCTCAGGCTATGTGATGGCAAACCCGGTCGCCGGGCGACTCTCCAGGATCCGCGCGGGGGCGGGCATGATAGGCGGATGCCCGCATACGAACCGATCGCCGTGGACGGGCTGGTCGAGCGGGTCGCCGCGGTCGCTCTCGCTTTGCCGGGGCCGGTCGTGGTGGCCGTCGACGGCGCCGACGGTGCGCACCCGCGACAACCGGCGGACCGGATCGCCGAGCGGATCCGCACGCGGGGGCGGCCGGCCGAGCGGGTGTGGTTGCACGACTTCGTGCGCCCGGCATCGCTGCGGCTGGAGTTCGGGCGCGACGAGATGACCTATCGCACAGCCTGGTTCGACTACGCCGCCCTGGATCGTGAAGTGCTGGAAGCGGTACGCGGGCGCGGGCGGTGGCTGCCCGCGCTGTGGGACGAAGTCGAGGATCGGTCCGCTCGGGCGCGCATGCAGCCCGCCGAACCGGGTCTCGTCCTGGTGGTCGCGGGGCCGATGTTGCTCGGCCGGGGTTTGGATTTCGACGTCACCGTGCGGCTGCAGATGTCGGAATCGGCACTGCTGCGCCGAACCGACCCCGCCGACCGATGGACCGTGCCCGCGCTGCTGCGCCATGAACGCGAGCACGACGACATGCCCACCTTCGACGTGCGCTGGGATCATCCGGACCGCCCGGCGGTGCGCACCGGTTCCTGATCGGCGTCGGTCCCGAACCGAAGGCGCAGGGGCGCAGCGGGATTCGCGGCGATCAGCCCGCGAACCGCTCGCGGTCGGCGGCGGGCAGCCAGCAGCCGGCGGCGATGTCGCGGTTGTAGGTCGTGCGGAAATGCTCGATCAGGTGCGGTAGCCCCGGATGGGTATTGGCCGTCGACCACAGCAGCGCATGCGGATAGGCCGGCGTCGGGTCGACGATCGGCACCCGACGGATGTGCGGATGCCACGGATTGCGGAAGTGATCGCTGCTGACGGTGGCCAGGGTGTCGGAGTCCGCGATGCGTGCGAGCATGGCTTCGATACCGTCGGGCCCGGGGAACCGGGTGCGGTCGCGCGGTGTCGTATCGATGGTGACACCGCAGAATTCACTCAGCTCGCGATAGAAGTCGGCCCATTCCGACGCCACCCCGGCACCCGGAATCCACACCGTGTACGCGGCGAGCTCGGCGAGCGGCACCGCCGAGCGCCCGGCCAGCGGATGGTCCCTGCCGACGAGCAGATGCGCCGGATCGACATAGGCGGGGACGGCCGCGATATCGGGCGGCAGCGGGCGGGGGCCGCCCGAGGGGCGCGCGAAGGCGGCGTCGGCGCGGCCGTGCACCACCATGTCCCGCGACGTGACGAAGACGTTCGAGATCACGATCTCGGTCTCGGCGCCGGGGTTGCGGTCGAGGTAGAACCGCATCTGCTCGGTCGCGCCCTGGCGCTCGCCCTGCACCGCGACACGCAGCGGACGCGGCATCTCACAGACCGCCGCCACCGCGGTTTCGGCCACCGCCAGCAGCGCTCGCGCATGCGGCAGCAGCCGCGCACCGGCGGCGGTCGGCACGATTCCGGCGGGGACGCGGTCGAACAGCGCCGTCCCGAGCTGGTCCTCCAGCTTCGCGATCCGCTTCGACACCGCCTGCTGACTGATGCCGAGAACCACGGCGGCGAGACTGAACTGCCGCTCCTCGGCCGCGGCGACGAACGCCCGCACCGCCGCCAGATCGAGGTCCCGGCCCACAGTCCCTGACCCAACCATCGGATGTGGACCCCTGTCTCGTCTCGTCGATCGGTGCGAAGGATCGCACAGTGCCCGAAAGACAGTAGCGGGAAGCTCATTCGCTCGGCAGGGACCGGCCGCACCGGTGCGAAGGGGCGATCAGGTTCGGCGGGCGGAGGCGGCGAGCCGATCGGCGAGGGCCCGGACGCGGTCGCGCAACTCCTCGGGCCGGTCGATGACGAACGGGCGATCCAGCGCCGCCAGCACCGGCGGCAGCCACTCGAGGCGCTCGGCCCGCACGTCGACACGCCACCAGCGTTGCGGCGCCTCCTCGTCGTCGGCGGGGGCCACGGTCGCGACGGTCGCGGGCAGATGGGCGCGGATCTGCTCGGTGGTGCCGAAGATCCGCAGGCCGATGTCGTATCGGTAGTCGGCGGCGGCGAAGCCGGACACGAGATGCTGTGCGGCGTCGAATCCGGCGGGTGGGTCGAACGAGCCGGGCAGCGTTCGCACATCGGTGACGCGATCCAGGCGGAAGGTGCGGTCTTCGCCGAGCCGGGGATCCGTGCCCGTCACGTACCACCGCCCGGCGTGAGCGACGAGGCCGTAGGCATGCAGGACGCGTTCGCTTCCGCGGCCGTGCCGATCGGTATAGCGGATGGTGACGGGCCGGCGGTGGCGTACCGCATCGGCGATCGCGAGCAGAACCGCGGCCGGCGCCGGGGCCGCTGCGTCCGGCTGCTCGGTGACGTCGAACGATTCCAGCAGTGTGTCCAATCGCCGGGTCAGGGACGCGGGCAGGACGCGACGAATCTTGGCGGCGGCCGTCTCGCTCGCGGTGACATCCGTTGGGGCCCAGCCGTTCCGGCGGCCGGCGAGCAGACCGAGTAGCACGGCCAGGGCCTCGTCGTCGCTGAACATGAGTGGCGGCAGCCGGTATCCGGCGGCGAGGCGATAGCCGCCGTAGCGGCCGCGCACGGACTCCACCGGAATGTCGAGGTCGATCAGATGGTCCACATAACGCCGGACGGTGCGTCCCTCGACGCCCAGCCGGTCGGCGAGCTCGGCCACCGTGCGGGTACCGCCGGACTGCAGGAGTTCCAGCAGGATCAGCACGCGGCCGGTGGGTCGAGCCATGCGGACAACTCTAGTTCCGATACCGGACCGATTGTGTCCACTATTTCTCCTACGCTGCGGAAAACGCCTCTCAACAGCAAGGAAACAGTCATGGATTTCGTCTCCATCCGCATCATCACCGGCGACGTCGCGCGTCTGGTCGCGTTCTACGAGCGCGCGACCGGCGTCCGGGCGCAGTGGGCGACCGAGGATTTCGCCGAGCTCGAGACCGCCACCGCCACCCTCGCGATCGCGAGCACGCGCACGGCGGCCCTGTTCGCACCGGATTCCGCCGCTCCGGGCGCCAACCGCAGTGTGATCACCGAATTCCTCGTCGCCGATGTGGACCGCGTCCATCGCGAGCTGTCCGGTGCCGGCACCGAGATCGTCGCCGAACCCACGACGATGCCGTGGGGCAACCGGTCGTTGCTGGTCCGCGACCCGGACGGCAACCTGGTCAACTTCTTCACCCCGGTCACAGCCGCCGCGATCGCGAAGTTCGCGGCGCGGGATCGGATCGGGGCGATCGCGCAGGACAGGTGAGGCGCCGACCGCACACTCCGGGACGGTCTCCGGGTTGCGGCGCGATCACGCCTGTACGACGAAGCCGGGCCGTCCGTACACGACGACCCGGCGAAAGCCGTTGTCTCGGAAAGTCTTCCGACCGAATTACCAGCCGCGCTCGGCGAGGCGGTGCGGCTCCGGAATCTCCTCGACGTTGATGCCGACCATGGCCTCACCGAGGCCGCGCGACACCTTCGCGAGCACATCGGGGTCGTCGTAGAAGGTGGTGGCCTTGACGATGGCGGCGGCACGCTCGGCCGGGTTGCCGGACTTGAAGATGCCGGAGCCGACGAAGACGCCCTCGGCGCCCAGCTGCATCATCATCGCGGCGTCGGCGGGGGTGGCGATACCACCGGCGGTGAACAGCACCACGGGCAGCTTGCCGGTCTCGGCGATCTCACGGACCAGCTCGTAGGGCGCCTGCAGTTCCTTGGCGGCCACGAACAGCTCGTCCTCGGGCAGCGACTGCAGGTGGCGGATCTCGGCCCGGATCTTGCGCATGTGGGTGGTCGCGTTGGATACGTCGCCGGTGCCGGCCTCACCCTTGGAGCGGATCATGGCCGCACCCTCGGTGATGCGGCGCAGCGCCTCGCCCAGATTGGTGGCGCCACAGACGAACGGCACGGTGAACTGCCACTTGTCGATGTGGTTGGCGTAGTCGGCCGGTGTCAGCACCTCCGACTCGTCGATGTAGTCGACGCCGAGGCTCTGCAGGATCTGCGCCTCGACGAAGTGGCCGATGCGCGCCTTGGCCATGACCGGGATGGAGACGGCGTTGACGATGCCGTCGATCAGGTCCGGGTCGCTCATCCGCGCGACACCGCCCTGGGCGCGGATGTCGGCGGGAACCCGCTCGAGCGCCATCACCGCGACCGCGCCGGCATCCTCGGCGATCTTGGCCTGATCGGCGGTGACGACGTCCATGATCACCCCGCCCTTGAGCATCTCGGCCATGCCGCGCTTCACGCGGGCGGTGCCGGTCGTCGAGGTGGTGTCGGGCGTTGTCACGGGCAAACTCCTGATTATCGGGGATTCGTTCGAGGAGGCATCGCTGCGATGCGAACCTCCACGATTCTAGGCGCCCCGATCAGGCCACTAGATAGCCAGTCCGAGAGCACTGGACTGGTCCGCGGCCCCCGGCCGGAATCACACGCCCGGCAGGCGGCCGCTACGGCGTCGCTACGGGCGCGCCGAGAGCGGGTACCCGTGGCGCCGGACGACCGTAACCGCAGGCCGGCGCCACCTGTTCGTCAGATCGGGTCGACGACGAACAGCTGCGCCCAGTACGTCGCGGCCTGCTCGCCGATATACGGCAGCAGGAAGTCGTACAGCAGATAGGACATATGCATTCGGTACCTCACCTCCACACACCGGTTCGCCGGATTCGGTGTGCGGCAAACCGGTTTCGACCCTAACCGATGGTGACCTGTCACACAGCGGCAACGGCCGGGTATCGGCGAGATCGGCGGATTTCCGACGAAATGCGTTGACAGCCAACGTCTCCCACCGTCGAATCGTCAGGCTCGAATCGTCACGCGTCGGCCAGCAGTGGCTCGAACAGTCCGACGGCGACGACCCGGATCTGCTCCAGCGCCCGTTCGACCGGCCCGGTCGGCTGGAACAGATGACTGAGAGCAAGGCGCACAACGGTTTCGGCGACCGATCCCAGTTCCTCGTCGCCCACCGACGCCAGATCGTATTGCGCGCGAACCGTCGCGGTCACCGCGGCGATCGCCCGGCCGAGCACCGGTTCCGGTTCGGTCATCAGCGCCGGCAGCAGTGCGGTATCCGGCGCCGAGCGGCCCGACAGCACCGCCTTCAGCAGCATATTGTCCGCGCCGCTGCGCAGGGTGAACTCCACGGCCGCGATCAGGCCGGCGATCACATCGTCCGGGTGGGCCGCCAGCTTCTCGGCGATCCCGACCAGGAAGACGTCCACCTCGTTCGCGATCACCACATCGGCGAGGTCCTGTTTGGTGCCGATCTCCTTGTACAGCACCGGCCGGCTGACACCGACCTCCTTGGCGACCCGCGACATGTTCACCGCGCCCCAGCCCTCGGTACAGACCAGGCCACGAGCGGTCTCGATGACGCGCTCGCGCAGAAGTCGGCGCATATCGGACTGGAAGTTCGGCGCGGTAGCCACGTCCATGATCGTACACGGTCCACGAAACTGTTCGACTATTGACAATCTATCCGCATCTGTATTCAATGAGAACACTTCATCAGAAAGTGTAAATACGCCGAGGTGAACGGGTCGCGCTCCGGCCCCGACCTCGTCCACGCAGCCCGTATGCGGGCGCACCGTTCCGCCGCGCAGTCCGCGTACCGTTCGTGAGGAGAACTCCGTGACCACATCCCGAATCGGCGATCCGGCCCGGACCGCGCCGCCGCAGTGGCGCGACCGCAAACGCCATCTCTGGCTGTTCGGCCTCGTCCCGCCGACCGCGGTCCTGCTCGCCACCGGCCTGGTGTGGCTGTTCAACCAGCTGGGCTGGCACCACGCGGCGCCGGTGTGGTGGTGGATCGGGCCGCTACTGGTGTACGTCCTGCTGCCGATCCTGGATCGCTTCTTCGGGCCCGACGGGCAGAATCCGCCCGACGAGGTGATGGAACAGCTCGAAAACGACCGCTACTACCGCTGGTGCGTCTACGCCTATATCCCGTTCCAGCTGCTCAGCCTGGTGTTCGCCTGCTATCTGTGGAGTGCGGCCGATCTGTCCTGGCTGGGTGTCGACGGCGGGCTGAGCCTGGTGTCGAAGATCGGCCTGGCCTTCAGCATCGGCACCATGGGCGGTGTCGGCATCAACACCGCGCACGAACTCGGCCACAAGAAGGACGAATTGGAGCGCTGGCTGTCGAAGATCACGCTGGCGCAGACGTTCTACGGCCACTTCTACATCGAGCACAACCGCGGCCACCACGTACGGGTGGCGACACCGGAGGATCCGGCCAGTTCCCGGTTCGGCGAATCGTTCTGGACCTTCCTGCCGCGCAGTGTGTGGGGCAGCCTGCGCTCGTCCTGGTCGCTCGAGAAGACGCGCCTGCAGCGGATGGGCAAGCGGCCGTGGACGATTCACAACGACGTGCTCAACGCCTGGCTGATGTCGGTGGTGCTGTGGGGCGCGCTGGCCGCGATCTTCGGCCCCGGAGTGCTGCCGTTCCTGGTGCTGCAGGCGGTGTACGGCTTCTCGCTGCTGGAGACGGTCAATTATCTCGAGCACTACGGCCTGCTGCGGCAGCGCACAGCGGCCGGACGCTACGAACGCTGCACGCCGGAGCACAGCTGGAACTCCGACCACATCGTCACCAATATCTTCCTCTACCACCTGCAGCGCCACAGCGACCATCACGCCAACCCCACCCGGCGCTATCAGACCTTGCGCAGTATGGACGGCGCGCCGAATCTGCCCAGCGGCTACGCCAGCATGATCACCGTCGCCTATTTCCCGCCGGTGTGGCGCCGCGTGATGGACAAGCGGGTGCTCGCGCACTACGGCGGTGACATCACCCGCGTCAACATCCAGCCCCGCAAGCGCGATCGGGTCTTCGCGAAGTACGGGGTCGCCTGATGTCCCGATTCCGTTGCCCCGTCTGCGATTACGTGTACGACGAAAGCGAGGGCGCACCTCGCGAGGGCTTTCCGCCCGGCACCGCGTGGTCGGCGATACCCGACGACTGGTGCTGCCCCGACTGCGGCGTGCGGGAGAAGGTCGATTTCGATCTCGCGAGCCACGATCCGACCCTCACGAAAGGCGCATGATATGAGCGACTACAAGCTGTTCCGTTGCCTGCAATGCGGATTCGAATACGACGAGGCGCTCGGCTGGCCCGAAGACGGCATCGCGCCGGGCACCCGCTGGGACGACATTCCCGAGGACTGGTCCTGCCCCGACTGCGGTGCGGCCAAGGCGGATTTCGAGATGGTCGAGGTCAGTCGCGCATGACCGGACGCATCGTCGTCGTGGGTGCGGGGGTCGCGGGCGCCACCGCCGCCCGCGCTCTGCGCACCGAGGGCTACACCGGTGAGATCGTGCTGCTCGGCGCGGAGGACCGGCTGCCCTACCGCCGCCCGATGGTCTCCAAGGAATTGCTCGCCGGTACCGCGAACGAACGCCGGCTCCTGCTCGAATCCGCGGAATCGTGGCGCGAACTCGGCATCGAGGTGCGCCCGGGGACCCCGGTCGCGGGCATCGATGTCGACCGCGACCGGCTACATCTGGGCACCGGCGAAACCCTCGGCTACGACGCCCTGGTGCTCGCCACGGGCGCGCGCGCCCGAGAACTGCCCGGTCCCGAATCGGGCGCCTACACGCTGCGCACCGCGGCGGATGTCGAGGCGTTGCGCGCGGCCGTGGTGACCGGGGGATCGCTGCTCGTGGTGGGCGGCGGCCTGGTCGGCTGCGAGGCCGCCGCGACGGCGCGTGGACTCGGGGCGGCGGTGACGATCGTGCACGCGGGTGACGCTCCGCTGGAGCGGGTGGCCCCGGCGGCGATCGGCGTGCACTGCCGAAACCTGCACGCCGGCAAGGGCGTCGACATTCACGACGCGGTCGTACTGGACCGGATCGACGGTGACGACGGCGATATCCGGGCCACCGCTGTCGACGGACGTCAGTGGACCGCTGCCGGTGTGCTCGTCGCGATCGGCGCGGAACCGGAGACCGAGGTGGCCCGTCAGGCCGGACTCGCCGTCGGGGACGGGATCCTCGTCGACGAGTCCTATACGACCTCGGCGCCGAATATCTTCGCCGCCGGTGACGCCGCCGCCGTCTACGATCCGGAATTCGGGGTCCACCGGCGCACCGAACAGTGGAACAGTGCACAGTCACAGGGGATCGCCGTGGCGAAATCCGTTCTCGGACAACCCCTCCCCGCGCAAGAGGTCACCTGGGGCTGGACCACGCAGTACGGCGTCACGATCCAATTCGCAGGGCGACCGCACACCGAGGACGACGTCGTGGTCCGCACCACCGACACCCCCGGGCAGTTCGTCGCACTGTCCCTGCGAGCGGGTCGACTGGTCGCCGCGGCGGCCGTGGGCCGTCCCGCCGACCTGCGCACCGCCCGAAGCCTCATCGCCGCCCGAACGACCCACGGTCCCGAAACCTGGTCCGACACAACCATTCCCCTCCAGGAACTGGCATCCGCCACGGAACTCTCGGGCCACCACTGACCGAGTGACCGCTTCGCAACCGTGCGATCGCGCCGCGCTGACACCGGCCTCCGGGCGTTCCGGCGCGTTGTCGTCCACACCGAACGCGGCAGCACGTCCTCGTCGCTGACCGATGCCCGCCGGTGACAGTTTCTCCGACCACGATGGGGATCGTCGACGAGAAGGGGCTTTCGAGCTACGGCATTACCGGCGCTGGGACGTCCTCGGTCGCCTACCTCGAAAGAGGCTGATACCTTGCCTCTTTCGCACAGTGGGGCCGGTGCGTGAGCCGGCTGGACGGATGAAGGAGACCGCCGGATGAACGCGGCCGCACACTGGTTCACCGGTCGAGGCACGCGCCGGATCTGGATCGCGGTGCTGATCGTGGCCGTGGTGGCGGGAGTCGCAGCGGTCGTATGGGTGAACCGATCACCGGAGCAGCCGCCGGCGGGTCCCGCGGCCGGTGGCCGGTTCCGGATTTCCGGCCGGCTCGACTCCGCCCCGGTGCCGCGATGGACGTTACGCGCCGCCGATCTGTCGCACGAGCCCGGCGCGGTCCTGCTGGCACTTCCGCACAGCCTGGACAACTACAACGGCTACGGTTCGCCGATGGACGCCGGGCCGATGATCGTCGCGGCCACCGCGGTACCCGGCGAGCCCGGGCCGGGCACCGCACCGAAAGCCGGACCGGTGCGGCTGTACGGCATCGACCCGGACACCGGCGCGGTGCGGTGGACGATCGACGCCGGCAAACTCCTCAGCTGTAACGAGCGCGTCTTCGACGGCCGGCTGACCTGCCGCGGCACCCACCGAGTGGTGATCGTCGACGCCGCCACCGGCGCGATAGCCACGGACCGCTCGACGGACTTCGAGGTGACGGACGTGGCGGTGCGCGACGGCGTGGTTTCCGTCGCCGGCCGCACCGCCGACCGGATGACCGCCGTCGTCACCCGGGGAACCGTTTCCGACATCGAGGCGAGCTGGCGCCGAACGTATCCGACCCCGGTTCCCGGAGACGCGGTCAGGCCGAGACTCGATGCGCCGGACTACTTCCGGGACGGTCACGACGGCAGCGTTCGCGTCTACGATCTGCGCACCGGCGACCCGCTGTTCACCGGGCCCGTCGGCGCCGTATTCGACGGCGGGATCATCGCCACGCAGGTGATCGATCGCGGCTGGAGCGCGGGACGAGTCACACTTCTCGATCGCAACGGCCACTCGATCACCGAGGTCCGCAACCCCAGTTTCCTGCTCGAGTGGTATCCGACCGCGACCGCGTCGCCGCCGATCCTCACCGGCGAGAGTGCCTACGACCGAACGACAGGGCGAGTGCTGTGGACCAATCCACAGATCGGCCTCGACGAGCACACCGGTCGTCAGGGCGCGGTCGAAGGAGTAGTGGATCACACGGTGATCGTCCGATCGCTCGACGGGACGGCGCTGATCGGCCTCGATCTCGCCGACGGACACCAGGTGTGGCAGCAGCCGGCGCGGCTCGCGAACACGGTGCGCGACGGCCTCACCGACGGTTGGCACCTCGTTCTCGCGGACGGCGCCACCGTGCACGCGATCGACGCCGGCGACGGTTCGACCGCATGGTCGATGTCGCTGCCGCCCAGTGGTGATCCCAGATTGCGCTCGACGGTGGAAGCGATGGGCGGCCGGATGGTTGTCGTGCTCGCGGACGCGTTCACCGGATACGCCGCGGCATGAGGCGGCCCGAATACTCGCCGCGGCTCAGCGGATCGACCGGACCTCCGGCTCGATCTCGGAACCGGCGGCGGCGAGCGCCTCGGCCAGCAGGTTGTCCAGGTGGTACGGGTACACCGTTTCGCCGATCCGGTCGAGTTCGGCGATATCCGGCGGCAGGCACCAGCGGTAGGCGGTGACGCAGCGACGTTCCCAGACGCTCGGATCCGCGGGCTTCGGGTCGAACCAGCGCACCCGGGCGACGAAGAACAGTTCCTCGGAGCGGATCAGCTCCCCGTTGAACGGGAAGACCGCGACCCGCCGCCAGATCGGGCCGCGCAGCAGCGTGGAGTCCAGCGCCAAGCCCGTTTCCTCCCAGACCTCGCGCACCGCCGCGGTGCGCAGCGTCTCCCCCGGTTCGATGCCGCCGCCGACGGTGAACCAGAACGGCGAATCGGGAGTCTGGGGGTCGTGGCCGCGCATCAACAGCACGCGATCCTCGTCGTCGAGCAGCACCACCCGGGCCGAGGTGCGCACGGTGTCGACCTCGAGTCCGGTGGTCGCCGCCGGGGTGACGCGCTCCGCGATCTCGAAATACGTGGGCAGCGGCGCGGTACCGCCCAGGTGCAGCAACCGCACCGGGCGCCGGGTACGCAGCGCCAGCGTGTCGCGTACGGCGTCGTTGTGGAAGCGGCGCGCGATCAGCACCCGCGCCTCGGCGTCGGCGAGTTCGGCCACCAGCTGCGGACGCAACGAGGTGATGTCGACCGCGGAGAGTGCGGCCGCGAGCTGGTTCTCCGCGGTTTCGCGATCGTTCCAGTCGGCGCGTTCGGCGCGGTCGGCCAATGCGATCAGCCGTTTGGACTGCTCCGCCGCCGTGGACTCCGACATCGGCCCGGCCATCGAGATCGCGACCGTGCGGGCCACCACCGCGCGTCGCGCCAAGGCGGACTCCAGGGCGTCGCGGGCCTGGTCAGAGCGCACGTGCAGCCGGTCGAGCCGGTTGGCAGTGGAGTAGGCCCACACTCCGATGGCGATGATCACCGCCGCGATCAGCGCGAGGACCAGGATGGTCGTCGCGGAGAAGGTGATCATCCAGCGGTCCTCACCCGGGCGTCGCCGACGGTGACCGTCTCGTACACCCGAAGAATCTGTTCGGCCACGACCGGCCAATCGTATTCGCCGACAACCTGGTCCGCGGTGCGCACCAGATCCTCGCGGCGGGCGCGGTCGGTGAGCAGCCCGTCGATCGCCTCGGCCAGCGCCGCGGAGTCACCTACCGGCACCAGCACACCCGCGGTCCCGTCGCGCAACACCCGGCGGAAGGCGTCCAATTCGCTGGCGACCACGGCGGTTCCGGCGGCCATCGCCTCCACCAGCACGATGCCGAAACTCTCCCCGCCCAGGTTCGGCGCGCAGTACACATCGGCACTGCGCATCGCCGACGCCTTCTCCGCATCCGAGACCTGACCGAGAAAGCGCAGATGTCCGGCGTGTTCGCCCGCCTCCCGGCGCAGGCGTTCCTCGTCCCCGCGGCCGACGATCAGAATTTCCACGTCCGGATGCCGGGCCACCAGTGTGGGCAGTGCGCCCAGCAGCACGGCCATCCCCTTGCGCGGCTCGTCGTAGCGACCGAGGAACAGCACCGTCCCGCCCGCGCGCGGATACCCTTGCAGCAGTGGCGCATTCGCGAACGCCGGCACGTCGACCCCGTTCGGGATCTCGACCGCGTCGCTGCCCAGCGCCTCCACCTGCCAGCGCCGCGCCAGCTCGGAGACCGCGATTCGCCCGCTGATCTTCTCGTGATACGGCCGCAGTACGCCCTGGAAGGTCGCCAGCACCAGCGACCTCGTGGTGGAGGTGTGGAAGGTGGCCACGATGGGTCCCTCGGCCACCTTCAGCGCCAGCATCGAGATGCTCGGGGCGTTGGGTTCGTGGACGTGCAGGACCTCGAAGTCGCTGTCGGCGATCCAGCGCCGCAGCCGGGTGTAGGCGGTCGGCCCGAACGACAGCCGCGCCACCGAACCGTTGTACGGAATCGCCACCGCCTTCCCGGCCGAGACGACGAATTCCGGCAGTTCGGTGTCGTCGGAGGCCGGGGCCAGCACACTCACCTTGTGGCCGCGCTCGATCAGCACCTGCGCCAGCTCCACGACATGTGACTGCACTCCGCCCGGCACGTCGAACGAGTACGGGCAGACCATGCCGATTCTCATGACACCGCGTCTCCGGCGGGCCGCTCACCGCCGCGCACGGCCTGCGCGGACGCGATCCGCTCCAGGCGCTGGGGGGACAGGTCCCCCTCCCACAGCGGCTGCAACATATGCCAGTCGGCGGGGTGTTCGGCGATATTGGCCGCGAAGCGATTCGCCAGCCGCTGCGTGGCCGCCGCGACACCCTCCGAAACATCCAGCGGCGCTTCGGTTTTCAGCCCCCACCCCTCACGGCCCTGCTCATCCACCGTGAACCAGGCGTGCACCGGCATCAGCACGGCGCCGGTCTCGATGGCCAATTTCGCCGCGCCCGCCGGCATCCAGGTGCGTTCGCCGAAGAACTCCACCGGCACGCCCTTGCCGGTGAGATCGCGCTCGCCCATCAGGCAGACCACCTTGTTGTCGCGCAACCGTTGCGCGAGCTGCCGGAACGGCGGCTGCTCCCCGCCGGTCAGCGGGAACACCTCGAACCCCAGGCTCTCCCGGTAGGCCACGAAGCGCTCGAACAGCGATTCCGGTCGCAGCCGTTCGGTGACCGTGGCGAAGCTGCCGTAGTGCTGCACCAGCCACACCCCGGCCATATCCCAGTTTCCCGAATGCGGCAGCACGAAGATCACGCCGCGCCCCTGCGCCAGTGCCTCGTCGAGATGTTCCAAGCCCTCCGGAAACGGCATCAGCGGCGAATCCGCCAGTGCCGCATGGTCGAGGGTCGGCAGCCGGAACGCCTCGCGCCAGTACCGGGCATACGAGCGCATCGACGCGTGGATCAACTCGTCGGGTACCTCGAGCGGGTCGACACCCAGCACCCGGGCGAGATTGCGGCGCAACTGATTCGGCCCCCGGCCGCGATGAGCGGCACGGTTCGCACGCCGGGCCGCCCAATCACCACCGAAGTCGAACCAGCGACGCGCGGTGCGCTCCGGCAGCCCCCGCACCAGTCGCCACCCGGCCGCATAGGCCCCGTCGGTCAGCGCCGCCCTCATCTGCGTCACGCCCGTACCACCTTCATTTCGCCGAATCGGAGTCGGCCTTGGTCACCGGCGCGATCACGTCGCGGGCCCCGGCCGAATTCCGTACCGCCAGGACTCGTTGGAAGACGGTGACGATGCTCAGCACCGCCAGGATGTACATCGCGACATACACCGCATAGGTGAGCCACTCGACGTCGAAATAGCCACCGATGCCGGTGAGGCCGGCCCCGACCAGCACGATCACCAGACGGTCGGGACGTTCGATGATCCCGCCGTCGGCCGACAGCCCGCTCGCCTCCGCGCGCGCCTTGGCATAGGAAATCACCTGCGAGGTCACCAGGACCACCAGCGTCGCCACGAACAGATGCTTGCTGTGCTCGTGATACACCGACCACCACGCGAGCGCACCGAAGATGGCGCCGTCGGCGACGCGGTCACAGGTGGCGTCGAGGACCGCACCGTATTTCGTGCCGCCGCCGCGGGCGCGGGCCATCGCCCCGTCGAGCATGTCGAACATGACGAAGAGCCAGATCACCATCGTTCCCCAGAACAGGTGATCGGTCGGGAACAGCGTCACCGCGGCGACGATCGAGGCGGTGGTGCCGATCAGCGTCATCGCGTCGGGCGTGAGCCCGGTGCTCACCAGCGCCCGTCCCAGCGGCGCGGTCGCCTTGGCGAACGTCTCCCGACCGAAGAAGCTCAGCACGCTACTCGACTTCCTTCGCCTCGTGCCACGCCCCGGCCAGCAGGGCCCGCGTCTCCCGCAGCAACTGCGGCATCACCTTCACCCCGCCGACGACGGTGATGAAATTGGCGTCTCCACCCCAGCGGGGAACGATGTGCTGGTGCAGGTGGTCGGCCAGCGAGCCACCGGCCACCCCGCCGAGATTCAGCCCGACGTTGAAGCCCTCGGGCCGCGACACCTTCTTCATCACCCGGATCGCCCGCTGGGTGAACGCCATCAGTTCGGCGCTCTCCTCGGGGGTGAGATCCTCGAGGTCGGCCACCCGCCGGTAGGGCACCACCATCATGTGGCCGGGGTTGTACGGGTAGAGGTTGAGCACCGCGAACACCCATTCACCGCGAGCGATGACCAGTCCGTCCTCGTCCGACATCTTCGGGATCTCGGTGAACGGATGCTTCAGCCCGGCCGAGGTCTTCTCCTCGGCACCGGCGGGCGCGTCGGCGTCGACCGGTGCGCTCCGGCTGCCGCGATCGGCCGCGACCGCGCCGGTGATGTAGGACATCCGGTAGGGGGTCCACAATCGCTGCAACCGGTCCGGGTCCCCCGCTCCCGTGTCGACGATCCGACCCGGATCCTGTTGCGTCACAGCCTCTTCCACCATGCCCTCACTCACGCCCCACCGGTCCGGACCTCGAATCCTTCCGCGCTCGGCGAGGCGTTGTCGCGCCGCGAGATCCAGTCGACGACGGTCGCCACCGCATCGGCGACCGGCACGCCGTTGACCTGCGTGCCGTCGCGGAATCGGAAGCTCACCGCACCGGCGTTCACATCGCGCTCGCCGGCCAGCAGCATGAACGGCACCTTCTGCGCGGTGTGGTTGAAGATCTTCTTCTGCATCCGGTCGTCGCTGCGGTCGACCTCGGCCCGCACACCGTGCGCGCGCAGTTCCTCCACCACGGAGTCGAGGTGTTCGGCGAACGCGTCGGCGACCGGGATGCCGACCACCTGCACGGGCGCCAGCCAGGCCGGGAACGCGCCCGCGTAATGCTCGGTGAGCACGCCGAAGAATCGCTCGATGGACCCGAACAGGGCGCGGTGGATCATCACCGGACGCTGCTTGGTGCCGTCCGAGGCGGTGTATTCGAGGCCGAAGCGCTCGGGCAGGTTGAAATCGAGCTGAATGGTCGACATCTGCCAGGTACGGCCCAGCGCGTCCTTGGCCTGCACGGAGATCTTCGGACCGTAGAACGCGGCGCCGCCCGGATCCGGTACCAGGTCCAGACCCGAATCGGTGGCGACCTTGCGCAGCGTGTCGGTGGCCTCCTCCCACAACTCGTCCGAGCCCACGAACTTCTGCGGATCCTTCGTCGACAATTCCAGGTAGAAATCGTCGAGACCGTAGTCGCGCAGCAGGCTCAGCACGAACTGCAGGGTCGAGGTCAGCTCGGCGTGCATCTGCTCTTTGGTGCAGTAGATGTGCGCGTCGTCCTGGGTCATGCCGCGCACCCGGGTCAGCCCGTGGACGACGCCGGACTTCTCGTAGCGATACACCGACCCGAATTCGAACAGCCGCAGCGGCAGCTCCCGATACGACCGGCCGCGCGAGCGGAAGATCAGATTGTGCATCGGGCAGTTCATCGGCTTGACGTAATAGTCCTGGCCGGGCTTGCGCACGGTGCCGTCGTCGTTGTATTCGGCGTCGAGGTGCATGGCCGGGAACATGCCCTCGCGGTACCAGTCGAGGTGTCCGGAGACCTCGAACAGATGCCCCTTGGTGATATGCGGGGTGTTGACGAATTCGTAGCCCGCGGCGATGTGGCGGCGCCGGGAATAGTCCTCGAGTTCCTTGCGGATGATGCCGCCCTTGGGATGGAACACCGGCAGGCCCGAACCCAGTTCGTCCGGGAAGGAGAACAGATCCAGTTCCAGGCCGAGTTTGCGGTGATCGCGCTTCTCGGCCTCTTCCAGGATGCGCAGATGGTTCTCCAGCGCCTCCGGCGACTCCCATGCGGTGCCGTAGATGCGCTGCAGATCCTCGCGGTTCTGGTCACCACGCCAGTAGGCCGCCGAGGAGCGGGTCAGCTTGAACGCGGGAATGAACTTGGTGGTCGGGATGTGCGGGCCGCGGCACAGGTCGCCCCACACCTTCTCGCCGGTGCGCGGGTCGAGATTGTCGTAGATGGTCAGCTCGTTACCGCCGACCTCCATGATCTCCGGGTCGTCGATTCCCGACTTGTCGCCGATCAGCTCCAGTTTGAACGGCTCCTTGGCCAATTCCACCCGAGCCTCGTCGACCTCGACCACCCGGCGCGAAAACCGTTGCGCGCCTTTGACGATCTTCTTCATCCGGGATTCGAGCTTGGCCAGATCCTCCGGGGTGAACGGCCGCTCGACCTGGAAGTCGTAGTAGAAGCCGTCCTTGATCGGCGGGCCGATGCCGAGCTTGGCCTCGGGGAACTCCTGCTGCACCGCCTGGGCCAGCACGTGGGCGGCCGAATGGCGGATGACGCTGCGGCCGTCCTCGGAGCCGGCGGTCACTGCCTCGACCTCGACGTCGGTCTCCGGCACCCAGGACAGATCCTTGAGGTTGCCCTCGCCGTCACGCACGACGACGACGGTGTCGGGGCCCTTGGTGGGCAGGCCCGCTTCGCGCACCGCGGCGCCCGCCGTCGTCCCGGCCGGCACCCGGACGAGGGCGGCGAGGGTTGTGCGGGCTGAGGTGGTCACGGCTGCGCTCTCCTTGAATATGTCGGCATTCTCGGTCCAGGCCGGTCGACGAACAGAAAAGTCACCGGCGCGACCAATGCTATCGGGACAGTACCGGTCGCGCGCCGATGGACCGGCCGCGAATCGGCCGCGACCCGCTCATCCGCGCCGGGCCAGCTCGGTGAGCAGCCGCTCGCGCTCGGCGGCGGGCCTTTTCGGACAGCTGGTGCACATACCGCAGCCGGGCACCTCGTAGACCAGGCAGCAGGAGATCCGCCGCACGAACGTGCGCGATTCGACATCGGTGAATCGCGGCGCGGGCAACCGTTCGCCGACCTGGGCGGCCAGCCGCGCACCCGCCTCGGGGTCGCCCGCGTCGATGGCCCGGTTACCGATCGCATCGGCGACGATCGCCCACAGCGCCGCCGGACCGGCGCCGGTCACCCGTGCCACCACCGGGATGACGCGCCGCAGCGACTCCCCCAGCGCCGCGCCGACCGCTTCGGACTCGCTCACGGCGTCGGGCACGATCCGCTCGATGCCACCGTCGGGCCGGATCTCGCAGCGCAGCCCTTCCAGCGTGGGGTCGGGCGCCGGTGCGCCGCTCGCATACGCCTCGGTGATCGGATCGACCAGCGCCGAGGCGGCCATACACCACCACAGCGTGCCCGACACGCGGGAATTGCCTGTGCCCCAGGAGATTCCCATATCGGCGATCCGTTCCGACAGCCACGCGGGCTCGGTGAGTTTGATGCCGGCCACCTGGGCGGGCACCCCGGACTCCACCGACTGCGCAACCATTTCCCTCCGACTCCGATCCACGTCGATTCACCGAATGCACCACCTCCACCATGGCATGTCCGCCGCGCTCGGATCGAGGCGTCGGCCGCGGGTTTCGGGGTGCGCCGCTCAGCGTATCGGCGCGGGCGACGGCGA